>CAYFOM010000019.1:0-82551 GCA_964344765.1 uncultured Planctomycetales bacterium | reverse complement strand
TGGAAGGCATTTGATGAGTCTGCTGCTTTTTACAGAAAAGATGTTGCTTGATCGGAAATTCCTCTTTACAATCTAATCCTCTGGTTAAGCTAAGTAAGAAAGCCAAACACATATGTGAACCGTCATGAAGATTTCACCTCGCCGCTTGACTCAGCTATTCGGCCTTCCCCTCCTGGCGCTGTTCTTCGTCTCACCCGTTTTCGCACAAGCTGTAGGCGGAGAATGGCAAACTCCCCACCGCTTCCACGGTCACGTCCCATACGCCACGTTGGGGCAATCGGTATCCGGTGCGGGTGACGTCAACGGCGACGGCTACGACGACGTGATCCTCGGCGCACCGCGAGCGCCGAATTTCGGGATGGCAGTCGTTTGCTCTGGCCTCGACGGATCGATTCTCCATCTCCTCAATCCAGGTGATCTGGGCTTGGTCTTCGGCATTGCAGTGTCTGGAGTGGGGGATCTCGATTTGGATGGCTTTGCCGATTTCGCTGTTGGCTCACGGGGTACCGCTACCGAGCGCGGCACCCTTACGGTTTATTCGGGGTTGAATGCCTCGGTGTTGTATCAGTGGGTAGGCGAAAACGATTGGGACTGGTTTGGTGATTCCGTGGGTAGCGCCGGAGATGTTGACGGAGATGGCGTACCCGATATTGTGGTGGGCGCTCCCAGGGCTGGCTTTGGAATTTCCACCAGTGGGGGAGGCGCCTATCTTTATTCCGGTGCCGATGGCACACTGATACGCGTTCATCGGACCTTCGATTTTGGAGGTGACGAAATCGATTATTTCGGTGACTCCGTCGCTGGACTTGGCGACGTCAATCAAGATGGTTTTGACGACATCATCATTGGGTCGACCTTTTTTGGTCAGGGAGGTATGGGCACTGGGCAAGATGGGGCCGCGTTCGTACTTTCCGGTTTAGATGGGACATTGCTCCATCAAGTTATCGGCAGTTTAGCTTTCAAAAAATGTGGCGAAGATGTTTCTGGGGTGGGTGATATCGACCAAGATGGCTATGCCGACTTCATCGTGGGAGGTCGCAACGCAACGGTGGGCAACAAGCAATATTGCGGTGCCGCCGAAGTTTATTCTGGCGCCACTGGCGACTTGATTTATCGCTTCGAAGGTGAAGCGTATTACATGATGCTAGGCAGTTCCGTTGCCCCTGCCGGCGATGTGGATCGCGATGGAGTTGTAGACTTACTTATCGGCGCAGACCATGCCAATGCAAATGGGATTGCTGAATCCGGAGAGGTTCGCATTTATTCAGGTGCCAATGGATCGCTCTTGCACACCTTCTCCGGCACTAAGGAGCATGGTTATTTTGGCAATGCAGTGGCATCTGCAGGTGATATTGATGGTGATGGTCGAGCTGAACTGTTGGCCGCTTCCTACTATGCCGAGGTCGGTGGAGATCACGCTGCGGGAACTGTTGTGCTGCTTGATTACCTGCCATACCTGACTTCGTCTCAACAACAGATTCCGGCAATGGCAGCATCGAATGTAGAGTTATACCTTTCCTTCCCAGAAGAAGCCGCGCATTACTCATACCGGGTATTGGTTTCCAGTACTGGCATAGGTCCTTTTGAAATGGGGGTGAAGATTCCATTGACCTGGGACCGCCAAACTCATCGCAGTATCCGCGGCCTTTACGCTGCTACCCACTCCACCGATATGCATGGAGTATTGGATTTAAACGCCAAGGCCACGGCTTCCTTCGGTGCGCCCACAGGGTTTTACTCCAGTGCCATCGGAACCACTTGCTACCTTGCAGCCGTGGCATTTCCACAAGGCGGTATGCCGAGGTATAGCTCCGCCGTATTGCGATTGGAATTCGTCCCCTAGACTAGGACGGAAAAAGAACAGGGCGGTTGGATCTTGCGATCCATCCGCCCTGTTCGATGAAGGGATAGTTTATCCCGTCACCTTAGCCAACTCTTCCGCCAACACCGGCAGAACCTCGTTCACATCGCCAACGATGCCGTAGGAAGCATGCTGGAAGATCGGCGCGTCAGCGTCTTTGTTGACTGCAACAATCACCTTCGACGAGTTCATACCCGCCAAATGCTGAATCGCACCCGGGAGTCTAGCAAGCTCCCATCCAAGCTTTAAGGTGTACGGGGAAAGCACAATCAAACCGTATGGCCGGTGCAATTCCTTTAGCTCCTGCCAAAACTCAATGCGGCGCCCGCCACCTTCAATCCTTGTTTGGGATGCAGTGAATGATGCTCATGGAAACCCTGAAAATCGCGAGAGGAATCAGCAAAATAGGGCTTGATTAACCCAAAAATATTGGATTATCAGAGTAGACTATGACACTAAGCCATAAGCTGAAAGCTGAAAGCTGAAATGACCTTCATTGGAATAAGTGCCCTCATTTGTGCAGGTGCCTTATCGATTCCGATAGCGCCTTCGCCAGCAGCCCTCTCTGGGAATTGCTTTATGCATTCGGAGGTTGTGACTGACGGAACATCCTCCGAGGAGATCGCCACGCGATACATTTCCACTGGGACCGGCCTTACCCAGGCACAGAGTAATTTTATCGACGATGTAGCAGCGCTTTTGGCCAACCTTGAGCAGCAATGTCCGGATTTGCCCAGGTTTGATGGATCACTTCCAGGGGAGCCTGAATCACAAGAACCATCCGAGACTAGGACCGCGAGTGAACTCTTGGACGCTTGGAAGTCCAAGCTTTGTACGGAAACTCAAGGAAATCTCAGGGACCGTGAAAATGGTGGACGGCATATAGGCTTCGCCAGAACATCCGACGGCACTCAAATGTGGCAGTTTACTGATTCAAATGGTAACACATGCACAAATATGAGGATTGGCAGCGGAACGCAGCTAAATGGTGCGTGGTTAAATTCCCAGATCGGGTTGGGTGTTGAGGGGATGATCAATGTAGCCTCCACCCTGATTCATGAAATGCACCATGCATTGAATCCTCCCTCGTCTCCTCCAGGTATTTCAAGTGTCTGCGAAGTCGAGAGCGGAGCTTATGCCGCCCAAATCGAATGGCTCTGTGCGCTTGCAGCTTGCGATCCTTCGTTAGAAATCGACAATCAAGGAACCACGGTTCAAGAGCTAGCCTGTCATTTGATCAAATATGCAACAAGCAACTGGTGTAAGCGGTGCCCTGAGGGGACCAAGCCTGCTTGTGGCCCCTGCGGAACAGTAGAGGGACCCTGCAACCCAATTAGTCCAAGTATTTTCCCTGACTTTACATCTCCAGCCTTTTACCCTGGAATCGGTCGTGAGGGAAGGATTCGGTCGATTCCGTCGGAGAATAGAATTGAGTTTGAATTCATGTATGGAGGACAAGAGATTGTTGAAGAGCTAGACTTTGAAGTTGAGTTGCCCGGGTTCCAGTTGACCGATTTGTCCTTGCCCATGATGTTCCCAACTGGCGTATTGGCGGTCGCAGGGTACGACGTTACAAGCTTTGAAGGCTGGTTGCTCCAAATTAAGCTCGACATGGCAGGCGGAAATGCGAGTTGGGCAATAACAACCGAGTACAAGGGAACGGGATTTGGGGCTGCAATATCGCTACTTTCATCAGTGGAATGGCCATCCTATGTAGTCTTCTTGGACAAGACTGACGGTGATTTGATGCTTTGTAATCACGTTACAGATACATGTACGGTTCTTGCTTCCGCCATTGATTATCCTGGGTTATTGGAATGCGAAACCCTTTCAACATTTAACGGAATCGATGCAGTCTCGGGCTCGCCAATGGTTTGGTATGTTGCGTCTGAGCGAGACCGCTTCACAGTTGATTTTCACGTTGCCACTCCACCTAACACCACTGAACTTCGGTTTGGAGATATCGGCATGAATGGAACCATTGATTTTATTTCAATCAGATAACTTGGTGATCTGATTCAGGAAAGTTAATAGCAATTTGCCCGTACAGCTAAGACAAACTTACGGCGGATGGATCTCTGGAATCCATCCGCCGTCTTGTTTGGGCGATGCCTTTAGCCGGTAACCTTTGCCAACTCCTCAGCCAACACCGGCAGCACCTCGTTCACATCGCCAACGATGCCGTAGGAAGCATGCTGGAAGATCGGCGCATCAGCGTCTTTGTTGACAGCAACAATCACCTTCGACGAGTTCATACCGGCCAAGTGCTGAATCGCACCGGAGATACCGGCAGCGATGTACAGCTCAGGCGAAACCACCTTGCCGGTTTGACCGACTTGCTCGCTGTGCGGACGCCAGCCGTTATCGACGACGGCACGCGAAGCACCCAATGCCGCACCCGGAAGAGCGTCGGCGACGGCTTCGATCATGTTCCAGTTGTCTTCAGCGCCCATGCCGCGACCGCCGGCGACCACGCGCGAGGCTTCGGCGACGTCGGGACGACCCCCGGTCTTCGACGAGATACCAGTAACAGCACCTTTGCCTTCGGCAGCACCAATGGTGCCCATTTCAGCAGCGCCGTCACGACCCGCTAGCGGGAAGTGATTGCCGCGGATCGAAGCACAGGCAACAGCGCCATTGACCTTGACCTTGGTGATCGCCTTGCCGGCGTAAACCGGACGGGTGAACACAAAACCGCCATCGGCGAATTCCATTCCGGTGCAGTCGGCAGCGAAGCCAGTTTCCAAACCAGCAGCCACGCGAGCCAGCATGTCGCGGCCGCGAACGGTGGCAGCCATCAGCACCAAACCAGCGCCGCATTCTTTCGCGGCAGCAACGGCGGTTGCAGCAGCGCCATCCGGCGAGTGTGCGCCAGCGTCGGCGACCAGCACCTTGTCGGCACCGGCAGCGCCCAAAGCGGCAGCATCCACGTCAGCGTTTTCGGTGGCAACAGCAACAACGGTTCCGCCACCACTGGCGTCGGCAGCCATGCGGCCGGCACCAACAGCTTCCAACGAAGCGGGGCGCAGCGCGCCGTCGCGGGTTTCCAAAACTACAAGTACGTCAGTCATGATTCGCGAGGGGCTAGAGGACTTTGGCTTCGTCGCGCAGCGCAGCGACCAACTCAGGAACGGCAGCGGCGCCTTCGCCGACTATGCGACCGGCCGGACGTTCCGGCGGCATGGTCATTTCCACCACCTCAACAGCAGCACCATCCAGCGCAACGTCGACGGTTTCCAGCGGCTTGCGCTTGGCGGCCATAATGCCCTTCAAGCTGGCAATGCGCGGTTCATTCAAACCCTTCATGCAAGTGACAGCACACGGCAGCGGAGCTTCGACGGTCTCGCGACCACCTTCCACTTCGCGCTCGCACACGACCTTGTCGCCTTGCAGCTCAAACGAAATCGCTTCGGTAATGCACGGAATACCAAGCATCGTCGCAACAGCCGGACCGACGCCATGCTGGTCGCGGTCGACGGCTTGCTTACCGAAGAAAATCAAGTCGTAACCACCATCGCGCATCGCGTCGGCCAACACCTTGGCGGTGGTGGCGCCATCGGCGTGCGGCGCGTCGTCGTTTTGTAGCAGCGTGACGTCGTCGGCGCCTTTGGCCAGCACCGTGCGCAGTTCTTTCTGCGAATCACTGGTGCCGAAACAGAAAGCGGATACGGTGCCTTCGCCGGCTTCTTTGACTTGCAGAGCCTGCTCGACGGCAAACTCATCGTAGGGGTTGAGGACAAACTCGACCCCGTTCGGGTCGATCCGATTATTGTCGCCGACGACAACGCGGGTGGTCGTGGCCGGGACGCGTTTTACGCAAACACTGATCTTCACAGCAGTCTCCTTGCTGGGGAATGACGGCGTATTGTAGGGCCGCCATGCCATCCCAGCCGAAGACGAAATGACTTAATTCACCGCCCGCTAGGAAGGGGTAGAGCCGTCGGCCAAAGTGAATCTCTGACCCAGATAGACCTTGCGCACAGTTTCGTTTGCGGCCAACTCTTCGGCGCGCCCCTCGGCGAGGATTTTGCCCTCGGCGAGGATGTAGGTGCGGTCGGTGATGTACAGCGTTTCGCGCACGTTGTGGTCGGTCAGCAGGATCGCGATTCCGCGCTGTTGCAACTGCTGCAAAATGCCCTGAATCTCTTCCACGGCGACCGGATCAACGCCGGAAAACGGCTCGTCGAGCAGAATCAGCTTGGGTTCGGTGGCCAGCGCGCGGGCAATCTCCAGGCGCCGCCGCTCACCGCCGGACAACACCTCGCCGCGGCTCTGGCGTAAATGCGACAAGCTGAACTCCTCGAGCAGCTCATCGGCACGACGCCTCTGCTCGGCCTTGTCCTTTTTGCTGATCTCCAGCACCGCCAGCAGATTGTCTTCCACCGACAGCTTGCGGAACACCGACGGCTCCTGTGCCAAATAACCCAACCCCAAATGCGCGCGGCGGTAAATCGGCAGCTTGGTCGCGTCGCGCTTTTGAATCATGATCTGGCCGGAATCCGGCTTGACCATGCCCATGCACATGCGGAAGGTCGTGGTTTTGCCGGCGCCGTTGGGCCCGAGCAGGCCGACGATCTCGCCCGGATTCACGTGCAAGCTGACCTGATCGACGACCTTGCGTCCTTTGTACGACTTGCAGAGCGATTCGGTGCGAAGCAGCATGCGCGGTCAGCTTAACAAAGCCTTATCCGTGGGCGAGCAAAGGCCAGGGCTTAGTGCACCCAGCCAATGCGCCATACTGGTGCAAACGGCGGGATGGGCAAGAAAACAGCCAATGCTTTGCCCTGGATGTAGCGGCGCGGCACAAAATGAGCGGCCATCTCTTCGGCGGTTCCGTCGGCGTTGGCGCGCAGCAATTCCTCGCGCGGGATCTGGTGCAGATCGCCCCATTCATCGCGGAAGGTGGTGACGGTGCGATCCGAGTTTTGGCGCGGGTTGTTGTACAGCGGATCGTGGCCGTTCGGCAGGTTGTCGCCGCGCAGGATGGAATGCCCATTCCACGGCGGATCGAAGCGGTAAGTCCGCGCCGTCCAATCACGCGAATCCAGCGAATTCTGCGTGTTATCGCCCATCATGAAGTAGTGATCTTCCGGAATCTCATAAAGGCCGACGGTACCGCTGATCGACGGAATGTAGTGAATGTCGCGCGAGATTGTCACCGGGCTAATGGTCCAAGATCCTTCGCTTCGCACCACCAGTCCATTACGGCCGGCCGGATGCGATTCCAACTTCAGGTCTTCAGCCCATTCTTCCTTGCCCAATCGCAGGCGATAGTGGTGATCCCAGAAGGCAAAATCCAAGTGGAACGTCTCGCCGGCTTCGGGCGTGTACTCGATGGTGCGCAAACTGCCATCCGGCAATTCCAACTCACCATTGCCGCCGGGCAGCAGGGTCAGCTTGATCGGGTATGGGCCAAATTCACCCTCAACGATTAGCGGTCCGCTGCCGTCGTTCATCGTCACGTCCATTTCAAAGCGCAAATCGGACACCGGCGTATTTGAGCCGAAGCTGGATTGCGCGATCGGGATCTTGGTGAGAATGTCCTCGTGGTAACCGTGACGATATTCATTCGTGACTCCGCGCGTTAACGCCGGATAGGAGATCACGCTGCCGGTCTTCATTTTGGCGAGGCCATCGTCGCCGGGTTTGGGGACGCCGATCAGCTTCCAGTTGACCCATTCAATGCCACTGAGGCCGGCGGTTGGATAGGCCTGTTTCCACAGTGAGTCCTGCACGTTGTCGGGTTTGGTTTGAATGACAAACTCGTCGGCGGTGCCGCCCGCGCGCGTCCAAATATCGCCGTTCTGCACCCACAAATCTTCACCGGGCAAACCCAGCAAACGCTTGACATAGTTATTCGTCGCCGCCAATGGATAGCGGAAAACGATGACCTCCCAGCGCTCGGGTTCGCGAATCATGTAGCAGATCTTGTCGACCAAAACACGGTCGTGCACGCCGCCTACTGGTTGCCCGCTTTCGAGCAAATCGGTGCCCATAAGCGTCGGCTGCATCGAGCCAGTCGGGATTTGATAAGCCTCGAGGGCAAATACTTTGAGCCCTAGCGACATTGCGATCGCAAATACGATCACTTCGATGTTGTCGCGGAAGGGGTGGGTGGATTTCTCCTTTTTGGCCTTCTTGCCCTTGGCGGCTTTGGCGGGCTTGGTGTCGGCTGACATGGTGCAAATGGTAGCAGAGGCCTTGGCCGCTGCGAATCCAGCCGGCCGGGCAAAAAATCAGCCTGCTGAAGCCGAAGCTTAGCAGGCTGAGATCGCGCCCAAGGGCACTGGAATTTAGCCTAAAGGATCGTCAATGAAATCGCGTTGGAATCACTCAACGCGCCGGCATCCAGCGCACCCAACTCCAGGTACACGGTCAGCCCGATCGCTGCTGGCGGCAGCGGGATAGAGGTATAGCTTCCGGTGCCCGTTGCCGTGCAGACGCCATTGTCGAGCACGGTGTACGGCGCACCAATTTCAAACGGATGACCCATAACCGTCATGCCATTCAACGTGAAGCTGTAAACCAGCCAGTAGGTGGAGTTGGCCGGTGCGCCTTCCCAGCTAAAGACCGCCTGCGTGCCGGAAAGTGCGGTGGCAGGACCGGTCAGCAGGATGGAGTCGAATACCGGAGGACCGCTCCAGCCCGTTCCTTCGTGGAGGAAGACGTCTTCCTCGAGGTTGGTGTCGCCGGCAATCATGTTGGTGGCGAAGCTCTGGAAGACAGTGACTTGGCCGTCGGCGCTAATCGCCGGGCGGCTGGAGTGACCATTGCCTTGGTTGCCGGCAGTCGAACGGCTGAGGATCGTGGTCACGCCGGTTTGGCGGTCGTGCAAGAAGACGTCCTCGGCATTGTTGCTATCACCTGCGACCAAGTTGCCGGCGATACTGCGAAAGGTGACGTAGCGGCCGTCGCCAGAGATGCGCGGCACACTGCAAAGGTCGTCGGCAATCTCGCCGCTGGTACTCTTCGACACCAGTTCAGTGGTGCCCAATTGCAGGTCGCGTACAAAGATGTCTTTGACGCCGTTGACGTCGCCGGTGACCAAGTTCGATGCCGAGCTTGCGAAGACCACGTAGCGACCATCATTGGAGAAGTCAGGGCGTGTAGAAGGTCCGTTGCCCTGTACGCCGGCGCTGCTGACGCTGACCAAGCTGGTCACGCCGGTGGTGCGGTCATGCACGAAGACATCGCGCATCAGGTTGAGGTCGCTGGCGACCAGATTGGTGGCGTCACTCCAAAACGCAACCAAGTTGCCGTCGCCGGAAATGCTCGGGCGGTCGCTGGTGGCGTTGCCTTCGACTCCGCCTGCACCCACGCTAACCCGCTCCAAAGCACCGGTGGCGCAGGTCCAAACGAAGATGTCGTCGATCATGTTGGTGTCGCCAATCACCAAATCACTGGCCAAACTGCGGAAGGCGATGTAACTGCCATCAGTGCTAATCGATGGGCGCGTCGACAATCCATTGCCGGACAAGGTCGACAAGCTGCGGCTGACCAACGTGGTGGTTCCCAACGTGATGTCGCGGACAAAAATGTCGTAGGTCAGGTTGAAATCCAGCGGATCGAAGTTGCTGGCAATGCTGGTAAAGGTGACGAAGTTGCCGTCGCCGGAAATCACCGGGCGCTTGCTTTCGCCATTCGCTTGAATGCCACCGGTCGCCACACTGATGCGTTCATTCGTCCCCGTCGCCAAATCGACTAAGAAAACATCCTGCACGAAGTTGGTGTCGTCGGGAACGACATTGGTGGATTGCGATTCGTAGCAAACCCATGCCGCGTTATCGTTGATATCGGGGCGGTTGCTTGCGCGGTCGGACTGAACGCCGGCCGTCGATTCGCTAATGCGAGTGGTTTGCTGCGCAATTGCGCCGTCGACCAACATTGCGGCGACGGCGGCGGGGAGGATGATTTGAAGTAGGGAAGGCATTGCCAGCGAGGGGAATGGCGCTCAGGAAACGAGCGCCGGCTGATTGATGAAATTGTCCCGCAGCCAGTCCATCGCGAAGTCGACCGATGCACCGGGGTTGAAGAACAGGTCCTGCGCCGATTCGCGACGAATTTCGGACTTTGCCGCCGGGTTCGCCAGAGCGTGATCAATGGCGGCGATGGCAGCTTCCGGATCGGGCACGATTTCGCCGCCATTGCGGCCCCAAGTGGCGAGGTCCATCATCGAACCATCCTTCTTGGCGGCTTTCTTCAGCAGCTTCGGCACATCGAGGAAGACCATCGGGCGGTCCAGTAGTGAGAATTCGCTGGAAACGGAGGAGGCATCCGTAATCAGCAGGTCGCTGAGGAACAGCAACGGAGTGACGTCGAACGATTCCACCAAACGGGTGTGTTGGTTTTCGAGTTCGGCGATCTTGGCAGCCCAGTTCTCGGTGCAGCCGTGTGGATGATCGTGCAGCTTGACCAGTAAGTCGTACCTATTGGTTGCTTGAACGGCGCGGATGAAATCCATACCCATGGTTTCCATCGAGCAGTGCTTCTGACCAGTCGGTGCGTACAGCAACACCGGACGCGAGCCGTCGAAACCGTAGCTGGCGAGCAGCGATTGGCGGTCCAGCGAGCCGTCGACCAAACCATCGGTCTTCAAGAAGCCGACGTTGATGGCGCGCGGGTCGTTCGGTTCGAGCAAATCGGCTTCTTCGAAGCGGCGGCGCATGTAATTGCCGGCCATGAAGAAATAATCGGCACCAAGGTTCTCTTTGCGAATCGCGCGGTTGCGGAAAGACACGCCGTGGAAGATCTGAATCTTCTTTTTGACGCTACGCGGCATCAACATCTTGGTGTTGGCGCCGAACAAGATGTCGAAGTCGCGGTTGGCGATTTCGTCCATGGTTAGCATGCGGTCAGTGGGCACGCCAAACGGGCGATACATCTCGTGAAGATGGAACCGGTGGTTGCCGTCCTCGCGCTTTTCGCGCAAACCGCCGGCGACGTGAAGTTCAACGCCGGGTTCCTGTACCAATTGTTTGTACAGCGGCATGAAGCAAACGAAGTGAACCGGTGCGTAACCGGTAAACAGAACTCGGAGTGGCTGAGTCATGAGGGGAGATGATTAAGACGCTTTGGAGGAAGCGAAGTGGGGCGGGGTAGTAGGCGTGGGGTACGCCTGTAAAGACTGAGTTTGTGGGGCAATGGCCGGCCAGATGTCCTTGCGCGCATCTTTCAGGTCGCCACAGAAATCAATTTCGATCCATGGCAGGCCGGTGATGTCTTGTGCGGCAACCTGAATCAGGTTGCTGGTAACCATTCGATGGAGGACGGCGGGAACCCACAGGTTTTCTCCGCCGTGGCGCACGATTTCATCGATGGTTTCGAGGAAGGGGCGTGCATCGTTTTGAGCGATGGACAAAATGCCGACGTTTTCCCCGTGAGTGCGGCGTGGCGGCAAACCCTTGCTGATCGAGCGCACCCGATCGTTTTTGATCTCCACCTTCATGTGCTCTTCGTGGTAGCCGGTGCCGGTATCCACACCTAGCGAGGTCATCGGCGCACTCAAAATGCGGCGGAAGATCTCGGGGTCGGCAACCACATCGGCGTTGGAGACTGCAAAAGCGCCGCGGATCCAATCACGAGTCAGCCACAGCGAATACAAGCTGTTGGATGCGTCGTAAATCGGGTTTTCGATGATCGTGATATTGGGGTAGCGCTGAGCTACCGGTTCGACCAGTTCCTTGCGGTAGCCGACAACTACGCAGATTTCCTGTACACCCAGGCTGCGATAGGTCTCGATTTGAATCTCGAGCAGAGTTTTATGCGCCAAAGGCAACAAACACTTGGGCTTCTCCAACGCTGACGGCCCCAGCCTGGAACCTGTCCCCGCAGCCAAAATAATGGCCTGCTTAGGGACAGGGGAATCCAGCGCTGATTGGGAGAGGGGGGGAGTAAAGCTCATAGCTTTGCGCATGGGGCGCCAGTTCTTTACAGGCAACATTCATGCCAAATACCGCCTAAATTCACGAATTCGTAAATCGCCCTGGAGTAGGGGGATATGGTAGTTCTATATATGGAGGGGTGGGAAAATTGCTGGCTAAATTTAGCCGAAGTGGCTGAATTCAGCCACCATGCTGGCCGCCGTCCACCTGAATTCCGTGTTTGACCAGCTTGCCGCGCAGCGAGCCCCGGCTAATTCCCAACTTCTTAGCTGCCCTGCTGATGTTGAAGGATTCAGCCTCGAGTGCAGCGAGAATCAGCGCCTTTTCGTGCGATTTAAGGTCAAAGTCAGCAGGCTTATCTTTGCCTTCTATTGCCGATGAATCGGCAGAGTCCAGCAGCTGAATCGGAAAGTCCTGGCCAGGACTGAGCAGCACCGCTCGTTCCACCACGTGCTTGAGTTCACGCACGTTTCCTGGCCAGCGGTATTCCAACAATGCACGCTGAGCGCGCTCGGAGAACATCAGCGGCTCCAGCGCGTAACGCTGGGCGACATTCGTCGCGAATTGCTGGGCGAGCAGGAGGATGTCGTCGCCCCGGTCGCGCAGCGGCGGCAGATTCAAGGTGATGACGTTGAGGCGGTAAAACAGGTCGGCGCGGAATTCGCCTTGTTTCACCATTTGCTCCAAGTCGCGGTTCGTGGCTGCGACGAAGCTGGCGCGCACCGGCCGCTCCAAGTCGGAGCCTACGCGGCGAACCATGCGGCGATCGAGCACCGACAACAACTTGGCCTGCATCGGTAGCGAGACTTCACCTATCTCATCCAGGAAGATGGTGCCGTCTTCAGCAGCTTCAATCAGTCCGGTGCGAGTGCGGTCGGCTTGAGTGAATGCGCCTTTTTCATGACCGAATAGCTCGGATTCGATCAAGGTATCGGGCAGCGAGGAACAGTCGACGTGGATAAACGGACGATCATGACTGCCCTGGCTCTTGTGATGAATTCCACGAGCCGCCAAGCCTTTGCCGGAGCCGGTTTCGCCGAGGATCAAAACAGTTGGACGGGTTCCATTGCCCTGCAAGTTCAGCGAAGCAATTTGACGAATTTCATCCTTCACTCGGCGCATCGGTGCCGAGTCGCCGAGGATTTTGCTGCGTGGCTTGCCTTGCTGTTCTCGTTTTCGTGCCAGATTCAGTAACCGATTGCGTTCCGATTCGGTCAAAACGCGTTTGAGAACTGCAATCGCCTCCTGCGGATTGTCGGGCTTAACTATGTAATCCGCCGCACCTTCCTTCAGAGCCCTCACAGCATCTTCCACCTTGGCGAATGAGGTCAGCAATACCACCGGCAATTCGCCCTCGAAGCGCTGTTGGATTTCCCTCAGTAATTCAAAGCCGTTGCCATCGGGCAAATTGACGTCGAGCAAAACCAAATCGAAGGGTTGGTCTTGCAGTTTGCTGCGCGCGGAACGCAACGAAGGCGCGATGCTGCACGGATAGCCTTCGTGGCTTAATTGAAACGACAAAGCCTCGGCGAGTAGATCATTGTCTTCTACCAGCAGAATGCGTGCGCCAGGATCGGAGGGAGAGGTCATTCCTAACGGGTGGTACGTTCAATCAGGTCGATAAGGGAATCCAAGCGGAATGGCTTGGTAATGACCCCTTGAAATCCATGCTCGCGGAACTGGGCCATCACCGGATCTTGGTGATAGCCACTTGCAATGACGCCTTTGGCGTTCGGATCAATGGCCAAAATGCGCGCCATCGCCTCTTTGCCGCCGATGTCGCCCGGCATGGTCAAATCCATGATGACCAAATCGATTTTGGTGCCTAGGGCAAGGAACTGGCGGTAGTGCTCAACCGCGCGTCGTCCGCTGTCGCAAACGTCAACTTCATAGCCGCATTCACGCAAGCTGATGGCAAGCGGTTCGCGAATATCGAAGCTATCGTCAACCAGCAATAAGCGTCCGCCTAACGGCTTGGTTCGCGGCCTCTCCGGGGCGCTGGCAGCGGCCACCGAACTAACCGGCAACAGCAATTCAAAGTGAGTGCCTCCCCCTTGCGGACTCCGTACCTGAATGGTTCCTCCATGGCGAGTGACGATGGTTTTGCTCACCGCCAAGCCCAAACCCGATCCAGTCTTTTTGGTGGTGTAATAAGGCTCAAAAATGTCCGCGCGTAACTCAAGTGGGATTCCCGGGCCGTTGTCGCGCACAATCAATTGGATGTACTTCCCAGCGGCCACCTCGGCAGTGTCTTCGGTGACGGTGTGATTGTGCATTTCCACCCACACCTTGCCACCATCGGGCATGGATTGGCGCGCGTTAATCAGCAAGTTATGGACGACCTGGCTGATTTGGCCGGCATCGACGTCGCCGCTCCACAGGCCGTCTTCAAACTCAAAATAGACGCGAACGCCGGATCCGCGTAAGGCAAACTCGGCTTCGTCGCGAACCAGCTGCTCCATTGCAACCGGTGCTTTGATCGGATCTCCACCTTTGGCCAGCGACATGAGTTGAGTGCCCAATCGCTTGCCGCGCTTGCACGCAGATTCGATCTTCTCCATCACGTTGGGGCCGTCTTTTTTGTTGTCGCCATGCAGCTTGCCCAAAGCCACCCAATTTTGAATGGCAGCCAGCACATTGTTGAAGTCGTGAGCGACTCCACCTGCGAGTAGCTTCATCGATTCGGCTTTGCTGGCATCTAGCAGTTCCTGTTCCTGGCGCATGCGGCTGGTGATGTCGCGGAATACATACAGCGCATTGCCGACTTCCCCGCCGCTGCTGGGTAAGGGGCCGGAAACTACCTCCAGGGATCGCTTGCGCTGATTCAGCTCAATTTGGAAGGACTGAGTTGCGGTTGCACTGGCCTCGTGCTGGGCGGTGAAGAACTGTTTCAGTTCGGTTTGCAGCATTGCGCGGCCAACCTCATCGAAAGGGAAGAACTCTTGAATCCGGCGGCCAACCCAACCCTCGGGTTCCGAACCACAAATTTGCGCCGCAGATGAATTCAAAAACAGGATCTTCTGATCGGCCGATGTTGCGATAACGCCCTCGCCGATGGAACCCAAAATCGTGTCGAGGCGGCCACGTTCGGTTTCTAGTGCGCTCTTGGCCTGGATTTGAGCATCGCGTTCGGCAGTGCGATCACGGAATGCCGTGTAGAAGCCATAGGCAACCAGAATCAAGCCGAACGAATTTAAGACGTCTTCAAGCGGATCGTTAAAGAAGTCTCGGTCGCGAGTGAATTCGTCGAGCAAGTCGAACAGCACGCCATAACCGTAAATCGGCCAACCGATTTCCAAAATGGTGACGCGGTGGCGCAACACGATTCCATACGAAACCATTGCTGCGATGAACAGCAAGCTCTCGGTGGTGATGTCTACCGCGCTAAAGTTCTTCGATAGCGGAAACACCCAAAACCAAACCGCGGCGGTCACGGTGTATAGGACTAAGACGATCCAGACAACAGGGCGCATGGCTAAGCAGGAGGTGCTGAGTCGGGTTGAGTAGGTGTGGCGGCGGTGGCTTCGGTTAGAAGGCCGGCTTCTATTTGAAGCAGGCGAAGGTCGGATACGCCTTCCAAAGTGGGGGCGGTGCCGGCGGTCAGGACAATCGCTCGCGATTCGTTGCGCAGGTGCTTTAATGCAGCAACTACCTGCGGTTCAGACCAATGACGGAAGGGGTCGTCCCACAAAACCAAATCGGCGTTTTGATGAAGGAGCTTGGCCAGTGCTAATCCGTGGCGTTGTTGAGTGGATAATTCACTCGCCGAAACCGGGCTGTCCAAGCCATTTGATAGTTGGGCGAACCAGTTTTGCAGGCCGCAAAGTTCAAATACCTCGGACTTGGCTTGCTGGTCGTCCTTCAAGTCAAGCAAGCTACGCAAGCTTTGTTGCGGCCATTGCGGCTGATCCGTGAGGTAAGCGATGCGCTTCGCCATCTCGAGCGTCGACATCTTGCTTAGATTGAGCTTGTCCCACAACACCTTGCCTTCACTCAACTCAAGCTGGCCGGAAAGAACGTCCAGCGCAGTGGTTTTACCGGCACCCGCCGCGCCGATGATCACGCTGCATTTGCGCCGATAAAAGCGCACGTCCTCCGCCTGCAGCCGAATCCGTCCGTGGTCCTCAAGTCGGGCGGCTTTGAGGCGAACTTTCTTGCTGAGTGCGGGTAGCTCACTAAGCGCGTACTTGGGGTTGTCGGCGGCGCGCAAAATGCGTTCCAAACGATTGCCGCAAGCCATCATTTTGCCAATGCGCGTGCCTTGGCGGCACAATCGCACCAGCGGCCGATGCAATTCGATCATATAAATGAACGCAATCAACATATGGCCGGGGTCAATGGCTTTGGCTTCGAGTTGTTGGAAACCAATGACCAGCGCAATCAACGTTGCCACACCTAAGACTGCATGCGAGGTCAAAGTTGTGCGCCCTTGAATGCGCACCACATTGGTCTCGTGTTTACCGCTGGAGTAATTGACCTTTGTGAACGAAGCGCTCTGATCGCCGGCGTAAACCGCCTGCTCGATGCGCGTCGCCAGCTTGCCTTCTTTCTTCCGCAAGCGCAAATATTGCAAATAAAGCTTCTCGGCGCCGCGCAAGGTGATGAAGAAAACCAATACGCCGGCAACCAAAAAGATCGCGCCCAGAAGTGGGCTGATCCACAGCATCAGAATGCCGACCCCGAGGAAGAAAATTCCATTGGTCACGACGTGCGTCATCGTGCCTTTGAGCCCGGCTTTCAGGCGCGCGGTGTCGCCGACCAGTCGTGCTACAAGGTCACCCGATGTGGTTTGCAGAGCGCGTGGATCGATGCGGTTGGCGGCAAAAAATGCGTCGGCGCGGATGTCGCGCACCCAGGCAATGGCAAAGCGGGCCACGTGCACGCGTTGGCGGAATTCAAATAAGCCTAGACCAACAACGATGGCCATCAACAGAACGCCGACGACCCATGGATCGCTATACCACTCGGCGGTGGGCATCGGTTCGGTGGCGGCCGGATCGGCGGATAGCCACGGGCCGAGCAGACTGCGAATCGGCCACGGTAGGGCCAAGCGCAAACCGACCACTCCAAGGCCAAACAGAATGCTGGTCAAAAATTGCGGACGATGACGCTTGGCAAAGGGTAAAAACGCTTTCAGAATCCGCCGCCAGCGGTCATGAATGCGCTTCTTCTGCTCCCTTGCCGTGAGTTCAGTCATCGTCCTGGCCCGGCATGCCGTTGGCGATCAGATGCTCGGCCAATTGACATGCTCGGTCAATGTGGGCGGGCCACTGCTCCGGCAGCTGGCGCAACGCCGAAATCTTGGCCCGCAGAGGTAACGCACAAACTATATGCCAAAGCAGCCGCGCCGCCGGTAATTTGTCGCCGCCCTCTGCCTGGTATCCACTCAGGATGGAATGCTGGAAAGTCTTGTCCCAATTGGATTTAGGCTCCACGCATCGAGTGACATATAAGTGATGGGCCAAAAGTCGGCCGACATCAAAGCAGGGGTCACCCTTCGAAAGATCATCCCAATCCACGATGCCGACGTTCTTCCCGTCCACCAAAATCTGATCGCCGAACAAATTCGCATGGATCGGGCGCCGTTGGTAATCCTTAGATTTCGATCGGTTCGCCTCCAGCCAATCATGAATGCGCTGCAATGAGTCTTTGAGGTGGGGAAGCGCGGTGACGATCTCGTCGGCAGCTTTGTCGAACCAAGCCAATTCCCGCTTGTGAGACCACTTGATTTTGGGTTTGACCGAAGACTGATGCAGCGACGCAATCGCCCGGCCAACTGCATGGCAGGCATCGGCATTGGGCTGGGCGTAGCTATTCGTGAGCAACGCGCCCGGCAACTCTTCCAGCATGATGACGCGGCGCAATTTGCCCTGGGCTAACACGCGCGGAAGTTGAAATTGAAAATCTCCATCGGCTGCCGCTCGATTCATTCGATTGTGCAGCGCTTTGGCGATCAAATAATCATCGACGCAGAAGTGCTTGATATAAGCTGCGGCCAATCCCGGCGTGCGCGGTTTGAAATAAAGTAAGGCTCGCTTGCGCGGAATGTAGCGCAGTACGCGCAGCTTTTTATGACCCGGGTCGGCGGCGTAGTCGGTCAGTTCTTTTTTGCTCAAAAAACTGTGAAAGGATTCGCCGTCCATCAGCATTGCCAATCGGCGCAGGCGCGGGCCGTTGGGCAAGGTGTAGCCAATCGCACACAGATCATGAAGGATGAACGACGGTGGGCCGGCCGCCGGTTTAGACGGCTTCTGGCGATATGCAACTTGCCGTTGCAGCGCCGTTTCCACATCGGGATAAAACTGTAAATAGACGCGTGTATTGACCGGTTCGCCGCCGGGTTCGAGTGGTTTTAGTCGCAATAAGATCACCATGCGCGCGCGATGCTGCGGCTTGTAATGCACGCGCAAAACTTCCACGCTCAAGATCGAATCCGGTTGGCCGTTCCAAGCCATCCACGCCGGATTGAAGCGGCGGATGATTTCGTCGGGATTCCGACTCAGAGACTGCAGTGCTTCACGGACCGGGTCAGCGGCGGCGTGAATAGCGGCGCACTTAGGTGTGAAACTCATTACCAATCGAGGTGGAAGCGTAGCTGCAGAATGTGTGCGTTGCCATGGGTGACCAAATCGGCAATGCCGTAGTTCAGCGAAATGCGCAAGTGTTCAGTCATATGCCAATTCAGGGCAGCCATCAGCATGCGGCCTTCACCACCACCAATGTTGTCATCGTTGTAATTGGCGAAGGAATAACGCAGCGCAGTTTCCCAGGCGCCGGGGCCGTCGGCATTGCCGCCGAACGGGTGGGCGGGAATGACGCCGCCGAAATAGCCTTTGCTGCGGTTGTACTCGCGCGATTCACCGGTCCAAATCCACGAACCCAGGATGTAGCCGCTGGAAAAGCTGACGTCGCTGGCTCCGGCCGGGCGACTGACCATCGCCTGGGCATATTCGGCTTGCAGCGTGGCCGGGCCGTGGACGTAAGCGGCTTCGGTGCCGATCAGGATGACGTCATCGGCGAGGAATTTACTGGTGTCCAAGTAGTAGGGGGCGAGGTGCGATTCCGGACGACTGCGGAAACGCGCTTCGGCTTCATCCGGATTGCGGTAGCTCGCGGCCAATCCGAGGTGGAGCAGCTGTTGCTCATCCTTGTCGCGGATCGGCAGCCAAGTCACGCGGCCGGTCAGCGCAAATTCCAACTGGCCGGATTCGTCGACCCCAAAAGCGCCGGCGTCGGTTTCGCGGAACAAGCCGGCTGCCCAGGTCATCTTCTTTTTGAACGCCGAATCCCGCACCTGAATGCCGACGTTGCGGCTGGGCGCGAATCCTTTGACCAGCGATCGCTCCATGAAGGTCAGATTGGTGGAACTGGTCAGCGTTTCCAGGCTGAACGGTTCTTTGAAGTGTCCGAACTTCAACTTGGCGTTGTTGGGCAGGCCCTCGAATTCGGAATACAAGTCACTGAATCCGGAACCGTCGCCTTGTAGATCGTAAGAGGCCTTAAACGCCAGCCATTCCCCGTATCCACCCTTCATGCCAAAACGCGCACGGCGGAACTCGGTGCCGCTGTCGAACTCGCCGTGTTGCATTTCCAGCTCGCGGTCGGCTGAATAAAACGACCAATCATTCTCCAACTTGCCGGAAAACTTCAGCTCGAACTCCTCGGTCCAAAGGTCGGCGTCGGCGTCGGCATCGGCTTCTTCGAGCGCTTCGACCGGGGGCGGTGCTTGCTCCGGCTCCTGAACTCGCTCCAATCGGATCAATGGCTTCGCCGGACGCCGAGCAGGTTGGTCTTGAGGCAGAGGCGCGGCGGCAGCCAGTAGTGTGATGAGTAGGGGCATGACGACTACGAGCTGGTTTGGGGAGACCGGTTGAGGCGAATGAGTTTGCGCAGCGGTTTGCGCGCAAAGAGCAGTGGCAGGATCAGCCAGTAGAACCAGATGTGATCCATCCAAATGCGCACACTCCAAACCACCGGTGCCAGCGCGGCACGGCTGAGGCCACGCCAGCGCGGGTTTTCGGCAATCCAGCCGGCGAGCCGCGGCGAGTGGTGGTAATAAGTGCGGATGAATGCGCGGCCGGCGGCATGATCGGCCAAGTAATGATCGCGCCAGCGACGCAGGGTCAGAGCTTCGGGTGCGTCGGGATGGTTGTAAGTGGCCGTTGCGACGAAACAGAAGCCATCGCCATTGCCGTCCCCTTGCACAATGATCGACGACAAGCCGTTGCGACCGTTGGGATCGGTGATCTCGATGGGTAGGGTGCCGCCGCCGGTTGCCCTGAGATCAGGCATTTTGAAAGTCAGGGATTGACCGTTGGGAGCCACGGTCACCAATGGGGAGAGCACCTCTCCAACGGTCACCGAAAGCGGAGTCGAGCCTGCGCGCTCAACAAATACAGTGTCCGCTTCGGCGAGCAAGGTGATGGATTCTTGGGTGTGGACCTTGGTGCGGTTTTGCGTCGGCGCGAAGGTCAGCAGATCGGGACGGCGTCGGCTGAAGTCCACTAAACCGGCGAGCGGGTCGTCGACTTGGTGAAAGATGTGCGACTCAATGATTGAATCGGCGAGCAACAGATCCAGCTCACCCCACCAGTTATTTTGCGCAAAAACGTTGGTGGCCGATTCCAGGCGCATGTCGTAGTGCGCGCCGGTGACGTATTCCTCATCGTTGCGCTCAAAAGTATTGCCTCCCCACGAACCCCACGGGCCACCGCCAAAATCGGGTTGGGTATCGCAAACGCCGCCGGCTACGCCAAACTCGCGGATGTAGACGCCATTCTTCTCATTGCGGCGGAATTCATTCGCCCACAGTGAAGAATGAAATTCAGTGCTGTTATCCGGGCCTAGCGCCGACGAATAAACCTCCATGCCATCGCCGTCGTTGCGAGCGAAAGCGTTTTGGAAAAACGACGCGTCAAAAGCCGCAACCGACGGGCCCAATCCACTGGCGGTTAGTGTGCAGCTCACGCCGTCGCCATTGCACTTGTAGGCTTCATTGCCGCGAATTACGCCTGTGAGCGAAGCCGTCGATCCACTAGCAGTGGCGGCAAGGTCGTAGCCGACCGAAAAGTTTTCGACGTAATTGTTGCGCAAGGTCAGGTTGACGGTGACGTCGCCAACCGCACCGATGCGCACGCCATTCCCCGATTCGGACGCGCCGACGAAATGGTTGTCGCGAATGATCAGCCTGTGTTCCAAATTGGCGCCGCCGGTTGCCACCCAGGTCAGTCCGTCCACATCCATATTCACTGCGGTATTGCGCAGGAATTGCAGCGCCGCTTCATCGCCGGCAGCTTCGTGATTCAGCGCTTTTTGGCCGCCAAGGAACACACAATCGGCGACGGTTAAATCGGTGGGATTGCCCGAGACCTCGATGATGTTGACCTCGCCATCCATGCGCAGGAACTGAATCACTGTTGGCTCGACGTTATCGGTGACCACCAACAGCGGCACAAAAACGTTAGCGCCGTTCAGCGTTGCTGTTCCTAGTCCGGGTCCCGGCCCGACGAGGCTGACTCCATCTTTGACGACCAACGGGAAGGCCTCGCCATGGAAGGCGTCATAACTGCCGGCGCCTACATTGATTTGATCGCCAACCGTTGCCGCCTGCATGGCTTTGGTGACGGAGCGCCACGGCAAATCAGCGCTGCCATCGCCGGTTGCGTCGTCACCGAATGGGGAAACGTAATACTGCTGGCTCCATGCACCGCTGGCGGTCAGTAGCAGCGCGAGTGCACATCGGGCGACAAGATTCATTGGATTGGGGCCGGGCGTTTGGGAGGTCTGGGGAGCAACCACCGGCACGGCCATCAATCATAAACAACGGCGCGAAATGACTTATGACTTTCTAGTTAAGCCCGAATCGGCGCTTATTCGTCGGTCGATAGCACTGCCAAGAAGGCTTTTTGCGGCACTTCCACATTGCCGATCGACTTCATCCGCTTTTTACCCTCTTTCTGCTTCTCGAGCAGCTTGCGCTTACGGGTAATATCGCCGCCGTAACACTTGGCGGTGACGTTTTTCGACAGTGCGCGGATGTTTTCGCGCGCCATAATCTTGCCGCCGACGGCTGCTTGCAGCGGGATTTGGAATTGGTGGCGCGGGATTTCCTTGCGCAGTTTCTGCAGCACCGCGCGACCGCGGCGTTGCGCCGAATCGGCGTGGCAGATCAGCGACAGCGCATCGGCCTCGTTGCCGTTGACCAAAATGCGCAGCTTGACCAAGTTGGCCGCTTCGAAGCGCGGCTCTTCAAAGTTCATCGTGCCGTAGCCTTTGGTGCCGGACTTCAGCTTGTCGTAGAAGTCGTAAATGATCTCCGATAACGGCATATCCCAAGTCAGCATCACGCGCGACGCCGACAGGTGCTCTTGACGCAAGAAAATGCCGCGGCGCTCGGTGCACAGCTTCATCATCGGGCCGATGGATTCCGTCGGCACAAGAATGTGCACGGTGACCATCGGTTCGCGAACCTCGGACCATTGGGTGGGGTCGGGAAGTTCACCCGGTGAGTGAATGACGTTCGTTTCACCGTCGTTCATCTGCACTTCGTACGGCACCGTTGGCGCAGTTTGCACGATGTCGATTCCGCTTTCACGCTCCAAGCGTTCCTGCACGATCTCCATGTGGAGCAGCCCGAGGAACCCACAGCGGAAGCCAAAGCCGAGTGCATCACTGGATTCGGGATCAAAAATGATCGACGAATCATTCAACTTCAGCGCCTTCAAAGCCGAGCGCAAGTTTTCGAAATCGCCGCTGTTCACAGGGTAAATGCCGCACCAAACCATCGGCTCGGGTTCGCGGTAACCCTCCAGCACTTCGGCGCGTTCACCCTTCATGATGGTGACGGTGTCGCCGACGCGCACGTCTTCCAAGCGCTTGATGTTCGAGATCAAATATCCGACCTCGCCGACACCCAGGTGCTGATGGGGGACCGGCTTCGGCATGAACTTGCCGATCTCAATCGCTTCGTAATCGGCATCGGCGCCGACCATGTGAATCCAGTCGCCTTTGTTCAACTGGCCGTCGACCATGCGCAAGTAAACGATGATGCCGCGGTACTCGTCGTACTTGGCATCAAAAATCAGCGCGCGCAGCGGTTTGTTCGGATCGCCTTCGGGTGGGGCGATGTCTTCGACGATGGCGTGCAACACATCATCCAATCCCATGCCGGTTTTGGCTGAACACGACAGCGCCGAATCGCGCTCCAGCAGCAGCGTGTTTTCCAGTTCGTCTTTGATTTCCTCGGGCCGCGCGTGCGGCAAGTCCATCTTGTTGAACACTGGGATCACCGACATTTCCTGATCCATCGCCAGCATGGCGTTGGCGACGGTTTGCGCTTGAATTCCCTGCGCCGCGTCGATCAGCAGCAACGCGCCTTCGCATGCTTGCAGCGATTTTTCGACCTCGTAAGCAAAGTCGACGTGACCCGGCGTATCGATCAAATTCAGCAAGTATTCCTCGCCGTCGATCACGTGGGTCAGCGAAACCGCAGCCGCCTTGATGGTGATGCCGCGCTCGCGCTCCAGATCCATCGAATCGAGCATCTGGTCCTGCTTCTTGCGCGAATCCACCGCCCCGGTGATCTCGAGGAAGCGGTCCGCCAGCGTCGACTTGCCGTGGTCGATGTGCGCAATAATCGAAAAATTGCGAATGCGCTGTGGAGGAAAGTTCTTGCTCATCGGTGGCTGGGCGGCGTTTGCAGCAGAGATTTTAATGCCTGACGCAATTTGCCGACGGCGATTCCGCGGTGACTCACTTGCGATTTCTGTTCCAGGCTCAATTCGGCGAAAGCCACGCCGCTGGGTTCGTGAAAAAACAACGGGTCGTAACCAAATCCGGCGCCGCCCTGCGGTTCGCGCAAAATGCGGCCGCGCACCTCGCCTTCGACCTCAATCTTGACCTCGCCGGCATGGGCGACGGCAATCACGCAGTGGAAAGCGCCGCCGCGATCGGCATCGGCGACGTCGTGCAGGCGCTGCAACAGCAAAACATTGTTATCGCCGTCGACTCCTTCAAATTGCGGCAAGACTCGATCGGCATCGTCGGCAGTGAAACCGTCGCTATACATTTCGGCGTAACGGGCGGAATGCACGCCAGGCAAACCACCGAGGTGGTCGACGGACAAGCCGGAGTCATCGGCCAAGGCCCAGACGTCGGTGCCAAGGTGTTGGGCGGCGAATTCGGCGAACTCCAACGCTTTTTTGCGCGCATTGGCTGAGAAGGTGTCGCCGTCCTCAATGACATCGGGCAGCTCGGCGCCGATGTCGGTCGGCGCCAAAATCTCAACCGGCAGATCGGCGCAAAGCGTGCGTAGTTCGTGCAGCTTTTTCGCGTTTCCGGAGGCGACGAGGATGCGTTGCATGGCTTCGGAGTAGTAGGAACAGTCGTTTAAGCGGTGGCTTCTTCGGCAACCGCTTGCTTTTGCAGCTCGGTCAATTCCACCGCGCCCTTCAAACCCAAATCCAACATCTTGGTAAAAGACTCGCGCTCGAAGGGATCGCCTTCGGCGGTGCCTTGCACCTCGATAATCTTGCCGCTCGCCGTCGCCACGATATTCATGTCGACGTCGGCTTCAAAATCCTCGCGGTAGTTCAAATCCAGCACCTCAATGCCGCGCACCACGCCGACGGAAACCGCCGCCGCCCAATCGCGGATCGGCCAATGCAGCAGCTTTTCGCGCGCCGCCAGCGTTTGCACCGCGTCGTGCAGCGCGACCATCGCGCCGGTAATTGATGCACAACGCGTGCCGCCGTCGGCCTGCAGCACATCGCAATCGACCGCCAGGGTGAAGTCGGGGAAGGCACGTAAATCGACCACGGCGCGAAGCGCACGACCGATGAGACGCTGAATTTCAACACTGCGGCCGTCGCGCTTGCTGGTTTCGCGGCGTTTGCGTCCTTGGACCGAGCCTGGGAGCATCGCGTACTCGGCGGTCAGCCAGCCCTCGCCACTGCCACGCTTCCACGATGGCACGCCGGGGGTCACTGAAACGGTGCACAGCACCCGCGTATTGCCGACCTCAACCAACACCGCGCCCTCGGATGAATCGAGGAAATTGCGGGTGATGCGAGTCGGGCGAAGTTCGTCGTCTTTGCGGCCGTCGTAACGAGTCATGGCTTCTCAATGGCATCCAGCGACGGAATCCAACCCAGTGGGCGGGTGTCCGTGTTTCCCTTTTCACCCCAGGTCAGGCCGCGCTGAACCGAGAATTCTACCAAAGGTCCGCCGTGTCCGGTGGCTGGATCCAGCACGCCGTGCGGTGCCCAGCGACGCAGGTATTGAAGAAAATCGCGCTCCAATTGCTGATGACCGTTGAGCCGCGCCCAGCGCAACCGTTTTTCCAACGCCCACACCCAAGCCGCCACCAATCGCGTGCGATCAATACCCCGTGAAGGCGGCTGGCATACCTCTTCAGGATCCGGTTCGATTCCATGATCAACAACCGCAGTGGTCCGATAGGTGGCGACGTCTTCCGGCGGCGCTTGGAGCAGGTTCAAGCCGACGCCGACCATCGCGAACTGCTGCCCGTGGCGCTCGCTGACCTCAACCAGCACGCCGCCGACCTTGGCGCCGGCCAAATGCACGTCATTCGGCCACTTCAGCGCCAAATCTTGCGGTTGTTGCAGCAATGGCGACAGCGCATCGGCTACCGCACAAGCCGCGTGTAGACCGATGGTTTCCGGCGGCTGCGTCGGGTTTTTGAGCAACAAACTCGCGGCCAAATTTTGGCAGCACGAGCCCGACCACCATCCCGGACCGCGTCGGCCTTTGCCTTCGAGCTGCATTTCGGTCAGGTAGAGCATGCTCGGCGGCAGCTCTTTTTGCAGCGCGCAGACCTCGTCTACGTGGCGGCGCAGCAGCTGGTGGGTGCTGCGGCAGTAATCCAGCACCACAATTTCTTCCGCCAATTCGCGCCGCGCCGGCAATAGGCGCAGCAAATCGTCCGGCCGGAAGGCGGATTCAGATTTCGAAGTTATCGGCAGACCCCTTCAAACGATCCCGCAGACGGCGAATGACGTTGCCATGGATTTGGCAAACGCGCGATTCGGTCAACGCCATGCGCTCGCCGATTTCGCGTAGGTTTAATCCATCGATGTAATACATATACAAGATCGATTTTTCCTTTTCGCTCAGCGAACGGGTGATCACCGACATCATGTCTTTGCGATTCACCAAGTCGAACGGGTTCGAAATACTGGACTCGCTGAGCGTATCGATGCTGGAGCGGCGCTCCGACGAATCCGGGCGGCGGTCGCTGAGGTTGAGCATCGAACGCGCACGCGCCTTATTCAACGCGCTGACGTCGAGGTCGAGATGGTCGGCCAATTCCTTGTCGGTCGGCTCGCGACCTTCTTCCGACAAGAACTTCTGGCGCACCTTCTCGGCCTGATTGGCGCGAGTACGGGCCAGACGCGGAACCCAGTCTTGGCTGCGCAGCGCGTCGAGAATGGCGCCGCGGATGCGGGTCGAGCAATAAGTTTTGAACTTGATACCGCGCCCCGGATCGAATTTCTCGATCGCGTCCATCAGGCCGAAATTGCCTTCCTGGCCAAGATCGTCGACGTCGACCGACTTCGGCAGCGACGCCGCCATGCGCTCGGCGGTGTAACGGACCAGCGCCTGGTAGCGGCGGATCAGTTCCTTTTTGATCTCGACGCAGCCGGTCTCTTTGAACTCTTTCCAGAGATCTTCAGTTTCCTTTTCGGCTTGTGGGTTGGCGTTGCCTTGATCTGGCATAGCAGCATTCTAGGAAGATCGGAATCCTCGCGTCGAGTAGAAGTGTAGCCCGGGTTTATGGAATCAGTCGGCGAAACTCATCAAGTTGTGAATTTCGAAGCCGTGCAACTTGCTGCGGCCGTTCAAAGCGGCTAATTCGACGACAAAACTAGCGGCGACGACCTCCGCTCCGGTTTTGCGCACCAAGTTGACCGCCGCCGCCGCGGTGCCGCCGGTGGCGAGCAGGTCATCGACCAGCACGACGCGATCATTGGGGCCACAGGCGTCGGTGTGGATTTGCAGTTGATCGGTGCCATATTCCAGCTCGTACGACTCGGAATAAACCTTCCACGGCAGCTTGCCTGGCTTGCGCACCGGAATGAATCCGGCACCGAGGCGCTCGCACATGCCGCCGGCGAAAATGAAACCGCGCGATTCAATCGCAGCGAAGTGAGTGGGGCGTAGGTGGCGGACCTGCTCGGCCATTTCGTCGATCGCCGCGGTGAACAGCTCGACGTCGTTCAGCAACGGCGTGATGTCTTTGAACAAAATGCCGGGCTTGGGGAAGTCGGGCACATCGCGAATCGCGGAGTAGTAATCAGGCTTGGTGCGTTCCGTCATCGAACTACATTTCTTCAGGGGTGGGCACGCCGAGCATGTGCAGGCCGCTGGCCAGCGTATTGCGCAGACAATCAATAGCCGCCAAACGCGCGTTTTCCAGGGCTGGATCGTCGCCGCCCAACACGCGCTTCTCGCGGTAGAAGGAATTTCCGGCGGCGGCGATTTTCAGCAGCGCCTGGGCCAGCAGCATCGGCTCGCGCTTGTCGGCGGCTTCGCGTACCGCGGCGGGGAAGCGACCCAGTTGCACCCACAGATCACGGCCATCGGCGAGCAAGGCGGGGTCGGCGGCTTTGGCGTTGGCGTGGTCCTCGGTGGCGGTGCCGTCGGCATTGCGACGGCCGGCTTTGCGCAGGATCGAGCAGCAGCGCGCGTGGGTGTACTGCAAGTAGGGGCCGGTGTCGCCCTCGAACGACAGCACTTCCTTCCAGTTGAAGACCACGTCTTTTTGACGCTGGTGCTTCAAGTCGTGGAAGATCACCGCGCCGATGCCGACCTGCTCGGCGACCTGATCTTTATCGGCGTGCTCCGGATTCTTTTCTTCGACGATTTCACGCGCCAATTCGACGGCGCGGTCGAGCACTTCCTGCAAGCTCAATACGCGACCTTCGCGCGTCGACAGCTTGCCTTCGGTGAAGCGCACCAATCCAAACGGAATGTGCTCAATGCGATCCCACCAATCGGTGCCGCAGCGCTTCAATACCGCTTTGAACTGCTTGAAGTGCAGCGACTGCTCGGCGCCGACGACGTAAAGGCAGCGGTCGAATTGGAATTCATCCCAGCGCGACTTAGCCGCCGCCAAATCGCGAGTGGCGTACAGCGTGGTACCGCGCGAAGTCTTGACCAAACACGGCGTTTTGATGTCTTCGCTTTCCAAGTCGACGATGATGGCACCGTCGTTGAGCTCGAGCACGCCGGCGTCGTCGAGCCACTGCACCAGGTCTTCGAGCTTGTCCTCGTACCATGATTCGCCGCGCACGAGATCGAAGCGTGCATCCAAGCGATCGAAGGTGGTTTGGAATTCGCGCAGCGATAAATCGGTGAAGCGCTTCCAATCGCGGCGGGCGTCGTTTTCTTCGCCGGATTCCAGCGACAAAAACTCGGCTTTGGCTTCGGCGTCGAGCGCCGCGTCTTCTTTTTCCTCGGCGTGGTAGCGCACGTACAGCTCGAGCAAGTGACCAATTGGATCTTGTTCGAGCTTGTCTTCACTGCCCCAGCGACGAAACGCAGCCAGCAGCTTGCCGAATTGCGAGCCCCAGTCACCGAGGTGATTGATGCGAACCACCTCGTGACCCAGGTGATCAAACATGCGAGCCAGCGCCGCGCCAATCACCGTGGTGCGCAGGTGACCGATATGCATCGGCTTGGCGATATTCGGCGACGAATACTCGACCAAGGTGCGTTCATTGCTGACGCCGCGGCCGAAGTCTTCGCGCCGTGCATCGGCGACGATTTGTGCCGCCAGCGCGGTGTCGTCGAGGCGGAAATTCAGAAACGGGCCGATGTTGCTGGCGGTGACGTCGGCGATTTCCAATTCAGCGGCCAATTTGCCGGCCAGCTCAGCAGGATTGGCCTTGGCGGCTTTGGCAAAGCGGAAGCAGGGCAGCGCAAACTCCCCGTGTTCCTCGTTGCGCGGCCGCTCCAGCAGCACTTGTTCGGCCGGAAGGTCCAACGCGGCGGCAACGGCGTCGGTGATGCGGCGGGCGAAAGGAGCCAGGCCGTGTTCTGCGATTTGCGACATTTTCAGGGGTCGGTGAATCCGGTTTGCCGCACAGATTAGCAGTTTCGGATGCCGTACAACGGAGCGATCAACGCTCGGGCGGCTTCATCGCCATTGCCTACCACCGTGCCGATTTGCGCTAATTGCTGCGCGGCGAGCTGCTCGTGACGGTCCAGCCAATCCGACTTGCCGTATCGCCGTGCCAAATCGGCGTGGCGCTCTTCCAATGGCACGATTTCGACGCCGGCCACGCTGGAGTCGGCTACCGAAATAATGCTGTCGGCCAGCGTCCACTCGCGCGGCTGCAGGCAGCAAAGCACCTCTTCGAGGAAATCATTGGGAATGCGACTTTCCAACAACTCGGCCTCGCTGCGGCCTTTTAGCCAATGAGTAATGCAGCCTCGCCCGGTCGCTGCATGACCCAAATCGCGCATCAGCACAAAACCCTGCCAGCCATGCAAGTAACTGTGCTCAACGCTGCGGCCGATGTCATGCACCAGCGCCATCGCCTCGACGTCGGCCGGTTCGATGGGAGCGCCGGCAGCGGCGACCGCGTCGGCCAGGGTTCGGGCCACGCGCGCGACCTGGCGGCAATGGGTCGGCCACGTCTCGCCCGGCGGCGAGTGTTGTTCCAGCAGCTCGAGCGCGGCTTGCGGACTGAGAATGGTGGACGTCAAAGCGGGGAATGCGGATGGGAAGGTGAGTTGGAAGCGGTTTGCTAGCGGTTCAATCGATAGGCGGCGCGGATCAGCGTGCGGCGCAGCGCATCGTGCTCGACGATTTGCAGCGCCTCTTCCAGCGCCAGCCAGCGCACGTCTTGATGCTCGTCGGATACTTGCAATGCGTCGATGTCGACCGGCTGCGCGGCGAGGAAGTTGACGACCCGCTTCCACAAGCCCTCTTTAGGTTGGTAAATCGAGGTGTCGGAAAAATCACCGCGCAGGTCTTCGGCGGTGAGCACGTAGCCGGTTTCTTCCTCGGTTTCGCGCAGCGCACCGGCGATCAATTCTTCGCCGCTGTTGAGGTGACCCTTGCTCAATCCCCAGGTTTGGTGCAGCGAGTTCTGCAGCAACAAAAAACGCGGTTGCTCGACGCTGCCGGACCACAAAACCACGCCGGCGGCGAGCACGGGGTCGGTAGTTGTTCCGGAAGCTGCGGTAGGGGGAGGTGCCATGACTCCACAAGTGTAGAATTTGGCCGATGGCAACCCCAACCGCCTCGCCTTCTTCCAACGGCAAAATCGCCGTAACCCAAACCGCAACCGTGGTCGCCAGCCGCCGCTGCGGGCCCGACGCCTTTGTGCTCGAAGTGGAAACTGCCGAGCCCATCGTCGGTTGCACGCCTGTTCCCGCCGCCGACGGCAGTTCCGTCGCGACTTGCAGCCCTGGTTGGTTTGCAATGCTGTCGCCGGCCGATGGCAGTGGACCGGTGTTGCCGCGGCCGTTCAGTTTGTACGACGTGATTGGCGAAAACCGCATCAGCTTTCTGATTCAGGAACTGGGTGTGGGAACCAAAGCGCTAGGCAAGATGGCACCGGGCTCGGTTTTGGACATGACCTTCCCACTGGGCAACGGTTTCACCTTGCCCGACATAGATCGCCCGGTGGTGCTGTTGGCCGGCGGCGTCGGCTCGGCGCCGTTTTTGATGTACGCGCGCCAACGCTTGGCGGCGGGGGCGAGTGAACGCACGTGGTTCTTCCTCGGCGGGCGCACCAAGGTGCGGTTGTACGACCACGAGGCGTTTTTGGATTGCGGCGTGCAAACGCTGCTGTCCACCGACGACGGTAGCCATGGCTTCAGCGGCAATGTGATTCAAAACCTGGAAGCACAACGCGCCGCCGGCAACATTCCCGATGGTGCGCTGTACTGCGCATGCGGTCCGGCCGGCTTCCTGCACGGCTTTGCCGATTACGCGCGTGCCCAAAACCTCGACGCCGAATTGAGTTTGGAAACTTACATGGGCTGTGGCTATGGCGTCTGCAATGGCTGCCCGGTTGCCACACATCCGGATGGTCCATTAGGCAAATGGCCGTGGGCGCGGACCTGCCAAGAAGGGCCGGTCTTCCCGCTGTCGTCGATCCAGTTTTAATCCCGCACTTGCAGTCATAGGTCGTCGCCATGCAAACTTGGTCCATTCAGCTCGAGAAGGAGTACTTCAACTTCGCCATTGCTCACTTTCTGATTTTTCCCGACGGAAGTCAGGAGCGGTTGCACGGGCATAACTACCGCATTCGCGCCGAGATTCATTGTGCTCTGAGCAAATATGGATTGGTCATTGATTTCAACGTGATCAAGCCGATTTTGAAGCGGATCTGCGACGAGATGGATCAGCACTTTGTTATTCCCGGCGAGCACCCGGTACTGACGTACAACGCCCGCGAAGATGGCGTCATGGAAGTGCGCTACCGCGAAAGTTATTACGCCGCGCCGATTGGGGATTGCATCGTGCTGCCGTTGAACAACATCTCGGTCGAGAACCTCAGCGGTTGGTTGGGCAAAGAGCTGTTGAAGCGCATTGCCGAGCAGCTACCTGACGTCGAGGTGTTGGAGCTGATGTTGTCGACCGAAGAATCGCCGGGGCAGCGCGGCGTTTATCGCTACAAGAAGTAGTTTTTGCGTTGGACTTAATCGAGCGGGCTTAAGCGCACGCTGCGCAGGTTCATCAGCGGGCTGTTGGCTTTAAAGCTGCGGACGCGCAGGCTGGTTTTGCCGGCAGGTAGGTCCAACGGACTCATTTGAATCGGTGCGAAGTCAATCCAACTTCCGGTGCTTGCAACTTTGATTTTGGGTCCGACCGACTTGCCGTTGATTTGGATTTGGAAATGCCCTCCGGCTTCGGCGGGCAAGCAAGCCACCATCAATTCGACGGTGATTTGCCTGCTTTTTCAACATCAAGAATCCACTCGGGGTAATCGGACGAGTCGTACCAAACGCCGAGCGCGTTGGTGTGGCTTTCAAGCACTAGGCGTTTGCCGTGAATGCTTGCCTCGGCGGCTTGGAGATGGAATGTGCCTTGGTCGTCTGCGCTGATGGATGGGACATAGGGTGCAGCATCCAGCTTGCCTTCGTATTGCAATGCAATCACGTTGATGTGCGGGTTTATTGCCGGCACCGGCACTTGAATGCGAACCACTCCGTCCTTGGGATAGCTCCACGACAACTTGGCCGTTGGATCGGCGAGTAAATGGGCGCCAAGGATTTGATTTTTGACGCCGGGAAGCTCCACCACACCGTTTTTCGGCCAGTCATAAACGTGGAAGTAAAGCGTGTTATTCGAAGCCTTGTGAGTCACGCGTCCGTTGGGCAGCACGCCGATCGGACTTTTTGTTGTGCCGTAAATCGCTTCGCCGTTGACCCTCAACCACGCGCCCATCGCCGCCAATCGCTCGCTTTCAAACGCGGCCAAGGTGCCGTCGGCTTTGGGGCCTAGGTTGAATTCTACGTTACCGTTTTCGGCGACTACATCAACCACCATGCGCAACGTATCGCCGATGCTGAGGATGTTGTCCGGATGCTCGTTCTGGTTGTAGCCGTAGCTATTGCCGAAGCCGCGCCACATTGCCCAAGGCTTGGCGCGGTCGATGTTGGCGTGATATTCGACGTGATATAAGTCGCCGTAGACGCCGCGTGTATCGGAAGTACCTTCCTTCTTTTGACCATAGCGGTCATTCAACACCACCTCCTGTCCGCGCGCCGCCGCTTGGTTGTAGTAGTACGCGGCGATTTGACGTGCGCGCCAATAGGGGTAACCGTGATCCCATTCGCCGTCAAAACACAGGTAGTCGGGCTGATAGTTGTCGATCAACTCTTTGATTTGCGGGATCATGAAGTCGTCGACGTACTCGTTGGAATTGCCGTCGCCATCCTCATCGCTGAGCGCTTTAATTCCCTTGTATTTCGACAAATCATCCTCGCCGCGGTAGATCGGATTGAACCACTCATAGAACGAATAGTAAAAGCCAATGCGGATGTCATGCGCGCGCGCAGCGTCGGTGAGTTCGCGTAAAAGATCGCGCTTCGGTCCCATCTTGGCCGAGTTGCGATCGGTGTATTTGGAATCCCATAAACAGAAACCGTCGTGGTGTTTTGAAGTGATAAAAAAGTAGCGCACGCCGGCGTTTTTGAATTCCTTCATCAACTTGTCGGCATCGAAATCCTTGGTGAAGAAACCATCAATCTCGCCGGTGGTCAAATTCTTCGTGCCGTCAATGAACGCGTCGTACGGCACGTCGCCGTAGGTCTGCTTGTGGTAGTCCTTGACCGCTTGATTGCTACGCATCCACTGCCAATACCATTCGGCATAAGCCACTCCATAAGGCGTGTCCTTGCGCGGAGTCCAACCCGGCACGGCATACGGCCCCCAGTGCGCGCTCAACCCTATCTTGTCGCGTTGGAACCAAGCCGGCAGTGGGTGGGTGGTCAGCGATGCCCAGCTCGCCTGATAGGGCCCTGCCTCAATGGTTTCGGCCAACATTGGGTGTAGCTGATCGATGGGCGGGTCTTCGGTGGGTAGCTGGCTTTGGGCCGAAGCCAACGGGACCATGAGAAGGCTGAAAGCGGCCAGCCTGAGTGCGATGGAGGAAATGTTCACAGCTAAACCAGAGTGCCAGGATGGAAATCCCAGGGCAATTCCCAGAGGATAAGCACCGAAACGGGTCTTTACCAGTTGGGACTAGCATGCTGGAGAAGCATTGCTAGACTATGCGCCCTTCGGTCGGGGCGTGGCGCAGCCTGGCTAGCGCGCTGCAATGGGGTTGCAGAGGTCGGAAGTTCGAATCTTCTCGCCCCGACCATTTTTATTCAGGGAATCCGGCGATTTGGATGCCGACGCAGGAAGCGTTTCGTAAGGTCGAGCATTGACTCCCTTGCCTCGCTTGCCATGACCGCTGCCCCAACGGCCAAACGCTCCACAATTGCTCTGCTGGTGACCGCCTTTTTGGGTGTGAGTTGCTCGACCCATTCCAAATCGGTCGTAGATGCCACCGAGGAATCCTTTGAGGCCAGAACCGGTATTCCTCAATCGCGTGCCGACGATCAACTCTCGCCAGAATTGTTTGCCGCTCCCCCTTTGCACGCGCGACCGGGGTCGTTTTGGGATTGGCTGAATGGGTCGATTCGCGAGGAGCAGATCACGCGTGATTTGGAAGAGATGAAGCGCGGCGGTATGCGCGGCGGCGAGATTTGGGATGTGGCGGCTCATGCGGATCCGGATGGGCGCGTGCCCGCCGGACCGGAGTTTTTGGGCCCGGAGTCGACGCGGCTGATTGCACATGCCATTCGTGAAGCGGATCGATTGGGTTTAGAAATCGGCTTGGTGGCTTCCAGTGGTTGGAATGCAGGCGGTTCGTGGATTTCGCCGCAACATGCTGGCAAGGGGCTTTATGTCTCGGCCACGAGCGTGAGCGGATCCGGGTCATTGGGCGGAAAGAAAGCGAAGCCGTTGATTGTGGACTTGCCGTTGCCGGAATTGCCACGCAACTGCCCGCGCGACGGCGACGGTAAACCGATTTATCTACATGAGGTCGCGGTATTGGCGGTGCCGTCGAGCAGTGAGCAGGTCATCGGCGGCGTCAATCAGGTCATCGATTTAACCTCGAAGGTCGACGCAGCCGGCAAGCTGCACTGGAAGGCTCCAGCGGGTGATTGGACGGTGTTGCGCTTTGTTTGCAGCAACCATGGCCAACAGTTGATTGTCCCTAGTCCGAATTCGGGCGGACCGATGATCGACTTTTTTGATCCGGCAGCGACCGAGTTTCACCTCCATCACATTGTCTCTACGATTTTGAACGAACTGGGCCGCGAGTCTTTTGTCGGTACCAGCTTCCAAACGATGGAATTCGACAGCATGGAGCTGGACGGCTTCACTCCGTGGAACAACTCGATGGCCGACGCCTTCCAGCGCCGTGTCGGTTACGACGTGATCCCGTACTTGCCGCTATTGCTTGGTTGGAAGTTGGCCGACTCAAAGCAGAACGAACGATTCTTATACGACTGGCGCAAGCTAGTTAGCGATCGATTGATCGACGCACATTACGTCACCGGGCGCACGTTTTTGAATCGTTATGGCGTCAAGTTGATCGCCGAATCGGGTGGACCGGGGCCGCCGATTTGGGCGTCGAATCCGGTCGACGGGGTCAAAGCGTTGGGGGCGGTGGATATTCCGCGCGGCGAATTTTGGATTCGTCATCGCGGCATATTTTTGGTCAAAGAAATTGCGTCGGCCGCGCATGTTTACGGCAAGCGATTGGTTGACGCCGAAGCGTTTACTACTTGGCGGCGCTGGGTGGATGGACCGCTGAATCACAAAGATCATGCCGACCGTGCACTGTGCGAAGGATTGAATAACTTCTCCCTTCACACCTTCGCCAGCTCGCCGCCCGAAGCCGGTTTGCCGGGGTGGGCTTATCACGCCGGTACCGACATCAACCCAACCGCGACCTGGTGGCCGATGGCGGGCGCGTTTCTGGATTATTTGGCCCGCTGCTCTTACATGCTGCGCCAAGGCTGGTTTGTTGCCGACGTTTGCTATTACTACGGCGACCAAGCGCCAAACTTTTATCCGCCATTGTGCAACGTGCCGGAGCACCCATTGCTGGAAGGGTTGAATGCCGGTTACGACTACGACGTTTGTTCATCGCAAGTCATTTTGGAGCGCATGCGTGTCGCCGACGGCCGAATCGTTTTGCCCGACGGCATGAGTTATGCCGCGTTGGTCTTGCCCGATCAGAAACACATTCCACTTTTGGTATTGCAACGCATTCGTGAGTTGCTCGCCGAAGGTGCGACGGTCATCGCGAATCAAAAACCCACGCATACTCCCGGCCTTCATGACTCGGAAAAGCAAACAGCGGAAATGCTGCGAATCGCCGATGAACTGTGGGGGCGTGGGCCCGGATCTAGGGTTAAGGGCGGCCTGACGCTGACGACGGATCGCAGTGCGGCTCTACGCCAGCTGGGTGTCGGCGAAGACTTCCAGGTCGTTGGCCGCGAGCCCGGTGACATCGGGCCATTGGATTTCATCCACCGCCGTACTCGTACCGACGACTTTTATTTCGTGCGCAACAAGACGCGAAATGGGCAGTCGTTGATATGCCGTTTCCGAGTCGACGCCAAAGCCAATGGCCAAGTGCCGGAATTCTGGTGGCCGCAAACGGGCAAGCGATCGACTTGCACCAATTGGCGAAGTGCCGGCGGCTATACCGAGCTTGATCTTGAGCTTTCGCCGCTTGCATCGGTGTTCGTTGTCTTCCGAGATCAACAGGCGGAATCCGACCTAGCCGCTGGCGCCTCGAATTTGCAAACTGCCCCCAACGCGTTGGATGCATTGGCAACCGAGACCTTCCCAGCCGCGCAGGCACCACTGCGATTGACCCTAGAAGGCCCATGGCAAGTTGAATTCCCGCAAGGATGGGGGGCGCCCCCGCAAACCACTTTCCCGACGCTGCAAAGCTGGACCGAATCCAGTGATGACGGCATCCGCTTCTTCTCCGGCATTGCTACCTACAAAAAGTCCTTTGAGTTATCACCCGAGTTGTTGCAGCAAGAACGGTTATTCCTCCAACTAGGCGACCTTGCCGAAATCGCCGAAGTCAGTCTGAACGGTCAATCGCTTGGTTGTGTTTGGCTGCCGCCGTTCCGGATTGAAATCACCGACGCCATCCAGCCCGGCAACAACCACCTCCAAGTGCGCGTCGCCAATCTCTGGGCCAACCGCCTGAATGGCGATTCCTTACTCCCCGAGGATCAACGCCACACGCGCAGCAATCTCGACCGCATGCAAACCGATCCAACTTCGGACAGCTGGTACGGCGCAACGCCGCGCGGCAAGGACCGCCCGGTCTACACCGAAATCCCGCCGTTGATGAAGTCCGGCTTGTTCGGCCCGGTGACAATCATTACCCCCGAAGGTGCTATTCTTCGGCAATGAAGCGACTGCTGATCCTTTTCGCTCTGCTAGGCGGCTGCGCCAGTACGACCCACGACGCCGAACCCTGCGTCAATGACTTAGCCGCCTCTCTCACCGGCACATTTAGCTCCGCCGCCCAAGCCGAAGCGGATCCGGACAACTTCTTCGACATCCAGCTAGTGATGGAACCCATCTGGGAATTCCGCAGCGACGGTCCATGGCTCTACGTCGAACAAGCCGCCGCATCAAATCTGCACAAGCCCTATCGCCAACGCGTCTACAACTTAGTCGACCTAGGCAACGGCCGCTTCCGCAGCGACGTCTACACGCTGCCCGGCAACCCGCTCGAATACGTGCACGTGTGGGAGAAACCCGCCGTCATCAACGCCATCCAGCCCAGCAACCTGACCCTACGCGAAGGCTGCTCCATCACCCTAGTCCACAAAGGACCTGGCGAATACGTTGGCTCCACCGAAGGCAAAGGCTGCGAATCCAATCTAGGCGACGCCGCCTACGCCACCTCCGAAGTCACCCTTCTTCCCGGCACAATCACCAGCTGGGATAGAGGCTGGACCGATAATCACACTCAAGCTTGGGGCGCGGAAAAGGGACCCTACGTATTTCAAAAAGTGAAACACTCAGAAACTATTACTTCTTAGCGTAGGTCTCCATCACCCACGCGGACCATTTGGCGTCGAACTCTTCGGGGGTCATGTTGTAGACGTGCTTGAAGGCTTTTGCCTGACGTTCCATGACCATGTCGATCGTGACTCTGCCGTCCGCTGAGCGCAGGTAGTCTTTGACCTCGCCGACGAAGCTGGCGAAGCGCTTGCGGTCGGTCTTGATTAAGTAATCGACGCGTGACCACAGGTTCATGTGGTGGCCGATGCGGAAGTTATCCGGCGTCTTCCAACCCATGATGGTTGCCATCGGCATCGTTGCTTCGTTTTTGACCAACTTGCGCACCCGCGGCTCCCACTTCCACAGCTTCTTTTCATTCGGAAACTGGTCCTTAATGAACGAAAAGTTGTGGTAGCGGTCATCGACTTCGACGACGTAGTGATGCGCGATGCCTTCTTTAATCCAAACCGGCGTATCGAACATGTAGCCCTTGTAACCAAGCACCATGTTGACGGCGACACCGAATGCTAAGTTGGTATGCAAGCGAGCGTCTTCGTGAAAGTAACCGTCGGCCAACTCGGGCGAAGTTCCGTAAATCAAGCACCCGGCTTGTTGGAAGTTGTGCGCGATTGGGCTTTCCGGCGTGAAGTTGCCGTCGCACCAGCGCTGCGCAAATCGGTGTAAAGTCGACTTTTTTGTCGTCAGCAATACAACGAACTTATTTTTCTGCCCCATGTACGGGCCTTCGCCCATGTACTTTCCTTTGACCCACTCGCCAGCGGCCTTTGGGAAGTCAGCATCGGTGACGCCAAGCAGCTCTTGGATGTAGTCGTATTCTTTCTCCAAGCGCAGCGCATAAAGGTGCACGCGCAGCCACGGATCCAGCTTCTTGATTTTCTTCGGGAAGTCAGTGAACTTCGGCCGTAGCTCTTCAATCTCTTCCAAGATGCGTTTCTTGGAAATCTTGTCGGCCGGAATTTTCTGGCCGCCCAAGGTCGAGCCGATCTTGAAATGCTCGGTTTCCACCCAAATCATTTCCAAGTCGCCCAAGGCTTGCATGATTTCGGTTGTGCCCAGTTCATCGGTCACCATCATGCGATGGTAAGCCTCGTATCCGGCAGCCTTATAGCGTTCAGGCTCGTTGTTGGTATACGGATCTAGCTTCCACTTAGGCAAATCCTCCTGCTTCTGGGCAGAAGCAGGAGGACTTGCAAGAAGAAGCAGACCCAACCCGATTAGGGCAGATCTCATTTTTCTGAATCAGCTTTCGGTAGCGGAGATTTCCTTGGAAGAGTGAACGATGTCTTTCTCTACTTTCTTACGCTTCAGGTCCAGGTCCATCCACTTCGCTTCTTGAGACTTCAGCTTCTTGCGATCCGTTTCGATACGAGCAAGTTCCTTACGAAGCTTCTTCAGCTTCTTGGACTTCGGCCCGTTCTCTTCGAGTTCAAGCTGCATGCGTTCTTCCACGATCGACTCTTCAGCATCCAAGTTGTCGTACTGAATCAAGATCTTGCCGACTTCCTTCAAAGACTTCTTAGGCTTCTTGTTGTAGTCGTAAGCAAGGATCTTCTCCATGTGACGCCACAGTTCGCCAGGCGACTGGTCACCCTTCAGCGGGATGGTCAACAAGCCGTCGCGACTGCTCAAGAACAGGTGCGGAACTTTTTTGCCCGGGAAGTCCGTGAACAGTTTGGTGAACGGGTGCTCTTCCTTCAGCACGTGAGTCGGAAGCTTGACGCAGTGGAACCAGCGTGCCATCAACAACGTCTTTTCGTTGCCTTCGGTCTTGCTGAGCAAAGCGTTGTCGGTGCCGTTGCAGAATTCGCATTCACGCAACAACAACAGCGGACGTGGGTCATCGCCGGCAACAAACAAGAAAGCTTCTTCGCGCGGAAGAGCTTGCATTTGTGCCACCGCAACCGTGTCGTCATCTTTAGCGGTATCGGTTACTTCGCCGGGAACAATCTTCTTTTGGAAGACCGGATAATCCCACTGCATACGCAACAGTTTCTTGGCGGTCTTGCCGTGGTTTACAACCAAGACTGCGCCACCACCGCGGCCACCTGTGCCGCCGCCCGGAGTTACCGCACCAGGGCCCACGCCGGGGACTGGTGGTGCAGCACCAGGAGTTGGAGTCGCAGCAGGTGCCGGAGCACCACCGGCTCCAGGACCAACGCCGTCACTAGGTCCGCCGTACGAGGGAGCACCGCCCCCTCCTCTGGTCGGGCATCACTGCGGAGCAGCGCCGGCTGGTGCGCCCATCAGCGCAAGTGCCAGTGCAGTAAGCACAGAGAGAGAAAGAATGTTCTTCATGGAAGTAGGTGGGTTCTAGACCCTGCAAGCTAGCCTATCATGCCAAACCGAGGTCGGTATCAGCAATTTTTACGACGGATTCCACGGCTAACCGCCATTTTTGAAGACGGTTCAAACGCAGTTCTGGTTCCATGCTTGGTTGAAAGCTTCGATCTTCGCGCCAACACTGATCCAGTTTTGTTTCACTGGTAAAAAATCCGGCTCCGCGGCCGGCAAGCAAGCACGCCCCAAGTGCTGTAGTCTCCGTATCCAACGGCCGTTGCACCGGGATTTGCAACACGTCGGCAAGGAATTGGGCAAACCAATTGTTTTGCGCCATTCCGCCGTCGATGCGCAGGGTGTCCGGCAGGCGGCCGACGTCTTCGCGGGTGGCGTCGAGTAAATCCCAGGTTTGCCACGCAATTGCTTCTAAACCGGCGCGCACGATGTCGGCGGCGCTGGTGTCGCGGCACAACCCGAACAAAGTGCCGCGGGCGTGCGCACTCCAATGGGGGGCGCCGAGCCCAGTGAAAGCAGGAACAAACATCACCTCGCTTAGCGGGTTGGCCTGCTGGGCGAGCTGTTCCGATTGCTCCGCCGACTTCAAAAACCCGGCTTCATCGCGTAGCCATTGCACCACGGTGCCGGCGTTGAAAATACTCCCCTCTAACGCGTAAGTCGCTTTGCCATTTTCTTGCAGAGCGATGGTGGCTAACAATCGGTTCTGCGAAACCGGCACCGAGTCGCCGCAATGCAGCAAAGTGAAGCAGCCGGTGCCGTAAGTGCTCTTCATCAGCCCCGGGCGTCGACAGCCTTGACCGTAAGCCGCAGCTTGTTGATCGCCGGCGATGGCGAGAACTGGAATTGGCGCGCCGAGGAGCTGGGGGTTTATATCTCCAAATGAGGCAATCGAATCACAGACTTCCGGCAACACTGAAGCTGGGATTTGAAAGAGTTGCAGCAAGTCTTCATCCCATTGGCGGCTATGAATATCGAATAGTAAGGTGCGTGATGCGTTGGTAGCGTCGGTGCGATGTTGTTTCCCATCCGTCAGCTTCCACAATAAATAACTATCGATGGTGCCCGCGGCCAGACGTCCTTGTTCCGCTGCCGCCCGCGCACCGTCGACGTGATCCAACAGCCACGTCAGCTTGGTTGCGGAAAAGTATGGGTCCAAGAGCAGACCCGTTTTTGCACTCAACGCGGCTTCGTGGCCGTCGGCTTTTAATTTTGCACAAGTATCTGCGGTGCGCCGATCTTGCCAAACCAGTGCGTGATGCACCGGAGTCCCGGTTTGACGGTCCCATAGAACGACGGTCTCGCGTTGGTTCGTAATCCCAATTCCAGCGACTTCAGTGGCGGCTACGTCGGCCTTTTGCAGCGCTTGCTGCAAACATTGCAGACTGTGCTGCCAGATCTGCTCGGCATCGTGCTCCACCCAACCAGGTTGGGGGAAGTGCTGCGGCAACTCGATTTGGTGCTGCGCAATTGGCCGAGCATCGCCGCTGTAAAGAATTGCGCGAGTGCTGGTCGTGCCTTGGTCGAGGACCAGGAGATAGGGGGGATCGACTATGGAAGAAGCCATCAGGTTGAAACCTAAAGGCCCAATGGGTGGCTGCCAATCAAAAAGCACTCCACCCAACCTCTAGCCATAAAAAAAGCCGACCCCGCGCCGAAGCACGGGGTCGGTTAGGCCGAGGGAAGCCGGTTTCGCTTAGAACATCGAGTAGCCGATTTCGATGCCGCCGCCGGTGCGGTCGTCATCGTCATATACGGTCTCGGCGAAGAGGCGAACTTCCAAAGCGGAATCTTCGTCCATGAAGATGGTGGTGCCCAAGGAACCGCCCAAGTACATGCCGCTCCAGTCGCCCATGGCGTAACCAAAGTCAGCTTGCAGCCAAGGGTTGGTGCCGGTCAGCGGGCAAACGCCGACGTACCAGCGGGAGTAACCACCCAGGGTGAACCAAGTGTCGTCGACCGAAGTGGCCGAAGCAGCGAGGCCGCGGTCGTTGAAACCGTCGCCATCGAAGTCGGTGGTGCTGCTGGTCAGGTCATCGGTGGAACCGAAGCCGAGGCCAACGCGGGTGCCTACTTCAATGCTGTCCGACAGGAAAACACCGTAGCTAGCGGACAGGTCGACCGCGGTGGTTTCCGCAGTGGTGACGTCGTTCAGCTCGTTGTCGGTGAGGGAAGGAACGCCGCCGGCAGCCGAGGTGTAAGCGGCGCCGTCACTGTCGACCGAAGCAAAGCCGATCGCGAAGTTCAACCGGTCCATCCCGGCTTCGAACTTGGAGGCTGTTTGGCAACCGCCGGTGGCCACTGCCGCCAGGGCAAGGAGGAGAAGGGGGTTCTTCATCGTCGCGGGATGTTTGGTGTGTCGCTCGGGATCGGAGCGTGAGGGGGGACTATAGCGGAGCGGGTCTGCTGTGGAAAGCGCCCGCTCCTGGTGGAGGGTCTACTAGACACTCGAAGCCGGGCCGTAACCGGTTGAGTTCGGTTCGGTCTAGAAGAAGATGGCGTAGCCGATCAGTGCGCGGAAACCGTTGGTGTCGGCATCGCCGGTCATGTACTGGTAATCCAAACCGGCCTCAATCGCCCCGCCTTGGGTGACGAACTGAGTCAGGCCGACGCCCGCCGAAACCAGAGCACCGCCGCCGGCGTCGTTGTCGACGTAACCAAGATCGACCTCAACCCATGGAAGCAAGGCTTCTTGGGTGGCGGTGTAGTAGCGACCATAAAGCGCCAGCGACCAAGCTTCGCTGGACGACCCGCCCAATTCGGCATCGTTGTAACCAGCCTTAAAACCAATTTCCTGATTGGCCTCGAAGAATTGGCCGTACGCCGCATCCAACATCAGATTGGAGCTGTCGCCGGCCGGAGTGTCCATATCGGAGTAGGAGAATGCGATCGCAGTACGCGTCATGCCGGGCTTCAGGTGTTGCTGGGTGGTCTGGCAAGACGGCAGAAGCAGCATGCCGGCAATGGCGGCTAGGAAGATGGATTTCATCGGTTGTGAAGGATTCAATCGTGCCGACGGGATGCCGTCGGCGGTGTTGCGGCAGCGTACTACACCGGCCGGTTGTTGCAAAACTCGACTTGCGGGATGTTCGCTGGGAGTTAGAGAGTAGCGCAACATTCGACACCATGAACCTGACCGGATTTCCCAACGAAAGCGACTTGGATGGCTATCGCATCCAGGCCGAATTTTGCAAGACCATGGGCCACCCCATTCGCTTGCAGATCCTTGACGCGCTTTGTCAGGAGCGCGGTGAAGTAGCTTCGGCTCGGCTTTTAAAGCTGACCGGTATTCCTAAGCCAAGTCTTTCTCAGCACTTGAGCAAGATGCAGGCGGCTGGATTAGTAACCACTCGACGCGCCGGGCGCTTCCTGTTTGTTGAGCTCGCCTGCCCCGAGGTGGGTGAAGCCTGTGCCCAGGTCCGTCGTGCGCTGAAGCGCAGCTTCCAGGATCGTGCCGCCCGCATGGCGGAAAAAGAGCAACCCAGGCCGACATCGCCGACCTGGGTTGGGATGTAAGTCCGCAGACTTACCAAAAGTAAGTCCTCGGACTTACTGAATGTTCACGGTAAGTACGTTCGAAGTCAGGCCGTTCTGGCAGGACTGCATGTACACCGTCAGGCCGGACGTGCCTGCCGGAACCATTTCGTTCCACGAGCAGTGGCCGGTGCCGTCGGTCATTTTCATCGAGCCGACCTGAGTGGCGCCGGCGATGTCCAAGGTCACGCCCAACGGCGGAACTGGGGTGGAGCCCATCGACAGGCCGTAAGCCAAGAAAGTGCCGGAGTTCGGTGCGCCGCCGGCGACCGAGAAGATGGCCATTTGACCGGAGATGACTGCACCGGAGGTCAGGCTCATGCCGCTCTGGGTGGGGGCGTAGGCGATCAAGTCGCCATCAATGTTGAGCTCTACCCAGTTGCCCATGCCGTCGTCGCTGGAGAAAGTTACGTCGACTGCCGACGACAAGGTCACGGTGCCACCCGACTCGGAGATGTTGCCGGAAATCGGAGTGGGGTCGGTCGGATCGTAATCGGCCAGGGGAGTGACTTCGGTGCTGCCAACCAACGGAATGACGGTAACGGTGCCGCCGATCGGGGTCAGCACGATGTCGGTGGTGAAGTTGCCGGCGCCATCGACGGCGAATTGCGGCGTCGATGCGGTGTATTCAGCATCGTCGATGTAGATGGTTGCCAGCGGCGGCAGCCAACCAAAGACGTTCGGGATCTCTGCCTTAATCCGTGCCGGATCGGTGAACATTACGCCACCGTTGACTTCACCGGTGGTGAAAGGACCGCCACCTGGAGTCAGGATCATGTCCATGGTGCCGTCCATGTCGAAGCGCGGCGGCTTACCGGCAATGCGACCCATGTTGGTATCGCCGTCAAAGTTGAAATTGCACTGGGTGACGTCCAGATCCATCGAATACTGGGTCTGTGCAGATGCGTCGACAGCGAGGGCGCCGGCAGACAGCAGCGAGGAAATGGCAAGAATGCGAATGCTCTTCATCAGGTTCTAGGGGGAGAAGTGGTCCAGGGGGGACCCTTACCCTAGCAGATTTAGGTCATAGTCGACGATCAGAGGCGAGTGGTCGGAAAAGCGCTCGTCCTTGAAAACCCACGCTTCCTTGGCTAGGGATGCCGTCGAAGGCGTGCATACTTGATAATCGATTCGCCATCCGGTGTTGTTGGCCCATGCCTGACCGCGGTTGGACCACCAGGTGTAACACTCGCCTTCGGCTTCGGGGTGAAGGCCGCGATAAGCGTCGGCCCAACCGGCTTCGCCGAACAAATGGTCCATCCAAGCACGCTCTTCCGGCAAAAAGCCGGAGTTCTTTTGGTTGCCGCGCCAGTTTTTCAAATCGATCTTGCGATGGGCAATGTTCCAATCACCGCAAACGATGACGTGCTCCGCTTCAGCGCGCTGCTGGTCCATCCACGGCAAAAACGCATCCATGAACTTGTACTTGTAGTCCTGGCGCGGGTCGCCCGAGGTGCCGGACGGAAGGTAAAGGCTGACTACGCGGAGCTTGCCGTAATCGGCGGTGATCACACGCCCTTCGTGATCGAATTCAGGCACACCCATGCCCAGCTGAACCGCATCGGGCTGCTTTTTGAAGTAAAGCGCGACGCCGCTGTACCCCGGCTTCTCTGCCGGCAAATACACGGCGTCCATTCCACCAGGCTGCTTCATTGCTTGGGTCAGCTGGTGTTCTTGAATGCGGATTTCCTGCAAGCAGATGACGTCGGCGTCGATGGTGCCGACCCAATCCAGAAATCCTTTGCGGACGGCCGCACGAAGGCCGTTGACGTTGACGGAGACGATTCGCATTTACGCAGTGGGGCACGGCAGACCCATGTCCGCCAGTTGCTTTTCGATTTGCGGCTGCCAACCGCGATTGGCGATCGGGCTGGCCGGGCTGGGGTGCAGGATGGTGGCAGTGGGAATGTCCATGCCCTTCAAGGCAATCTTGGCCCGTTGCTCGGCAAAACGACCAATCCCAATGACGCGCTTGGGTTGCAATTCCTCAACAAAACGGCGTAGGGCTTGGTCGCAGGTCTCGAACAATGGTTTCTTTTCGTCGACCGGCAATTTGTCCGGCGTGCGATTGCGACCGGTTTCTTCCAGAAAAGCCAGCGGACAGAAGTTGTAGACGAAAAACTGTCGGAAGAAGCGCTTGGGCGTGCGGTAGCGCTGCTCGGCCCAAGCCCACAAACGGCGACCGGAAACTTCGGATCGGGAGCAATCCAGGCCCAAAATCGGGCGCTTTTCATGCTGCTCGGCAGGCGGCTGAACCTTGCCGCGAATTTTCAGCCATTCCCGCACCGCCATGACCTCGCCGAATGGCACACCAGTCTGGGCCATTCCCCAAGGGCCGGGATTCATGCCGAGTAACAAGGCGTCAGGCTTGGGCTGAGCCAGGTCTAGGAAAGCATGATGCAACTCACGGGCGTAGCGCAACGGGTTGTAAACCCAGGTCACGGGCGGCCCGAAGCTCATGGCGTCGACTTGATCGGCCAGCTCATCGCTGATCTGCTGGAGGCGCATCGCGGGAGTGTACGCTAGCGGTCATGGAACGCGTACTGGAACCGGAAGTGATGGATACGGTCGAGGATGCCACGGCTTACGACGCCATGGATCACAGCGAGGCGAACCGAAATTTCGTCGACCGCTTGCTCGAACTCGAAGCCGATGGATTGGTTTTGGACATCGGCACTGGACCCGGAACCATCCCGCTGCTGCTGTGCTCGCTGCACCAGAGCTGCCGGGTGGTCGGCGTCGACCTCTCGAGCGAGATGCTTAAATTGGCCGAAAACCACCGCATGCAAAGCGGTTACGCCGAGCGCGTTGAATTCCAATTGGCCGACGCCAAAGGACTGGATTTCCCCGATGCCAGCTTAGACGCCGTCTGCTCGAACACAATCCTGCACCACATCCCCGATCCGCGACCCTTTTTGGCCGAGGCATGGCGCGTGTTGAAACCCGGTGGCGTGCTGCTGATCCGCGATTTATTCCGCCCCGAATCACCTGAAAAAACGCAGGAATTGGTCGATTTGCACGCCTCCGACGAAGAACCGTATAGCCAAAAGCTGTTTTACGACAGCCTGCGGGCGGCGCTGACCCCGGACGAGCTGGAAAAACAGGCTTCTGAGGCCGGAATCTCGAATTTTCAGGTTGTCATCGATTCCGACCGTCATATGTCCTTGCAGAGCCGCGGCAAGCACTAAACTGGAGATTGGCTGCCGGTGTTTACCCACGCCGCTGCCACATCCCTCGTGAGCTGTTCGATAGCGAACAGACAGCGCGGATTCGCGCCTTTCCTACGCGTACAGGGCCGAGCTAAGCTGGTACAGCATTTGCGGTCTACTTTGTGGGAATCGTGTGTTTCCGCGTGAAGCCTGTAACAAACTAATGGTGAGCAATAATCTCAGAAGCCTTGGTGCCGTCGGCCTGGTCGGTGCCCTGCTACTGGTGCCTGGTTGCGGTGGTGGTTCAGCCACCAGCGTCGGTGGCCAGAACAACTCCGGTAACTTTTTGCTGGAAACGACCAACATGGGCGACGGAGTCACCTGGGAGCTGAACAAGCTGATCCAGCTGACTTTTAACAACCCGGTGGATATGGACACGGTGCACTTCGGCACGGTGATCTTCTCCTCGGACGACGTCATGCAGCCCGTGACCGGTTCGTTTGAAGTCGACGCCGATGACGCGCGCACCATTTACTTCCGCCCGACTTGTCCGACTGCAAACGACAACTCCAACGGCGGCTTTGTCCCCGGTGGCAATAGTTACAGCCTGACCATTCCAAGCTCGACCGCCTTCGGTGCCGAAGTGCTGCGCGACACCAAAGGTCGTGCCCTGGCGCAAGGCGTATCGCGCACTTTCCGCACGCCGACTGGTGCCGGTTCCAGCCTGTTCTTGGACTACGTCGATGGGCCGCCGAAGCTGATTGCCTCGCCGTCGATCGAGTGGCCGGAAGGCTTGAACTTTTACAACGATCCCGACCCGTTCATTCGCTTCCACTTCAACCAGGCTATTGATGCGCGCGATCTGAACCTCAACCTGCTGAACCTTTACATTCTCTATGCCGACGGAGAAATAGGAACTGCAAACGAAGACGTCTTCCCGACCACCAATAAGCTTCCCGGTACGCTAAGGATTGAACAAAACTGCGTGGAAACCGGTGCTGTGGTTTTGTTTGAGGTTGCCGGTCTGTTGCCGCCGAATCGCAAACTTCAGGCGATCATTAAGCGCGAGTTCACCGACATTGCCGGTCAATCCAACTTCGCCGACATCCGTCCTGCGGCGCACGTCACCCCGACTTTGGCTGTTGCATTGGGGGACTCGTCCACCGATTGGTCGAGCAAAGAGGTTCCCGATGAATTCCAAGAATTCTTCGATAACTCCACCAACGTTGACTTGGCTTCGGCACTTCCGTTGCCGGGCGCAACGATGGAGGACGGTTTTGTCCAAGCGAGCTTCGATTTCCCTGGCGATTTCACGACCAAGGATTTTGTGCTGGATTCAGGCTACTCCGAAGTTTCCACCAACTCGCAAAACTTCTTCACCGACTCGGGCAACACCACTCACACCATCTTGAATGGTGTGATTAACTGTCGCAACTTCACAGTTGCTGCCGGTAGCACCTTGCGTGCACGCGGCGCCAACCCATTGGTGATTTACGCTTCGGGCGACATCACTATCGAAGGCACCATTAATGTTTCGGGTAACAACGCGATCTGGCCGACCGGTCTGAACTCGCCGCAGCGTCCCGAAGGTGGTGCCAAAGGTGAATGCGGTGGCGGTGCCGGCGGTACTTCCTCGCAAGATGTGTTCCAGGAAACTTATCGCGGTTCGTCCGGTGATGGAGCTTGGGGTTTCTCCGGTAACGGCGGCCAAGGCGGTGAAGGCGGCTTTAACCAAGAGAAAGGTAACGACGGTAGCTACCCCAAAGAGTCCGTCAGTAACACTGCAGCAGGCGGTGGCGGCGGTACTTTCGCGCTGACTGATAACGTCGCCATTTATTGGACGCGTTGGACCGAAGACGACCGCATGCCGAGCGTCGACCGCAACTACTCGATGGACCACCGTTTGAACTGGAACACTGCGACCGATCCGCAGTTGTCCGGTGACCGTTTCGTCTACACCGTGGCCGGTGGTGAAGCCGGTATCCGCGGCAGTAGTTGGGGCACGACCGAGACCGACCCGCTGAAGATCGTTGGCGTGTTTGGTATGGAAGATGAAAGCCCGGACTTCATCTACGACCCGCTGACCGGCGAGGCCCAAGATGGTTGGAAGCACGGCAGTGGTGGAACCTTTAATGAGCGGTTCTCGACACCGTGGACCGATCCGGTCGGCGATCCGAACCCGTTCAGTAACCACAGTGACCACACTACCGCGGTTGACACGACGAACGAGTACCCGCGAATGTTGGGTCACCCGACGCGCGGTGCCGATGGTGGTCTGGCCGGTCCGTCAATCTTCTCGAACGACGCCGATACTGGTAATGACTTCTGGGGTGTCCGTCTGAACAACGACGGTTCCGTAACCGCCGGCGAATTGCTGGTCCCATGGGCCGGTTCCGGTGGCGGTGCATCGGGTGACATGGTGATTTACTACCGCATGGGCACCAACGGCGAAGAACCGCTGGAAGACAGCTTCCCGGAGCCCAACTTCCCGAACGGCAACATTGCGAGATACCGCAAAGGTGCTCCTGGTGGTGGCGGTGGTGGTCAGGTTTTGATCATGGCCATCGGCGACATCATCATCGGCTCGGCCGGTCAAGTTTTGGCCCGTGGTGGCGACGGCATGGGCGGTGAGTCCATTGGCTGGACCTACGGTCAGGTCTCCGGCTCGGGCGGCGGCTCCGGTGGTCACATTGTTCTGAGCACCGCTGGAAAGTTGGATCTGTCGGCCATCGATATTCTGGACGGAAACCAGAATGGTGATAGTAACTGGACCATTGCGGATAAGGATTACTACGAGATTCCGATCACCGGCGCATACTTCACCGAAGTATTCGTTGCCGTTGGCGGCCGTCGTGGTTGGGCCATGTCGCAGGTGAACAACGTTGACTTGGGCACCGGCTTCAAGGATGACGGTAACGAAACCTATGCAGTGGGTCGCGGTGGTGCCGGCGGTAACGGCGTCATTCAAATCCACGTGCCCGATCCGACTACGGACATCTTGTGGCCGACGGCGAGCTCCAGCGAGATGAAGGATTACATGCACAACGGCGATGTGATCAACAACGATCTGGATCGTGATCGCCTCGAAGAAATGTTGCGCATCTTCGCTGCACCGAAGCCATACGCCCTGGTGCCCATCTTCTCGTCGAAGTCGATGTTCCGCAGCAAGTGGATTGATACCGGTTTGGCTGAGCTACGTCAGCCTACTACTGGTACCGGCGTTGACTACCCGGATTACAACAGCCCGATCATTAGCTTGGCTGGTATCAACACCGGCGACGGTTCGATCCAGACTACATCCGGAATGGTGACTGCGCTGACCGCGATTACAAGCGGCTCTTCCACCGAGGTTGACCTGTTCGAGTTCGAGGCGCGCATTAACAACGCATCGAATGCTTTCGCCAGCGTCGACCACTTCTTGGTGCAGCCCAACCTGTTGTTGGGTTACGGATTCCAGTCCAACACTTCGTTCACGACTACGCGTACCGTCGTCAGTGCTTCGTACAACGCAAGCACCGACGTGTTGACCTTGCTCACTGACCCATCCGATGGCTCGTTGCTTGTCGGTGCAGGGGCAACCTGGGCGATTCAACCGCGCTTCTTCCGCATGGCCACCAGTAGTCTGCAGGATTCATTGCCGGATGGCACTGCGGTTCGCATTCAATTCCAAGGAGCTGAACAGTCCGCAGCAGGTTCCAACGAGCCCGGCACGCCTTTCCCTGGTTCCAACACCTGGACCTCGGATCTAAGCCAGCTTGAGGGCTACCGCTTCATTCGCTATCAGGTGCTGTTTGACATCGACGCCAACGGAACCGGCCTTGACTTGTCGACGCCGCGTCCGCTGATGTCGTACTTCAAGGTGCCGTTTACCTGGTAGGAATCACGCTTCCTCCTTTGCTACCCCTCGCATTGTTGCGAGGGGTAGTTTTTTTATGCCCGGTAAGGATCCGCGCAGCTGTGCGCGGCAACGCTCAATTTCCTTGCATTTGCGTCGCTCAGCCTATGGAACGCCGTTTGCAAGTAGCAATGCGATGAATAACTGCGGGTTCATCAAGTTCATGAACTTCTTTTGGCATGTTCTTGCACAAACCCAACCTATGGAAGGCGCTGGTTTTTGGCGCAATCGTCTTGCTCAATTCTTGCGGCGGATCCGGCGCAAACGGTAGCAGTCAGCAAAACAACACCGGCTACTTCGTCCTGGAAAGCACGAACCTCGGCGACGGGGCGGTTTGGCAGCTGAACAAGTTAATCGAGCTCAAATTTTATCACGCCATCGATATGGACTCGGTGTCGTTCGCCACGGTTATCTTTCATTCGGCCGATACCAATCTGCCAGTGACTGGATCCTTCGAAGTCGATGGCGAAGATCCCACACTGTTGTATTTCCGTCCCTCCTGTCCCAACTCGGAAGGGAACGACAATGGCGGGTTTTTACCCGGAGGGGTGGCCTATTCGATGACGTTACCGTCTTCAAGCGCGTTTGGGGCAGCGGTGATTCGCGATCGCGATGGCCGCGGTTTGCAGCAGGGTGTCGTTCGAAATTTCACCACACCTAAGGAAGTGGGGGGCGGTCTATTTGTGGATTACATCGACGGTCCGCCGCAATTGCACCCCGTCGACGGATTGCAATGGCCGTGGGGCTTGAACTTCATGAGCGACCACGGCGCCCAGGTGCGTTTTCAATTCAATCAGGCTTTGGACGTGCGCAGGCGCAATTTAAATAGCGACAACCTTTATGTACTTTATGCCGATGGTGAGGTCGGTAGCAGTTCCGAGAACACCTTTCCTAGCGACAACAAATTGCCCGGCCATTTGCGCGTTGAGCGCAACTGCGTGGAAGAGGGAGCCATCATTGTTCTTGAGGTTGCTGGAGTCTTGCCGCCCAACCGCAAACTGCAAGCAGTGGTCGCTCGGGAACTGACTGACTTGGTCGGCCAACGAAACTTTGCCGATCTCCGGCCTCCAGCCTTCGCCACGCCAACGCTGGCTGAAGTCTTACAAATGGATCAAGTCAATTGGAGCCAAACGGCCGTCGCGGACGAAATCCCGGAGTTTTTCGAAAGCAGCATCGGCTTAGACCTGACCGATGCCATGCCCTTGCCCTTCGCAGATGTTGAAGATGGCTTTGTGCAAGCCAGTTTCGGTTTCCCCGGCGAGTTTACAACCAAAGACTTTTATTGGAATAACGGCGTCCTGGAAATGCGCACCAATGCGCAAGTCTTTGTAACTGACGCAAACAACACCACCCACACGGTGATCAACGGCGTATTGAATTGCCGAAATTTCTACCTCGATGCCGCTAGCGAAATCCGCGGTCGCGGCGATAACCCACTGGTGATTTATGCAACCGGAGAGGTCGAGATTAATGGCGTAATCAACGTGTCAGGCAACGATGCGGTTTGGCCCACCGGCTTAGGTTCACCAACCCGACCCGAAGGTGGCGCACACGGCGAGTGCGGGGGTGGGCGTGGCGGAACTTCGTCACAGGAAACCACGCGCGAAACCTTGCGTGGCATGTCGGGCGAAGGCGCTTGGGGCTTCGCCGGCAGCGGTGGCCAGGGTGGCGAGGGTGGCTTTAACCAACAACGCTTTGTCCATCAATCGAGCAATTATGAAAAGGAGTCGGTTTGCAACACCTCGGCCGGGGGCGGCGGTGGAACTTTTGCGCGTACTGAAAACGTCGCCGTTTATTGGACGCGATGGGGGCAGGATGATCGCATGGAAGGTGTGGATCGCAATTACACCATGGACCACAATTTGGATTGGAATACTGCCACGGATCCGCGCTTGCCAGGGCAGCGGTTTGTATACGCAGTCCACGGTGGCGAGGCGGGCATGCGCGGCGGTTCATGGGGGTCTGCCGAAACTGATCCGCTTCGCCCCAATGGTGTTTATGGAATGGAAGATGAGCAAATCGAGTTCATTTGGGATCCACTGACCGGCAACAGTCAAGACGGACACAAAGACGGCAATAACAACACTTTTAACCAGCGCTTTTCGGAACCCTGGGATGACCCGGTTTTGGAGTCCAACCCGTTTAGCAATAACGTGCTGGCTGGGGAAACAATGGCTGTGGATGATCGGAATGAATATCCACGTATGCTCGGCCACCCAACCCGCGGTGCCGACGGTGGCCTAGGAGGTCCGTCGATCTTCACGCTTGATGGCAATACCGGCAACGACTTTTGGGGCGTTCGGGTAAACAATGATGGCTCGGTATCGCGCGGCGAATTACTGGTGCCGTGGGCTGGAGCCGGGGGCGGCGCTTCGGGCGATATGGCGCTTTATGTGCGCGGAGACGGCGGCAATGATCCAGTCGTGGATTCGTTCCCGGATCCTCAATTCCCAAATGGAACCACTCAGGTTTATCGCAAAGGCGGGCCTGGTGGCGGTGGCGGGGGTCAGGTGATGATCCAAGCCATCGGCAACATCACCATTGGTGCTGCCGGCCGCGTTTTGGCGAACGGTGGCGATGGCGTCGGCGGCGAGTCTATTGGTTGGACGCGCGGTCAAGTCAGCGGTTCAGGCGGCGGTTCGGGTGGACACATCGTCATTGGAACGGCGGCTAAATTGGATTTGTCGGCAATCGAAATAACCGACGGCAATCAGAATGGAGATCAGAACTGGACCATTCAAGGGGGTGGCTACTACGAAATCCCGATTGCCGGCGTTTATTTCACCGAAGTGTTCCAGGCCATAGGCGGGCGCCGCGGGTGGGCCATGTCGCAGGTGAACTCGACCCAATTAAATGGCACCGGAGGCGTCGACTATGACGGAAACGATACCTATGCAGTGGGACGTGGCGGTGCCGGCGGCAATGGGGTCATTCAAATCCACGTCCCCAATCCGGCCACCGACATCGTGTGGCCGAGTAACCGTGCGGCCGAGATTCAAAGCTATCTTTACGACGGAAACCCTGGGCTTAATCCCCTCAATCGCGATCGCGTGGAAGAGATGCTCCGCATATTCGCCGCACCGCAACCGTATTCCTTGGTTTCCACCTTCTCTGCCCAATCGATGGTGCGAAGCAAATGGATTGATACCGGGGTCGCGGAAATCCGCCAGCCGGGCACCGGTTCGGGAGTGGATTATCCCAATTACGCGGACCCGGTATTTCGATTGGAAGGCATTGATCCGCAAACCGGTCGTGTGTTAACCGAAAATGATCGTGTTCAAAAGCTTTTCCAAGTGACAAGTGGCGCTACGGCGGCGTTGAACATGCATGAGTTTGAGTTACGCATTCCGTCGGCAAGCTCGGCATTCCTCGCCCATCCTCATTTGCTTTATCAACCCAACTTGTTGCGCGGATATGGATTCCAGCCCAATTCGGAACGCAGCCATTCTCACCGTGTGGTGGGTGCGGCTTATGACCGCAACAGCGACATCCTGACGTTGCTCACCGACCCGGCGGATGGCAACTTGCTGGTTACTGCCGGCAGGAATTGGTCGTTGCAACCGCATTTCTTCCGCATTGCAACCAGCGGTGCGATCGACGTTCTCGGCAGCGATTCGGCGGTTTACATCCAATTCCAGGGCGCTGAAGTTTCCCCGCTCGATTTCAACTCGCCGGGTGATCCGCTACCGGGACCGGCCAAATGGACTTCCGACCTCGGCGAACTCGAAGGCCTGCGCTTTCTTCGATACCAAATCTTGTTTGACCTCGATGCCGAATTAGACGGTGTCGATTTGTCTTCACCGCGGCCCTCGCTGCATCACCTCAAGATTCCACTGAGCTGGTAAGCAAACAGACTGCAATTACGTCTACGTATTCTTGCTCACCACCGCCGCCTTCCAAAGTCTTGCCTTTGACGTTGACGCGATCGACCGGCAATTCCAGCCACGAAGCCAACTGACTGCGGATGGCGGCCCGGTGAGGACCGATTTTGGGGCGATCGCAATGCACGGTGATGTCCAACGAAGCCGCCCGTAATCCAGAATTTTGAACGCGACTTATGACGTCGGCGAGTAAAGCTGCAGAACTCGCACCTTGCCATTGAGGATCGCTATCCGGAAACAAAGTTCCGATGTCATCCAAACCGGCAGCGCCGAGCAGCGCATCGCAGACTGCGTGAAGCACGGCGTCGGCATCGGAATGTCCAAGCGGGCCAACCGGGCAATGGATGGTGACGCCGCCAAGAATGCAAGGACGTCCCGCAACTAGGCGATGGCGGTCGGTACCTATACCTATGCGCGGGACATTGGGCAGCGAGGGTAGCGAGTCAGCCATTTTCAGTGAGTGCCAGCATGCTCTCGGCGAGCTTCATGTCGGCAGGGGTGGTCAGTTTAAAGTTCGACGACGGCGCAGGGACCAGCATCGGCGCGGTGCCGATGGCCTCGACCAACATTGCTTCGTCGGTGGGGAGGTGGGTGTAGTTCTGCTGCCAGTTTTCAAACGCCTGCAGCAACAAATCACGTTGGAAGCCCTGCGGAGTTTGCGCGCACCACAAATTTTCACGAGGCACGGTTTCGCCAACACGGCCGCCGGCGGCTTCGCGTTTCAACGTATCCGCCAAGGGCAGGGCGGCCAGTGCCGCGCCGTTGCTGCGGGTGGCACGGATGACGGCATCGATGGTTTCAGTGGTCACCATGGCGCGAGCGGCGTCATGAACCAAAACCAGCGGCAATTCCGCAGCTTGACAGCCGTTTTGGCTCGATAGCCATCGTTCGGCGCCGCCGGCGACTACCAAATCCGCACCCAAATCGGCCGGCGAGAGCTGCCAGTGCTTTTGCAGCTCCTCGACATCGTGGTCGTTCATCACCACGACCAGCTGGCCGACAGCAGCGCTGCGGCGGAAGGCTTGGAGCGAATAAGCCAGTACCGGACGGTTGTTTAGGGCAAGTAAAGCCTTATTGGTACCGCCCATACGGCGGCCCTGACCGGCAGCGAGCACGACGGCGGTGACGTCGGCGTTCATGGCGGGAAGTCTAGCAATCCTGATAGCATGAAGGGGTGCAACATCGAATCCTGGGCATTGATCCTGGTACGCGGGAGGTTGGATGGGCGGTTTTGGAGGCCCAGGCCGAAGGTGTGCCCCTGTGCTTAGGTAGCGGCACATGGAGGGTGGGGCGGTCCAGTGACCCCATCGCCGAGCGATTGCGACGGTTGCGCGAGGAATTGCTACAGCTGCTACACCAGCACAAGCCTGGCCAGTTAACGCTGGAAGCAGCGTTTTTCGGCAAAAATGCGCGCAGTGCTTTGCGAATTGGCGAAGCTCGTGGAGTGGTTATGGTGACTTGCGCCGAGCTGGGTTTAAGCGTGGTGGAATTGCCTCCGGCGGTGATAAAGCGCCGCATCGCAGGTGCCGGATCGGCCACCAAAGAGCAAATGGCGCGATTGGTGGCGTTGCGTTTAGGACTGCCGGATGGCCACCAATTCGCCTCGTTCGACGAGTCCGATGCACTGGCGGTTGCCCTGTGCGGATTGGATTTGCAGCACCGCGCGGAAACGGTTCCTGGAATGGACTCGGCTATAACGATGGGGCGTCGGGGCAAGGGCTCCAACCTTCCGCCGGGGGCGTCGATGCAATGAGCGCTCTGGACCCTGTGGAACAATCCAGTTTGGTGGAATTCCTGCTCGCCAAGCCGGCGCGGGTCGAACCTGGATTGCTGTTGCAAGATCTTGCTATTCCGTTGCGATCGGGTGCCGAGATTGGCTTGCATGGCATCGACTTGTTAGGGCGGCCGTGTTTGTTCGGAATGTTCGAGCAAATGGGGCCTTCGGCATATGACTGGGCTTTAGAGGTCATTACCTCGTTCCGGGAAGGATTGGAAGGCGCCGATCCGATTTACCGACGCGGTCGCGAGCCAAGACTGATCTTGTTAAGCCGAAGTTGGTGCGTGGAGGACTTCGCTCGCTTACGCTTTTTCGCTCAAACAACGGCTGTGCGTGGCTACCAAATTCACGGCGACGTGCTGGATTGGAAGCTGGAGCTGTGCTTCCCATCCGCCGAGCCGTCTCCGGCCGATGCTTGGGTGGAGGATTTAGGTGCCCACGATCGTCGGTTTTTGCAGCGCATGTTGGCGGCGGCCGGGCGGGGTGGACGAAAGGTCAAATTGCAGGGCGGGCTATGGCCGCTGACGTTGGTGAATAGCGAAGGTCCTTTTGCATCGCTCCACCAAGGCGAATCAGGCTTGTTGATGTCCGTGCCCGACGGTGAGGAGCGGTTTCGCGTTTTGGATTTGAATCGGGCCCTCGACCGCGATTTAGCGATTGACAGTGTTTTGCGTCATCGCAAAGTTTCGCTGGAATCCGAGTAACCATTGGTGGTCGAACCCGTCTTCCGGGTATGACGAGGGAGTGGCTGCAACTACGAACCGCCGCAGTGCTGGTGGCATTGGCCGCGGTACATAGCTGTTGGGGGCTATCGCAATCTCGGAAGAAATGGGAGGGAGTGGCATCACTTCCGGGACAAACCATTGATCTGGCGACGGCTTCGTGGCCGGAAATCGCCTGGTTGCCCGGCATCGGAGCGCAGACGGCTCGGCGGATTGCCCTCGAGCGTGTGCGCTTGGGCTTTCCGTTGCATTTGGGCAACCTGTCGGCATTGCCCAGTGTGGGTGAGGGAACGGTGGATGGGATTCCAATCAATTGGTTGCGTCACAGGTCGGGAGAGGTGGTTCCGGATCGCCAGGACATGGCTATCCCGTATGGGGGAGTTCCACCGCCGAAGTAGAATGCTGCGATGCAGGATCTGGAGCCACCACTGGCAAAGAGCATCGAAGAGCAGGTTCGAGAAGCGCTGCGCGAAGATCACGCTTGGCAAGACGCCACCTCACAGGCTGTAGTGCCTGAAGACGCCCAGGCCTCCGGCCAAATCGTCGCCAAAGCGGATGGCGTGCTAGCGGGCCGCGCATATGCCGAAGCTGCTTTTGAGCTTTGTACGCCCAGCGGTGTCTTTCAGTGGAAGGCGGCCGATGGCGATCGTGTGAAGCCCGGGATGGTGGTATTGGAGTGCCAAGGATCGGCGCGAGGCTTGCTGGCCGCCGAACGCACCGCCTTAAATTTCATGCAACAGCTTGGCGGGGTAGCAACCTTGACTGCACAAGCTGTAGCCGTAGGTGCTGGGCTCAAAGTGATGGATACGCGTAAGACCACGCCTGGATTACGCGATGCACAAAAGGCTGCGGTTGCAGTTGGCGGCGGAACCAATCATCGTCGGGATTTGGAAGACCAAATCCTGTTGAAGGAGAATCATTTTGCGTTGGCTGGCTTAGGTTACGGTGAAACCGTTGCGCGAGCTGTCGCCGTGGGTGGTGGCAAAATTGTTGGAGCGGAGGCGCAAACCCTAGAGCAAGCCATTCAAGCTTTGGCCGCAGGTGCCAACTACGTAATGTTGGATAACTTTGAGCGCAGCACGCTTGCGCAGGACATCGCCGATATTCGCAAGCAATTCCCGGACGCAGAAATTGAGCTAAGCGGCGGTTTGACTCCAGCCGACCTGGAGCAGTTGGCGGAATGGGGGGTGACCCGCGTTTCGTTGGGGGCGCTGACCCATTCGGCGCCGGCATTGGATTTGTCATTCCTCTTCGATGAACCTGTTTCTTAAGCTTTATCGAATTCCCGCAAGTTTGCGTTGGGGGGCTTTTGCTTTGTCCCTCTACGTCCTGTATCGCACTTCGATGCGCATCGGGAATCCCCCCGATGCCGGCAAAGCGGCGATCCCGTTTGAAATTGAGTTCACTTACAACCTTGGCCATCAGTTTCTGTATGGCTACTTTGCGCTGACGCTGTTACTGGTTTTGCCTCGGCAGAGCCTATACCAACGAGTGGTTTGGGTTTGGATGCCTACCCTCGTTGCCTTGATGGGAATTCTTGATGAGTGGAATCAAAGCTTTCGCAATCGCGGTTCCGGAATGAATGACGTTTGCTCCGATGTAATGGGAGCCGTGCATATTTTGATCTTGGCTTTGTGGTTTTCCAAAGCCCGCAAACCCTGGCAGACTGCTGTATTAATTAGCACCCAGGTTTGGATTGGAGTGAGTTGGAATTTGGTTGTGGTTTATGCCCCCGATCCACCGCTACCCTTCGTCCCCGTTGGGCCCTGACCCCGAGAAAATGACTCAAACTCACGATCGATACGTCTCTCCGTTGGCCGCTCGTTACGCCAGCCCGGCGATGCAGGAAAACTTTTCCTACCGGCGGCGCAGCTTGATTTGGCGCGACCTGTGGATTGCCTTGGCCGAAGCTGAAAAGGAGCACGGCCTCGACATTAACCAGCAGCAGATCGATGAACTCCGCGCCGAACGCGAAAACATCGACTTTGATCGCGTGGCCGAACTGGAGCGCCAATTGCGCCACGATGTAATGGCTCATGTACATGCTTACGGTGAGGTTGCGCCGTCGGCGAAGCCGATCATTCACCTCGGGGCGACTTCTTGTTACGTGGCCGACGGATCCGACCTGATTCAAATGAAGGAAGGGTTGTTGATACTGCGCGACCGACTGGTTGCTGCAATTCGAGCACTGGCCGAATTTTGTGACGAGCAAAAAGCGCTTCCGATCTTGGGCTTTACTCATTTCCAGCCGGCGCAACCGGTGACCTTGGGCAAGCGCGGCAGTTTGTGGCTGCAGGACTTCTTGCTCGATTTGCAAGAGGTCGAGCGACTTATCGAGGCGTTGCCGTTCCGCGGCGTCAAAGGGACCACCGGTACTCAAGCAAGTTTCTTACAGCTTTTTGAGGGCGACCATCAAAAGGTTCGGGAGCTAGAAGCCGACGTCACCCAGCGCATGGGCTTCACCCGGGCGGTTCCGGTTTGCGGCCAAACTTATCCGCGCAAGTGGGACGCCATGGTGTTGCAGGTGGTTGCCGGTATCGCCATGTCGGCTGCGAAGTTTGCAACCGATATCCGCCTACTTGCGCACCGCCGCGAGCTGGAAGAACCCTTCGGCAAAAAGCAAATCGGATCGTCGGCGATGCCGTACAAACGCAACCCGATGCGTTCCGAGCGCATCGGTGCTTTGGCTCGGTACTTGATGAATATGGCACCCAACGCCGGCGAAACCGCCGCCCATCAATGGTTGGAGCGTACGTTGGATGACTCGGCTAACCGCCGCATCGCAATCCCCGAGTCCTTCCTCGCTGCCGACGCCATTTTGCTTTTGGTGCAAGACGTTTCCTCGGGCTTGGTTCCATACCCGCGAGTGATTGAAGCAAACTTGGCCAAGGAGATGCCGTTCATGGCAACCGAGACTTTGTTGATGGCAGCGGTGCAAGCCGGCGGTGACCGTCAAGATTTGCACGAGCGCATTCGGGTTCACAGCCATGCTGCGGCCAAACGCATGAAGACTGAGGATGGCGTTAACGATCTACTCGATCGAATCGCTGCCGATGAAGCCTTCACCGCGATTAAAGATCAAATTGACGAACTGGTCGATCCGCGGGCATTCGTCGGTCGCGCTGCCGAACAAGTCGACGACTTCCTCAGCGAGCATGTGATGCCATGTTTGGAGCAGCGCAGTGAGGTCAAAGCTGCCGCCGGTGAAGTGAGCGTCTAAGACTTGGTCACGACGACCTCAAAAGGAAAAGGGCACCTGGATGACTCCAGGTGCCCTTTTGGTTGAGCCTTCAGGCTTGGCGATTAGAGGCGACGCTCCAAGCGCTCCAGCATGCTCTCGATGCGAGCCAAGCGTGCTTCCAACTCGGCGAGGCGATGCTCCATGTTATGGCTGGCGTGAGCGTCGTGGCCATGGCCACCATGTTCGCCGTGTGCGCCATGGGCCTCGAAGACGTAGTCCTGAGCTCCATCGGTGAGGCGAATGCGCTTTTGGATCACCTTCTTGGCGCCGCGGTCATCGTCGCAGGCAGCCTTGTCGCCGCAATCCGAGGCTTTGGTGTTGCAATCAGCTTTGTCGCCACAGGCAGCAGCAAGATCAGCGCAGTCGGACTTGTCACCGCAGTCAGCGATTTCACCGCATTCCACGTTCAAGTCCGCCAAGCGAATCATGTGCACGCCTTCGGACGGAGCGTTCAGGCGAATTCCTTTATGAGTCTTGCCTTCGGCACCGGCTACGCGAATCATCGCCATGCCTTTGCCGTGCTCCTTCATATCGATCTGCTGAATCAACTGCTGAATCTGACCGTCCAAGTTGTCGACGTCACCTTCAACGCGCACAACCATGGCGATCTGCTTGCCGTCTAGTTCGCTAAGAACCAATTCGTTGCACTCGGCGTTAGTTGCCTGAACCCAATCGAAAGCGATCTCTTCGCTGCATTCGGTGGTCTCTTCGCAGGCGACGACTTCCACGCACTCGCTAGCTTTGTCGGAGCAAGCCGAAGCGGCCTTCTCGTCGCAGCATGCCGATGCAGCCTTTTCGTCGCAGCAACCGGAAGCGGCCTTCTCGTCGGAGCAAGCCGAAGCAACGGTGACGTCGTTGCAAGCCGAAGCACTTTCTTCGCAGACGACTTCAACTTCGCAAAGAACTTCTTTGTCTTCGCTGCATTCAGCTTGGGCATCGTTGACCAAGGTCACGACGGTGTTGACTTCGCACGAAACTTCGCTGCACTCAGCTTTGGTGTCGCAGTCAGACTTGGTGTCGCAATCGCTAGGCTTGCAATCCTGAGCTTGGACTTCGCCGCATGCACCTTGCTGCGGGGCGACCAAGCGGACGACGCGAGCAGTCGGCTGAGCTTCGCTCGGGCACGGCTCTTGGCAGTCAGCCTTGGTGTCGCAATCGGACTTGGTGTCGCAAGCAGCTTCGGTCGAGCAATCAGCTTTGGCGTTCGAGACGACCAAAGTGTTGCTGCTGCACTCACTCTTCTTGCTGTCGCAACCGGACTGCTCCAAGCAGTCATCAATCTGGTTCATCACCACGGTGTAGCTAGCCTTGGAATCGCAGACCACATCAGTGCTGCACTCCGACTTGGCCTTGCTCGAGCATTCCGGCTCTTGAGCGTCCAACTTGAGAGTGATGCTGGCCAGCGCGTAGTCCATGCTCATCGGCTTGGAATCGCAAGCTGCAACCTGAGTTTCGCAATCGGTAACTTTGGAATCACAGGCGGCGACTTTGGAATCGCAATCGGCAACTTTGGAATCACAGGCAGCTTTGGCGGCTTCCTGACAGGCTTCGGCTTGCTGCGAAGGGCAGCTAGGTGCCGGCTCCTGCGGCAAAGCAGGAAACAGCAACAGTACTGAGGTAAGAATGCTCAACATGATGACTTTTCGGACAATGGAATTGGAGCGATTGCTCGCAGGTTCTAGCTTAACGATTAAACTGCGCCCTTGGCACTTCTTTCTTGCCTGCAAATAACAAGAAATCGCTAATTCGAATGAACCTGTCTCTGACTTGTTTCGGCGCTTCGGCGGGCAAGCTTGATGCCTGTCTGGATCAGGCCGCTGAACTCGGTTTTCGAGGGATTGCCGGGCTCGATTCCGGCGATTTAGCCGAGCAGCCCTTGAACGAGCTTCCGAGCCACCTTCACGGCCGAACCATTGCTGCATCTTGGGACAGTTTTTTGCCCGCTTCAAGCCCCGACGACCCCGCCAGCGCGCCGTCGGCAATGGATCCGCAGAGCTGGCAGCGTGCCGCCGCACAGTGGCCGCTGGTCTTCGCCGGTCTCAGGGCGGTTGGGGCGTCCACTTTGATTCTGGATTTGGGCTGCCAAGCCGCCACCGGGGCGGAGGAGCGCGGCGAGAAGCTGCTCAGCGCCCTAGAGGAGGCCGGCAGCATCGATCCCGGCATGGAAGCCCTTGAGCCGCTACGCAACGCTGACAGCGGTCAAACTGAGCGTCAGTTGGAAGCGGTGGCAAGGTTCGTGCATTCAATCCGCCAGCACGCCCCAGGGCTGCAGGTTGCGCTGCGAGCTCAGGCATCGCCGGCGGCGCTGCTACGCCCATCCCACCTCTCGCTGTTGCGCAATGACGCCGGCCTAGATCGGCTGGGCTACTGGCACGATTGCGGTGCAGCACAAACGCGCGCCGCATTTGGTTTGGAGCAACCAGGAGATTGGCTCGACGCGGCCGGGGCGACTCTCGCTGGAACCTCCCTCCAGGACTGGGCCGAAGGCCGCGATTTGCTGCTGCCGGGGGAGGGCGTAGTCGACTTCCAGTTGCTGGCCGAATATTTGCCGCGCGACGCAACCCGTGTGCTTACCGCGGCTCCCGTTTATCCTATGGGGTCCCTGCCCGCCGCTCGCGACACGCTAGCGGCCTTCGGCATCCGTTGACTCGCGCCTTGCGCACCCCTGAATGAGCCTGCCGGATCTCGCCCGATTCGCAGACGTCCTGCCATCCGAAGGCCGGATTCTGCTGTGTACCCACCGCCACCCCGATCCGGATGGCTTGGGTGCGTTGGTTGGATTGCAACAATTGCTAAAGGATCGATTCGGTTTGGACAGCGACTTGGTGTTGGAAGGACGAATCCGCCGTGCCGAAAACGTCGCCATGCGCCAGTTGCTAGGAATCCATTCCATCCCCAAGGGGGGAGTGGATCCGGCTGATTACCAAGGGCTGATTTTGGTCGATAGCCAGCCGGGCTTTTCACACACGCATCCGCCGGGCGGCTTGCCGTTGCTTGCCGTGTTTGACCACCATGAAGGTGCGGAAGAGCCATGTAGTGAACGTTTGGATCCGGCATTCTCGTGGGTGGATTCCGGCTTTGGTGCGACATCGACGATGGTGCATCACTTGATGCGTACTTTCGATTTGAAACCCAGTCGTCGAACCGCCACGGCTCTGTTTTGCGGCATTCGTTATGACACCCACGACTTGGCGCAGGATTCGACCAGCGGTGACGAGGACTCGTACTTTGAATTACAGCGCTTGGCCGATCGGCAAATGTTGCAAAGCATTGATAGCCCGTCGTTGCCGCGCGCCTATTTCGGTCAAATGTCCCAAGCCATCGATTCGTGTGAAATCTACGGCTTTGCGTTGTTGGCGTTGATGGGCGATGTATCCAGCCCCGAGTCCGTTGCCGAGGTCGCCGATTGGTTCGTGCGCCTCGACGGCCAACAATGGTCGTTGGCAGGCGGCGCTTGCGATGGCCGTTACCAAGTTTCGCTACGCACCGACGTGCCCGGTGCCGACGCCTACCCTGCGTTGCGCTACATCCTCGGTGGACAAGGTGCCTGCGGGGGGCATGGACGCATGGCCGGCGGCCAAGTGCCGTTGACCGACGTCGCCCTAGACGAGGTCATCGACAAAATTCGCACTCGTGCGTTGAAGCTGTTTGGCGTCGAAGGAGTCGAGCCGGTGCCGTTGGTTGAGGCTGCCGAAGGCGAGATCCCAAAGCGGATGCAAAGAAAATCCTGATCGGGCGTTGACACTTAGCCCGCAGGCAATTATCCTTCTCGCCCTCTGAAAGCGCGGCCGTAGCTCAGCTGGTAGAGCACCACCTTGCCAAGGTGGATGTCGTGAGTTCGAATCTCATCGGCCGCTCCAGATCATCCGGATCAGGTTAATACCTGGTCCGGTTTTTTTTGCCCGGACACTATTGGCGATCCCCGCGGGAAACTTTTCCTGAAACAGCCACACCCCACGGCTCCCTGCGCAGAGAACCGTGGGGTGGGAAGGAGGTCGACTTGTAGCCTGGATTGAGGCCGAATCAATAATTAGCCGTCGAACTCAGCGGCCAAATCGGAGTTGGCCTGGACGAAGGCGTTCCACTTATCGGGAACCTCTTCCTCGACGAAAATTGCGTCAACTGGGCATTCCGGCTCGCAGGCGCCGCAATCAATGCACTCGTCCGGGTGAATGAACATGGGGAGCTCCAGCGTTCCTGGCTGCGGCTCGGCTTCGTAAATGCATTCAACAGGGCAGACGTCCACGCAAGCGGTGTCTTTGGTGTTGACGCAGGGTTCGGTAATGACGTACGTCATGTCAGTATCTTCTTGAGAGCACGGGGGGGCTCCCGGTTTCTGTTGCCACCTTCTTAGTCGCGCCCTCGCAGAGGTCAAGGTATTTCCTAAAACCGCTTGGCTATCCTGTAGCTTCGGCGGCCTTCGCCCCCGACTTCGCGCTGCCATGGCACCTCTACTCGGCTTCTTCAGCGGCTACTTTTTAGGCGCTTTTTCCTTTGCTTTGCTGCTGGCACGGCTCAAGGGCGTCGATATTCGTGGTTCCGGTAGTGGCAACCCCGGCGCAACCAACGCCGGCCGTCTGATGGGCCGAAAAGTCGGCACTTTGGTTGGGTTTTTGGATGCAGTCAAAGGATTGCTGCCGGTGCTGCTGTGGATGTACCTAGCAGATGACTATGTCTCAGCGGTGACTGCCGGACTCGGAGCCTTCTGCGGCCATATTTGGCCTATTTACTTCCGCTTTCAGGGTGGCAAAGGATTAGCAACCTATATTGGTGCCGGACTCGCCCTTGCCCCGATCACGATGTTGATCTCGGCAATCGGTTTCGTCGCCGGTGTTTTGCTGACGCGCATCATGTCGGTCGGCTCGTTAACTCTGGGCGCTGTTTTCCCAATCGTTGTTTGGTGGCGTGGGGAACCGCAAGAACTGTTGTGGTTCAGCATCGCCGGCTGCGCCATTTTGTTTTATACCCACCGCTCAAACATTCAGCGTTTACTCGCCGGCGAGGAACGCAAACTTGGGAAATGAATCATGCTTGATGGAAAAACACTAGTGATTGGGGACGGCGGTTGGGGCCAGGCCATCGCCATGGCGCTGCATAACGCCGGCCGCCAAGTTGCAGTTTGGGGTTTCGATGCCGACTACTGCCAACAGGTTGCCCAGAGTCGCGATAACAGCTTGTACTTGGCCGGTGTCCATATCCCGGAACAAATTCTGTGGACCGGCAACGCCGACGAAGCGATGGATGGCGCCGTCGAATGTTATTCGGTAGTTCCCACTCAATTCCTGCGCCCGACGTTGGAACGCTTCGGCCCTCGCCTGAGCAACATTCCGTTGGTTTCGGCGTCAAAGGGTCTGGAGATTTCTACGCTGCTGCGACCGACTGAAATCTTGTCGGAGTTCACCGGCAACAACGACATCGCGGTGTTGTCGGGGCCGTCGCATGCGGAAGAGGTCAGCCGTGGATTAGCAACGACGGTAGTTGCCGCCGCTCGTGATCCGCAGAAAGCGAAAACTTGCCAGCAGCGCATCGCCAGCGAGGGCTTTCGTGTTTACACCAGTTCCGATCCCGTCGGCGTCGAGTTGGGCGGAGCATTGAAGAACATCATTGCCGTTGCCGCCGGTGTGGCGGACGGCCTTGGTTTAGGCGATAACGCGAAGGCGGCATTGGTGAGTCGCGGTTTGATTGAAATGGCGCGCTTTGGCGAATCTTATGGTGCCAAACGCGAAACTTTCTTCGGCTTGAGCGGCGCCGGCGATTTGATGGTGACCTGTTATTCGCAGCACTCGCGCAACCGGTCATTAGGAAACCGCATTGGCGAAGGCGAGCGCTTGGACGACATTCTTGCTTCCACTCAAAAGGTAGCCGAGGGCGTGTGGACGACGAAGGCAATCCACAAGGCCGCGCGGGAACGCAACATCGAAATGCCGATTACTCAAGCGCTATACGGCATTTTGTTCGACAACGCCGACGTAGGCGCAGCCGTACGTGAGTTAATGAGCCGTCCATCGAAGCCCGAGTTGGACGCGCCGCAAACCGCCGATGCTCGTTAAGTACCGCTATTTCCTCGCAGCCCTGCTTTTGCCGGTGCTGCTGACCGCTTGCGATTGGGGAACCAGCCGCTTGCAACCGCCGGACCCGGAAGAACCCACGCCGTTGGTCGGTCATACTCCGCCTGCCGACCGATTGTCGCGCCACCGTTTGGGGAATGGTGTCACCGTTCTGGTTTTGCCCGATGCAGCGCGAGGTGGCAACGAGCAGAGTTTTGTTTATGGAAGGCTGCGCTTACCGGTAGGGTCGGCTGCCGACCCTGAAGGTCAAGAGGGATTGGCATTGTGGACCGCCCACGCAGTTCGGTCGGCGTTGCCGGGTGGCCGCTTGCACTACGAGGTAGAGGTCGATGCAGCTTGGACGGATTTCACTTTCCGGGCGCCGAAGCAAACCCTAGAAACCGCGTTGAGCTACTTGCACTTCGCATTAGTCGAAGCTGAATTCGACGCCGAGCGCATTGCCGTCGTTGAGCAAGAATTGTTGCAAAACCCACCGCCGCCGCCGTCCCTGTTGGAGCAAGCAATTGCTGCTTTCGCGCAGCCGAAGGTATACCCGGTTTCGGCAAAACTAACCGCTCCGGTTGGTTCGGCCATGCGCCGCTTTTATGCCGAGCATTACGGCAGTCGAGACGCGATCCTGGCGATATCTCCTCAGCGTGGAAGTGATTGGCTGGATGCCGTGTCGGCAACTTTGGGCCGATGGCAACCGCAGCCGGCAGATAGCGTCGCCACGGGTCAGATACATGAGGCCAGTTGGCAACCGCGAGGCTTGTTGCAGGCGGATGAGCAGCAAAGGGATTGGATCGGGTTTGCGCCGGGCCTGCGATGGGACCACCCCGATATGGCGGCGTTAATGGTTGCAGAAGTTTTGCTGCTAAACACCAATTGGAAGATGCACTGGCAAGGCGGCTATCAGCAGCCAGGATGGTTTACGTTGCAGCCGATCGCGGATTCGGATTTGCCAATCGCCGAGCAATGGCAGCAAAGTTTGCAACAACTCAAAGATGCCGATCGCATGCTGGCCGCGCGTAGCCAAGTCGAGCTGGAGCGCGCTTTGGTTCAAGCGAGCAATCGCTTGTTTAGTGGGGATGGATCCATGCCAAGTCAACTGAGCGAAGCTCTGTTGCTTGAGTTCAACGGATACCCGCGCAATTTCGCCGACTTGATGGAATGGTCCATCTCCAAACTTCAGCTCGACGACGTTCGTGCGGCAGTGCGTCGCCATTTGCGTCCGGATCAATTGCGGTTTTATGCACACTGCACCAGGCAAACCGATTTGCAGCTGTTTGAATCGGTTGGCGAAGTGGGTTGGGTTGGCGGGCGTCCACAGGTGGCGTTGGTTGATGGAGTAGCCGGCGAACCTTTGGGGCCGGTCGAGGGTGATGAAGATCGCGCCGACGAAATCGATCCACTCGAGCAGGCGGAGCCCACAACTCCATTATTGGTCGGAGAGGCTTGGGCGGATCAAATCCTGCAAGCCCACGGCGGACGCAATGGATGGCAAGCCGCCGACCTATTTACGGTGCGGTTGCGGCGCACCGCCCATAACGGCAAAGCACCGAGTTCGGCTGATTTGGTGCTCGCATGGCCAGATGCATTGCGCTATCGAACCACTGCGGCGAGCGGGAATGTCGTCGTCGTGCGCGGCGATCACGGTTGGTTACAAAACGCTCAGCGCAACCGCACTCTAGATCGCCACGAACGCGGTTATTGGAGGGACTTTCGCAATGTACTGCTGAGTTCCGTCCTTATGGAGTTGGCGCGCGGCGATGCTCAAATCACCGAATCACTGATGAGCGGCGACGGCTTGCAACTGCATTTGAAATCCGGTCGAAGCCTGGGTTTAAAGATCGGCGACGACAGCCGCATCGCCCAAATTCACATGGCCGGCATGCGTGTTGACTATCAAAGCTATCAACAGGTTCACGGCCTATGGTTGCCGACCCGTTTGCATTTATTTGTCACTCCGAGCCAAGCTGCCGCACCTGGTTGGGGAGGGTCTTCCGCCAATCGCAGCAAGCCCCGCCAATGGGAACAATGGGACTTCACCGCTTGGCAGGTCAATCCGCCGCGCCAGGCGCATTGGTTTGAAGCGCCGGCCGATTAAGATTCGTCGCGTTTGCTTTTATCAATCAATCCAAAGCTGCGCGCCTTGCGGTAAAAGGTGGCTGGAGCGACGCCAAGCATTGCGATGGCCTGCTTGCGATTGCCCGACGCCGCCCGTAGGGCACGCTCATAAGCCCACTTTTCGATGCGGTCGAGTCGGTAGGGCATTTGATGGTCGCGCATCGGTGGTTCCAACGGCGACGGCAAATCCTGACAAGTAATCAAACCAGTGGAGCCGGCCGAGATCGACGCGGCGCACATGGCTTGATCCAGTTCACGCAAATTGCCATACCAGCGCCGGTCCAGCACCGCTTGCAGTGCTTCCGGGTTCAGCGAAGCAGGGCGGACGCCTTCGCGGCGGGCAAAGCGATGCAAGAATTCGTCGGCGAGGCTTTCGATGTCGGACTGGCGAGCGGCCAGCGGCGGGAGTTGAATCTCGGCACCGCGTAATCGGTGGTACAAACCGGTGACTAAGCCCTCCGGACAGCGCGACGTCATCGTGTCGACGCCACTGGCAGTCACGATCAGGCGTACGTCTACAAAGCGCGGACTTTGATCCACCGGCGACGGAAATTCACGGAAGTCGAGGATTTGCTCGAACAGTACTTGGACGTCGTCGGGCCATTCTTGGACTTCGTCAAGAATCAAGGTGCCGCCTTCGCATAAATCTATCAAGCCAGGTTCGTCGCCCTGGCCGAATAGGCGTTGGCGGATCGAACGACCGGCAGCGTCGCCGGGGCCGAGCACGCGTACCGGTCGTTTTGCGCGGGGCGAGCCGTTGTGAATGGCTTGGGCGAGCAAAGACTTGCCGGTGCCTGGCTCGCCGTGGACCAAAACCGGCGCATCGAGCTTGGCCAGCTTCTCGGCTCGAACCAGGATTTTGGCCATGCCCAGGTCGCGCGTTTGGAAGAATTCAAAAGTGACCTGGCGTCTGCGGAAGACGGCAGTGATCGAGGGGTCGGATGAGGGAGCAGGGGGACACATAGAAAATGGCTATGAAACCTGCTTTTATTGTAACAAAACTCTCATTTTTGAATACCCAACTCTCAAAATGAGAGTTTGAATGTAAGTTCATAGGTGAAATGACGGGAATCGGCGATGTCTGAATCCCAGAATACCGTTACTCTTATAGAGCTTGGTTCGCCAAGCATGCAGAGCATTTGCTCCGCAACAAGGGATATTTAGCCCTGCGGGGCGTTCGCAGTTGGAGGGCGGACGCCTCGTTTTTTTTTGTACTGTCGGAGCATTCCTAGGGCTGTAGCAAAGCATGCGCGAGCCTAAAATCTGCCACCATGGCCAAGCCTGCTCCCTCCGTGATGGACAAAGTTGTCTCCCTGTGCAAGCGCAGGGGTTTTGTGTTCCCCGCCTCCGAGATTTACGGCGGCCAAGGCTCCACCTATGACTGGGGTCCGCTGGGCGTGGAATTAAAGAAGCGCGTCAAAGAAGCGTGGTGGGAAGCCATGGTTTATTCGCGCAAGGACGTCGTCGGCTTGGATTCGGCGATCATTCAGTCGCCGCGCGTTTGGGAGGCCAGCGGGCACGTCGGCGGGTTTAGTGATCCATTGATCGATAACAAAACGTCGAAGCAACGTTATCGCGCCGACCACTTGGTGGAAGCCAAGATTGAGAAGTACCGCAAGAAGGGTAAAGACCAGAAGTCGGCCGACCTTGAAGCCCGGCTGGCGAAGGCGCTAGGTGATAACGATGCGTTGCGCCAGCTGATCATGGACGAAGGCATCAAGGACCCGGTTTCCGGTACCGACGATTGGACCGATGTTCGACAGTTCAACTTGATGTTTCAAACTCAAGTCGGGGCCGTGGAGGGCAGTGCATCCATTGCATATCTGCGCCCCGAGACTGCGCAGGGCATCTTCATCAACTTCAATAACGTCGTCACTGCCACCCGCCAAAAGCTGCCGTTCGGTATTGCCCAAATCGGCAAGTCCTTCCGCAACGAAATCACTCCGGGCAACTTCGTCTTCCGCACGCGCGAATTCGAGCAGATGGAAATGGAGTTCTTTTGCCACCCTAGCGAGGCGGCCCAGTGGTACGAGTATTGGCAAAAGGAGCGCTATCAGTGGTACCTGGATTACGGCATTAACCCTGACAAGTTGCGTATGCGCGAACACGCCCAGGACGAATTGGCGCACTACGCCGACGGTTGTGGCGATGTCGAATACTTGTTCCCGTTCGGCTGGTCCGAGTTGGAGGGTGTTGCGAACCGCACCGATTACGACTTGCGCAAGCACTCCGAGAGCAGCGGTCAAGCGCTGAGTTACTTCGATCAGGAGGCTGGCGAGCACATTACTCCGTATGTGATCGAGCCGGCGGCCGGTTGCGATCGCACCGCGATGACTTTCCTGGTCGACGCTTACGACGAAGAGGGCGAAGGAAAGCAGAAGCGCACCGTGCTGCATTTCCACCCGAGCATTGCCCCGGTTGAGGTCGCCATCTTCCCGTTGGTGAAGAAGGAAGGCATGCCGGAAAAAGCCGCCGATATCGAGCTGGGTCTGCGCCGCCACTTCCGCACCGCGATCGAGGAAAACCAGTCCATCGGCCGCCGTTATCGTCGCCAGGACGAAATCGGCACGCCTTACTGTGTGACCGTCGATGGCGAATCTTTGACCGACGGCACCGTCACCTTGCGCGAGCGCGATTCGATGGAACAGGAGCGCGTCAAGATTGAAGATTTGCGTGAGCTGCTCGATGCCAAGTCGGCCGCATGGCGTCGACCGGAAAAGAAGGAGGCTGCGGTCAGCGGCTAATCTTTGGCACGACTCGAGCTATTCGGGCAAACGGTAGCCCCCGGAATTGGAACGGGCGCGATTGCTTTTGCCGATGACGGCGGTGCCCATGAGGTACCGACGCGATACATCACGGAGGATCAAGTGGAATCCGCCGGGATGTTGTTTGACGCTGCCCGTCAGCGCGCAATGCAAAAGCTGGAACGCGTGCAAGCAGCCACCGCGCGCGAACTCGGTCTGCAAGATGCCGCCATTTACGGTGCGCAAATTGCCATTCTTCAAGACCCGTCGGCGCTGCGTGAAATCCGCCAGTTGATGGCGGAGAAGTTGCTGGCGCCCGAGTCGGCGATTCAGTCGGTGGTCGAAAAATTCAGTCAGCTGTTCGAGAACCTCGAGGGCGGCGACATGAAAAACTGGGCCGGCGATTTGCGCGATCCGTGGTTTGCGGTGCAGCGCGAGCTTGCCATCGGCAAGCAGGAAACCCTGGAAAGCGCCGATTCCGGTCCGGTCATCCTGGTTGCCGAAGAATTGGTGCCGTCGTTGGCGACGCGTTTGCCGCGGGAAAAACTTGCCGGGATCATTTGTAAGCGCGGCGGTCGATTTAGCCACGGCGCGGTGGTCGCTCGGTCCTTCGGCATTCCGACGGTTACCGGGGTTGACCAGCTCAGCCAGCAGTGCATCCCCGGCGAGAGCGCGGTGATCTATGCCGACAACGCTCGCCTGCTGCTCGGGGCCGATGATTCCGAACTCGCGGCGGCGCGCGAAAAGGCCGAGCAAAGCGCGGTGCTGCGCGACGTGCTGACGGAGAAAGCCATTAAGCCGGCAACCACGGCCTGCGGAGCCGAGGTCAAGGTCATGGTGAACGTCGAGTCGCCGCGGGATCTCAACATGTTCGATGCCGGAATCGTCGATGGCGTCGGATTGTTCCGCACCGAATTCGCCTACATGGAACGTCCGACGTTCCCGAGTTCGTCCGAGCAGGCCAAGATCTACCGTCAGCTGCTGGACCACTTCCCGAACAAGCCGGTGGTTTTCCGCACACTGGACGTCGGCAACGATAAAACGCTGCGCTATTTCAGCATGCCCGAGGAGCGCAATCCGGCGCTGGGCTGGCGCGGTCTGCGCTTGGTGCTGAAGTGGAAAGACTTGCTGCTGGCCCAGATTCAGGCACTCATTGAGGCCCGTCCACATGGCGACCTGCGCATTATGCTGCCGATGCTGACCATCGCCGAAGAGGTGCGCGAGGTACGCGAGCTGATCAATCAGGTTCTGCCCGATGGGATGGAATCTCCGCCGATTGGGGCGATGCTCGAGGTCCCGGCCGCTGCGATGGCGCTATCGGAAATCGTCGAAGAGGTCGATTTTGTGTCGGTTGGAACCAACGACCTGGTGCAGTACCTGTTTGCCGTCGACCGCGATAACCCTTGGGTGGCCGACCTTTACCAGCCTTTCCACCCCGCTCACCTGCGCACGCTGCTGCACATTGCGCGGGTCTGTAACAAGGCCGGAATCCCGGTCTCGGTCTGCGGCGAGATGGCCGGCCAGCTCGAAGGCGCGCTTTTCATGGTGGGGGCAGGGTTTGACCACATGTCGGTGAGCCCGCCGTTTGTTCCCGAGCTGAAAGCGGTGTTGGGGGTGTTGAACAAGGCCGACTTGCAGGTGCTTGCCCAAGAAGCGGCGGCGGCGAAGGACTCGGCGTCGGCATTTGCCAAGCTCTCCGAGGTCGCCGGACAAGCCTGGCGAACCGTTGTCGAACAATTTGTTGGCCCTTCTTCTTGATGGGGCTTGCACTTACATCCACTCGGGGGTCATACTAGCCAAGGTATGAACACCGACGTCCAAGGCACCCAAAGCGTCTCCCGCCGGCGCAAAGGCCCGTGGTCCCATGCCGAACTGGATAAGCTGAAGCGCAAGTACGGCAAGGTGCCCGACAAGGCACTCGGCCGCGAACTGAATCGGTCCGTTGAAAGCGTTCGACGGATTGCGAAGAAGGTGTTTAAAGGTGACTTGCGCACCGGCCCATGGGCACCCAAAGAAGTCAGTCTGTTAAAGGAGTACTGGGGCGTGGCCCAATTCCCGGTGATGGAATTGGTTTTGCGTCGCACCCAAGCCGACATTGAGCGCAAAGTTCGCGAGTTACGCGGTGAAGTCCGCACCCGCGATTGGACCGCAGAAGACTTGCAGTTGTTGAAGCGCCATTACGGCACGCGCACGACCGAAGACTTGGTTGTCATTCTTGGTCGACCCGAATCCGACATCGAAGAAAAGGCCGCTGAGTTTAGGCTTGCGAAGGACAAGGGCTTCCAGAGACGGCGCGGCAACGGACAGCGCGTGCGGATGCCCAGGTGGACCAAAGACGACGTTGCCAAGTTGGCCGAGCTGTACCCGGACACTCCTAATCTAGAGATTGCCCACGCGTTGAACCGTACGCTGAAGAGCGTGGTTTCCAAAGCGCACGATTTGGGTTTGAAGAAGAGCTCGTCGCGCTTGCGCAACATGGGTCGTGAGAACGTGCGGCTGCGCTATCAAAAGCAAAGCCCGAGTTACTCAACGAACAAGGCGGAGCTCTAATCCCCCCGATCATGGCTGCGCAACTTCGCTCGATCAAACGCGTCGGCGATGCGATTGCGTTTGCGTGGGAGGATGGGGTGCAAGCCGAATTGCCTCCTGATCGTTTGCGCAAAGCTTGTCCTTGCGCAATGTGCGTCAACGAAGTGACTGGCGAAGCGTTGTTGGATCCGAATAGCGTCGCCCCAGACATTAGGCTTTTGGACATGCAACCGGTCGGCCATTACGCCTACCGTTTGTTGTTCAGCGATCAGCACGACTCGGGTATTTTCCGTCTCGAGCAGCTTTACCACATGTGCGCCACTTAACTCGGCCAAACTTCTTCCGATGACCCCGCTCGCCGTAGTTCTTCAAGCTCTAGGGCAACCTGTTTTGTTGTTGGTGGCCTTGTTTTTGAAGTGGTGGGCGATTTGGTTCACTCTTGGCCATTTTTTCCGCCGCACTACCGCGCTACTCTTCGCCGCAGTTGGGAGCAGCTGGGCCTGCTGCCAATTAGCCCTGCATTCCGGTGCCATTGGCTTAGTACCGGCCGACGGCAGCGGCTACGCGCCTAACCTAAGTTGGCTTTCTTGGTTCTTCGCTGCGTTGATCGCCTGGGGAGCCTTAGGTGCCCTGGAAACCATGGTTCTGCGCTGGGGCATGCGCAAATCGCTTCGCGCCTCCTGGTCGTGGCGCCGGTCCGATCTTTGGGTCTACCTGGGTTGGCACGGATTCATCGTCCTCGCCGCAACCTGGATGGCGGCAACCTAGTCCTGCTCCTCGGCAAACAAGGTAGACGGAACCAATAATTTGTCGGCGCTATCCGCCGCGAGCTTGGTCGCGCGGGCGGTTGCATCTGCGGTTTGCATACCGGTCAAAATAGTGCGCCGTGTCTTGAGCCAATTTAGAAGACGCTGCAATTTAAGTTCGTATTGCTGAGCAGTAGGGCCCATCTGCATTTCGATTGCCGGACGCTCGGCAGCGTCTTCATCTGGGTCCTTGCTTAAATCCAAATAGGTCGCGGTGCCGTCGCCGAAGCGGAAGTACTTGCTCTGGTCCGAGCGCAACGCAGTTATGGATCGAGCTCGACGGGTTTGCTCGGGTGTCAAACCGGACCACTTTTGTAACAGCAGGCGCGCCGGGTTCTGGTATTGAGCCAATACCCAATCCCGTGGTGGTTCGCCATCGCCGCGCAGCAGTGGGCCATAGTCAAAACCTTCCCACAACAATTCGCCGTTGCTGGGTGGATGGGTTTCGGCTTGGTTGAGAACGCCGAACACCGTCGGGGCTACGTCAACTAACGAAACCAGGTCTTGAACACGGCGCCCGGCGGGTAACAAGCGCGGCATACGCATGATCAACGGAACATGGAGGACGCGATCAGATAGCGTGAATTGGTGGCCGAAACGATTTTGCTCGTTGAACTCTTCGCCATGCGATGAAGTAAACACCAACAAAGTGTCTTCCAGCAATGATTGTTCACGCATGCCCTCGAGCAATGCCAGGATTTGGCGATCCAGATAAAGAATGCTGGCGTCGTACAACGCCGTTTGGATGCGCGCCTCGTCGGGCTCTAGAGGGCGTTTGCCTTGATGGTAAAGATGGCGCGGCTCATCGTCACCGTAATAGGCCGGGGTAAGCGATTCGAGGTTCGCACCCGGCGGAAGAAATCGGCCGGCATCCTCGAAACTTGGTGGAAGTCGATAGGGGGCGGCGGCTTCATCGAGATGAAGGAATAAGAAGAAAGGTTGCTGCGGGTCGCGAAATCGGGGTTGCTTCAACCATGAAAGAGCGGTGGCGACGGCATGCTTACTATTGCTGGCCCAATCATGGCGGTGGGGCGACATGCCGAGGCGGTGCAACAGGTCGGAAACAAAAAGACGATCCGGTATCGAGGTGGCGTGGAGGTCGAAGTAGTAATCGAACCCCTGGCTCATGCCGTGTTCCGCATTTAAATGCGGATCAGCGCTTACTCCGCAAGTTTGAAAACCACGAGCGCGCAACGCCTCGGCCAATGTGTAGGCGTCGGCAAATCCGGCGGTGCGGCGGTGGCCATCGGCGAGGTGGGGGTGTTCCCAGCCTGCGCCGTGGGAACTCTGCTGCAGCCCGGTGAACAGGCTGGCATGGCTGGGCAAGGTCCACGGTGCGGCGGCAAAGGCCCGATCAAACACCACGCCCTCGCCGGCAATGCGATCCAACTCCGGGCTGGTGGAGCGGTGATAGCCATAGCTACCCAAATGCTTAGCGCCGACGCCATCGAGCACGACGAGGACCACGTTGGGTTGCCGAGGGGGCTCGTCGGTCAGTGCCGACTGCGGCCAACCCTCCGGCGTGCGCCAAGAATCCGTGCCGAATTTACCCTGGGCGATGCCGACAGCTAATACCACCGAAAGAGTCAGCATGCAGAACCAGGGGGTGGTAAAGCCGGACAGCACCCATGCAAAACGGCTTTGGGCGTAGCGGCGCAGGGCGGCGTAGCTCAACAAGCCAGCGGCAAATGCTCCCAAATGGCGAATGACCGGCGAGGCGACCCCGGCATCGGGAAGCCAATTCAAGGCGACCACCAGCCAGATGGACCCACTGATAATTCCGGCGGCGAGGTGCAAGCCTTGTTGTCGCAATAATTTGCGCTCGCTGATCAAGGGCTTGATAAGGCCGGAAATGATTAGCCCTAGGACGGCACCGGCGAGGGCGTATTCCGGCAGCCAGGACCAAAAAAAAGCGTAGTCGTGATGGTAGGGGTAGCCCTGATAAAGCGCCCAAAGCTCAAGGAAAAGCGAAACGCCCGCCAAAAGGGCGCCTAATAGCATTCCATGGAGCAGCCTCGAAGTCATCGCTATGACCAATTGAGGTGGAGCCGATCGCCCTCACTGTCCCCCCAAATGCGCCAACCTCCTTTGCGTTGGTCTACCTCGGCGATTTTGCGCTTCAGCCCCGCCAATGCGAATGGTTTGGCGAGCCCGGCACCTTCCAAATCGAAGTTGCTGAGCACCGCTTGGCTGCCTTGGATCTGCAGCGCGGCGGTCAATGTGCACTCGCCCACCATTGGAGCATGTAATCTGGCACGTAGCTGCGAGCCGCGCGCCTCCAGACCCTCCAACCGGATTCCGGCCGGCAACAACTCTGCCAACGAGTTTTCCAAGCCGGGCAGGTCCAGGTCGATCAAAATCTGCATGGCAGTAGACTAAACGTTCCCCCCACCCTCAATGCTGGTTGCCCTCATCTTTCTGCTAGCAAGTGTTCCTCAATTCAATGGAATCGAGAACACGAGCTCGTCTTCTTTGCAACGACGGATGGCGGATCGCTCGGTACCTGCGCAGGTGCGAGTACAGATTCTCGAAGAACTCGCCGGTCGCAACGGCAGGCTGAATTACGAGATGTTGGTCGATGCCAAAGGCGTCGCCCGTGGCGAATGGGTGGCGGATTATGTGCGCTGCCTGGGTCGTTGTGGGAATGAGGCAACCGAAGACCTGGAGAAATACGCGCGCAGCAAGACGTCGATTGTGCGCGCCGAGGCAGTCTATGGCCTGACTTTGGCTGACCAAGAGGGCGGGGATCGTTTTGCCATGTCGGTGTTGCGCGATGAACGCCAACCGACCATTGCGCGAGTTGCTGCGTTGCGCGGTTTGGCCGATCGCGGATCCATCTTGGCGCACGTCGAAGCGGTGCGACGCTTGTCGTCGGCACAGGGCGCGCTGTTGCTCGAGGCGATTGACATCATCGGTCGCGATCCTTGTCAAGACGACATTCGATATTTGATTGACGTCGTCGATAAGCGTGAAGGGCGAGCGCGCCATAGTGCGGTGGCATTGCTGCAAAAGATTACCGGCTACAAGATCGGGGCCGATGCGCGCAGTTGGCGGTACTTTTTTCTCAAGCACCGCACCGAAGGCACCGATTTCCGTCATCCCAAAGGCGACAACAGCGAAGAAAGTCACACACTGTCGTACATGGGCATTCCGTTGCTCGGCGACAAGGTGATTTTTGTTTTGGATTCATCAGGGTCGATGAATTCGGGCATGATGGAGACGCACTTCACGCGCGGCAAACGGGCGGTTGGCGAGCTGGTCCGGCTATTGCCGAACCTTCCGCAAGAAGCTCGCTTTAACGTCATCTTCTTTTCCGATCGAGTGTCGCAGTTGTCGTCGGGCAAACTGCTTCCGAATGAGGAGGCCCGCATTCAAAGTGCGACTCGCTGGCTCAACGGTAATCAATTCGACGGCGGTACCAATTTGTTCGGCGGCTTGGAGAAAGCCTTCGAGAATGATGATGTCGAAGAAATTATTCTGTTGACCGACGGTATGCCATCGGTAGGAAGTATTCAGCAACCGTCGCGCATTCTTTCTTGGGTGGAGCGGCGCAATCGCTGGAAGAATGTGCGCATCAGCACCATTGGCTTGAGCGCGCCGCATGAGTCCGGCTTGTTCCTCGGCAAGTTGGCGCAGCAGAATTCCGGCGTGTATCGCGCCATTCGCTAGCTTTAGCTACGAATGATTTTCTGCCGATAGGGGAATCCCTCCTGGTCCGCTCAACCCGTGCAAGGTCACGGCGGCGAGCGACCCACCCTCAATCAATGGCACCGCGCCTGTGCGCAGGTCGGTGGAACGCGTATGCCCTCACTGGTCAAAATCCGCTCCAAGCTCAGCTTCAAACTGGTACTTGGTGCGCTGCTCATCCCTGCTGTTGCCGGCGGCGTCATCGGCGACCGACTCTTGCGCCACGAGCAGGCGCAGCTCAACAAAGGACTGGTGCAACAGGTTGCTTTTTTGGCGAAGCAAAGCGGTTATGAGTTGCGTCGTCATCTGCAAACCGAGGATTCCGTCAGCGCCCAAAAATTCCTGACTCAATGGCTTAGCGGACATCCTCACGCCCGATTTGCAATGGTGCATGCCCACCCAGGTGGCAAAGTGCTGGCATCGATCGGAGTGGATGGGTATTCGCAGCAAGTCATTGAGGGGCAGGGCTTCAGCGACTTTGGCTTGTACGTGCACCAGGAACCGGTTTACGCCGACGGCAAGGTGGTGGGCGCGATGCGATTAGGCTTCGATACCGAACCGCTGCAGACACGGCTTGCCACCTATAAACGCAAGGTCATCACTGAATGCGGGATCGCCTTTGGCGCGACGATTGCGTTTTTGCTTTTAATGTTAAGACTGACCGTGTTGTTGCCTTTGCGGAAGCTCGAAAAGCAGGCTCAAGCATTAGGCGATGGCGATTTTGAAGCCCAAATCAAACTCAGCCAAAGTGATGAAATGGGGCGTTTGGCGGCGACGTTGGACATCATGCGTTGCAATTTGCGGGTGACCTATCAACAGGTGGAGGATCGCAATCAGGAAATGGTGGCGATCATGGAAAAACTCAACGACGCGTTGAAGGATGCGGAAGAAGCCAATGCCGCCAAAGGTGACTTTTTGGCGACGATGAGCCATGAAATTCGCACGCCGATGAATGGTGTCATGGGCATGGCGGCGTTGTTGCTGGAAACCGAATTGGATGACGAGCAGCGCGACTTTGCGCAGACCGCGTTTCGTTCCGCCGAAGCGTTGTTGGCGATCATTAACGACATCCTCGACTTCTCGAAAATTGAATCCGGCAAAATGGAAATGGAGCAGTTGGATTTCGACCTGCCGAATTTGGTGGAAGAAGTCATCGACCTGCTCGGCGGCCAAGCTTACGGCAAAGGGCTGGAGCTTTCTTACAGCTTGCAACCCAACGTGCCGCGGCGCGTGATCGGCGATCCATGTCGGTTGCGTCAGGTGCTCATGAACTTGATTGGCAATGCGATCAAGTACACCGAACGCGGTGAGGTTGCCGTCCGCGTCAGCTTGGAAGACGGGAGCTTGGCCAGTGATGCCGACGGCAGCAGTCGTGCTGACCTGGTAGATGATTTGTTGCGATTTGAAATCGAGGACACCGGCATCGGCATCCCGGACGACGTGCAAGAAGCAATCTTCCAACCGTTCCAGCAAGCCGAGGCATCGACGACGCGCCGCTTTGGTGGAACCGGCCTTGGTTTGGCCATTACCACTCAACTGGCTGAGTTGATGGGCGGTCGCATCGGCGTGCGTAGCACCATCGGCGAAGGCAGTACCTTTTGGTTTACGGCGACCTTGCCCGCTGTGGCCAAACAAGAGAGCGACGACGAGCAACTTCCGCAGCGCATGCACTTGCTGATCGTCGACGGCAGCCCAGGCCAACGTCACGCGTTGCGCGCCATGCTGCGTTCCTGGGGCTTCACCGCCGATACCGCACCCGACGCCACCGCGGCGTTGAATTTGGTGCGCCAATCGCAAGCCGGCGCCACTCGTTACGACATGGTGCTGATCGATTCACGTTTAAAAGATGCCGATTGGGCCGAGTTTGTTCCGGTGCTGCGCGCACACTTACGAACCGATGAATTGATGATGGCGCTGATGGCACCTTCGGGTCAACGCCCGGACGCGAAGTTGATGGAAATCCTTGGCGTATCAACATGTTTGTCCAAGCCCATCGGTCAGTCCCGCTTGTACAACCAATTACTTGCCGGCTCGCAACGCATTTCTCGCAAACCGAATCCAGCCGAATTGGCGGAGGAGAGTGTGGCGAGTGAGAATGCGGAAGAGGTCGGCTTTGTTGGTGGTTTGCGGGTTCTGGTCGCCGAAGACAACAGCGTCAATCAAAAGCTGGCATTGAAGATGCTGGAGAAGCGCGGCATCACCGGCGAGATCGCCAACAACGGCGAAGAGGCGGTCGAGTTGTGGAAGCAGCAGCCGTTTGATTTGATTCTGATGGATTGCCACATGCCGGTGATGGATGGCTTAGAAGCCACACGCCAAATCCGCGAGGCCGGCGGCCACGATATTCCAATTGTGGCGATGACCGCCAACGCGATGAAGGGCGACCGCGAACGATGCCTGGAAGCGGGTATGGATGATTACATTTCCAAACCGGTTCGCGAGGAGGTCTTCGACGAAGTGTTGATGCGCTGGATCAACCGCGACGACGAGCAACGAATGGCAGGTTAATGCACCTTTCACCGCGTGGATTTTGTCCTACACTCCGGGGATGAAAGCCATTCGCGTTCACGAGCACGGTGATTTTGACGTCTTGAAAATCGAGGATTTGCCGGTCCCCGAATTGCAAGCCGGCATGGTGCGCATCAAAGTCGCGTGGTCGGCGCTGAATCACCTCGACACATGGGTGCGGCGCGGCGTTCCGGGTCACAAATTCCCGCTGCCGATGGTGCCCGGATGCGATTTCAGCGGCGTGGTTGACGCGATCGGCGACGGCGTGGTCGGCTGGAAACCTGGCGATCGCGTGGCCGTTGCTCCGGGTCATAGTTGCGGTCAATGCCGTCGCTGCGGCGAGGGCAAGCACAACCTCTGCCACCGCTATGGCATTTACGGCGAGACGGAAGACGGCGGCAACGCCGAATACGCGTTGGTCCACGCGCAGAACCTGATGGCCGTGCCCGACCCCATTGGTTTGGACGTCGCCGCGGCCTTTCCGCTTGCTTACCTCACCGCTTGGCACATGATGGTCACTCGCTGTGGCGTCCAGCCCGGCGACAAGGTTGTGATTCATGCTGCCGGGTCCGGTGTCAGCGCGGCGGCGACTCAAATTGCGCGGCTGCACGGAGCACAAGTATTCGTCACCGCCGGAAGCGACGACAAGGTGCAGCGCGGTATTCAAAACGGCGCTGAAACTGGTGTGAACTACCGCGAAAACGACTGGGTGCCGGCGGTGAAGCAGTGGGCCGGCCGCGGTGGCGTCGACATCATTGTCGACCATGTGGGTGCCGATACGCTGCCCAAAGGCTTGTGGTTGCTGGCCCGTGGAGGACGGATCGTGACTTGCGGCGTGACCAGCGGCGCGCAAATGGAACTGAACATGGCGCCGTTGTTCTTCAAGACCCTCAGCGTGCTGGGCAGTACCATGGGGGGGCTGGGAGAGCAAAAACAGGTCGCCGACCTGGTTTTCTCCGGCGCTTTGCAGCCGATTATCGACAGTCGCTTCCCGCTGGAGCAGGTTGCCGACGCCCACCGCCGCATGAGCGAGCGCGAAGTGTTCGGTAAAATCCTGCTGCAAGTGGACCCCGAGCTCGCGTAGCCTGGGTACGGCCGCCGCAGCTGCTTCCCCGGTGGGGTGCGCGACTCCGCCGCCGGCCACTCTTGAACACCCTCGTTTGTCATGCTGAAAGCCTCACAACTCCTCGCTCTGACCCTTTCCACGATCCTCGCCGTCGGTACGGCCACCGCGCAAAAGAAAGAACCGGTGCAAGTGACCGGCACCACCGCGAAGACCGACCAGGAGCCGATTCAGAAGGCGCCGCAAATCGAGGAGCCGGCCACCGAGATCAAGTTCCCGGCGTGGATTCACGTCGGCAAGGGCGAGTCGAAGTCGCGCCACGACGCCGTTTCGCTGGCGGTGCGAACCAAGACCTGGTTTAAGGTCAAGGTTTACGCTTTTGGTTTGTACGTCGACCTGAAGGGCGCGGCGCCGCACCTGAAGCCTTATGCGAATAAGAAGTGGAAGGAGCTGATGAAGGACCGCAATTTCGAGAAGGCGGTGCTCAGCGACAAGTACGGCAAGACCTTGCGTTTGGCGATGGCGCGTGACGTCGACGCCGACGACATGTCGGATGCCTTTGAAGAAGCACTAAAGCCGCGAATTAAGGCCTTCACCAAAAAGGGCACCGAAAAAGATCGCACCCAGGCTGCCGCCGCGATCAAAAAGTTCCAGGGCTACTTCACCAAGGAATGCGAAGAAGATCAGGTTTTGGTCTTCACCTGGTTGCCCGGCGGTCGCCTGCTGACCTCGATCGACGGCAAGCAAATGCCTGAGATTAAGAACTTGGCTTTGTGCCACGCGCTGTTTGACGTTTACGTCGGCGAAGACCCGATTTCCGAAAACGGCAAAGAGGAATTCTGCAAGCAGCTGCCAAAGAAACTGAAGGCGCTGAAAGCCAAGCAGTAGTCTTCGAAAACAGCCGGGAAATGCCCGGACAGGCCCGATTCGGGTAGAATAAGGCGGTCATGGTTTACGTGGCCGCCTTCGTCGTTTTCTCCGTCGCCGTGCTCGGCATGGCGGTGGGTGTGATCTTTTCCGGACGCAAACTTTCGGGGTCGTGCGGCGGCGTCGGCGTGAATGGGGAAAGCCTCGGAGACTGCGTCTGCGCGCGTAAGGAGGCGGATATTTGTGCCTCCGACGAAGGCAATGAGTTGGTCGCGCTATCCGAGCTGGGCTACCCGCGGCGCAAGGACCACAACCATCACCACCATCCGCCGCAGACCGA
>CAYFOM010000018.1:0-85028 GCA_964344765.1 uncultured Planctomycetales bacterium | reverse complement strand
GAGGAGGGGTCCCGATTGAATGCTGAACAGTGCAATCATTTCGTTACCGGTACAGAGCCCTGGGATGATGGCCCGCTCCAGGATCGGTTTGATAATTGGGCAGGAAATAAGTTATCCGTAGTTGGTGATATCGATGGCGATGGCCATATTGAATACGCTTTGATTGAAGGAATTAAGGATGCTTTGGGTGATCGATATAGCTACTTGACTTTCTTTGGGCATAGCTCTTTTATTGCTCCTGAGGTCGCAGGAATTGGTGAGCACTTAGGTATTTCACTTTTTGTGCCAGCCTATCCGTTAGGAAGGTGGAAGTTGCTGTTATCGTCCCATCTCAGTCCTGGGGCCGGCCAAGAAATTGATGGTTGGGTTACTGAATTTTCGAATGATTGGATCTACGGGCGAACTTGGAACGCTGGTCCCAGCGGCCGGTTGGATTCCAGCGGGATGACCGAAATTGTCCTTACACTGCCGAATCAGGCCGCTCTTCGAGGTCTCAAACTGTATGGGCGCGCCGCCGTTCAAGACCAAAATCGGCCGAATAAAATCGCCACTCTAACCAACATATCTGTGATCACTGTGATGTAGGGTTAGATGGAGATGATATGGCCCAAGAATCAATGCACCTAGCAAGCAAACACTCGGCGGTTTATTAACCAATCAACTCGCGCAGTGTCGAAAACGAAATCAACACACTGCGAAATTTTCCGCCGATGGGGACGTGCAGCAACCCATCCTCATCACCCAAGCGCGCCGCGGCTTGATCAAAGCTGAGATAACTGGTCAGGATCCAGCCTTGCAGTTCCTGCGCATACAGCGAGCACAGCGCCCACGCATCCTCGCGTGAATCGGGGTCGCCGCGAGTTTCGAAGGTCACCGCCGTCACCGGCCGGAATCCGTGCTTGGACAGCTCCACCAATGCCGAGCGCGGCGCCGTATTGGCCTTTCGCGCGCGCACTTTGATATCGCGTACCGACAGGTCGAAATCGGCGTCGCCATAGCTGTGGATCGCCTCCAAGCCATAGGGCGAGATCGCGCCGGCTAGGCGGCTGTGGCTGATGTCCATCAGCAGGCCGTGAAAGTTCCGCTCGTCGAGGGGAAGATCGGTCAGGAGGGTAGCGACAAGTTCCACCGGTTCTGCGACACTATACGGCTCGCCGGCCCGGCTCCACCATGTTGGGGCATAATGGCGGGCATAAAAATCATGGTCCGCGGCATCGAGTCTCTTCCTCCGCAACGGCTGTTCATCGACGGCCCGGTTGGACGTCTGCACGCTACATTTGAACGGCCGACGGCGGCACCGCGCGCGGCGGTTTTGCACCTGCATCCGCATCCGATGCATGGCGGCACGCGCCAGAACAATGTGGTCCGCCATGGCGCACTTGGATCGCTGGAAGCCGGATGCGCGGCGCTGCGCATTGACTTCCGCGGAGTCGGCTTGAGCGCCGGGCATTACGACGAGGGCGATGGCGAGATTGACGACGCAGCTGCCGCATTTGCCTGGCTGCAGCGCGAACTTCCCGACACACCGGTTTTCGTTTGGGGCTTTAGCTTCGGTTCACGCGTCGGCCTCGACTTCTGCATTCGCCAACGCGAACAACAAAACACCGGCGCCATCCAACCCGCCGGCTACATGGCCGTCGCCTGGCCGACGCGCTTTTACGCGTGGCCGCACTCGCACGAATGGCCGCAGCGCGCCGCCTTTGTCACCGGCAGCAACGACGACTTCGTTGAAATGGCCGGCATGCACCGCGCCGAAGAACAAGGCGGCGCGGTCACCGTCATCGATGGCGCCACTCACTTTTTCCCCGGACAACTGGATTCGGTGCGCGACTGGACGCGCGATACCTTGGAGGCTTGGCTGTGAAGCAATACCCACGTGAATTGTCGCTGCGCACGATCTTGCTGCCGCGCGACACCAATGCAAACGGTTCGGTTTTCGGCGGGGTCATCCTGTCGCACATTGACTTGGCTGGCGTGGTTCCGGTGCGCAAGCTGAACCCGGCGCGGCGCTTCGTCACCGTGGCGATGAACGAGGTCGTGTTCCACGAGCCGGTGTTCGTCGGCGATTTGGTTTCGTTGTATACGCAGATCAAGCACGTCGGTACGACGTCGGCGCGGGTCAAAGTGTGCGTATTGGTGCAACGCCAAGATGACATGGATGGCGATGAAATCCGAGTGACGGAGGCCGATGTGACTTACGTCGCCGTCGACGAAAACCGTCGGCCGGTGCCGGTGTTGCCGGCGGCACTGCGCGAGGGATAGGTTAGAGCGCGGTTTTTGGGCTTTGGGCGGTGTGGCTCGCAAGATTTGAAACTTGCGGGTAGGCTGGCACTACTGAAATACCCATGAATCACAGAGCGCTCATACTTTCTGCTTTCTGGACTCTGGCGCTGCCGCTTTGCGCAACCGCTCAGCACGCTCAGGCCGAGTCCGCACCCGCCGCCAAGGCTAAGTTTTCCGCTGGTCAAATGATTTTGGCCGATGGCAAGCCGATCCGTTTGGAAAGTCCTGGTTATGCATCGCCTTCCGTTTATGACATCAACGGCGATGGCAAGCAAGACCTGGTCGTCGGCCAGTTCAAAGGCGGCAAGATTATGGTTTACCCCGGGCAGGGGCAGGGCAAGTTTGGCGCCGGTAAGTGGCTGGAAGCCGATGGCGAAACCGTCAGCGTGCCGGGTGTGTGGTGATGCACCAGTTCGACTCCACAGTTTGTGGATCTGAACGGTGATGGCAACATGGACATTCTTTCCGGTTCTTATTCGCACCATGAGCGCGGTACGCCGATGGCCGGATGGTTCCAAGTGTTGTGGGGCAAGCCGAAGGGCGAGTTTTTGCCGCCTGCGGTTTTGAACAACACCGACGGATCGCCGCTGACCATTCCCGATGGGGATGCTGGCGATATCGATCGCATTTGCACGCGGCCGACCGCGGTGGATTTAAATGGCGACGGTCATTTGGATATTGTCTCCGGTAACTTCGGCGGCACTTTCCATGTGTTTTATGGACAGGGCCAAGCCAAGTACCCGGCGACCGGTGAATGGATGCAGGCTGCGGGCAAGCCGATGGAGGTGCCGCATCATAGTGATCCGTTCTTTGTCGATTGGGATGGCGATGGTGATCAGGACATGTTGTCGGGCTCGGCTGAAGGCGGCGTGTTTTTGTTCGATAACATCGGTAGTGCCAAAGAGGCTAAGTTCGCCGCGTCGGTGCAGCTTATCAGGCCAGAGCTCCCCAAGGGGGAGTACGTTTTCGGAATGGATCACCTGACCGGATCGCAAAAATCCTCTCGTGTATTTGCCGCCGATATGAATGACGATGGCAAACTCGATCTGCTGGTCGGCGACGGCACCACGCTGATGTTCCCGGCTGAGGGGCTCAGCGAGGATGTTGCGCGCGAGAAGTACAAGGTGTGGATGAAGGAGCAGGAGGAGTTGATGAGCGGCTTCCAAAGTGCTTCGGCCAATGAAGACGGCACTCCAAACAATGAATTGATGGAGAAGTGGAATGCCCACTACGAAAAGATGAAGGACATCGTCACGACGGAAATGACCGGCTTCGTCTGGGTTTATTACCAGAAGTAAACACGCGCATTTCCACGCCTAGCCGCTGTCACTGGCAGCGGCTTTTTTTATTCCACCTTCAAATAACGACCGCCGGTGGCCTCGGCGATCTTGCGCAACCAACCACGATCGGTGCCGATGGTGATGCAATCAATTTGCACGTGGCGCGTGCGGTTCCATTGCACGACCATGCGGCGAATTAAATTGCGATCCATAATCATTGTCAACTGTGGGTCGCCGTCGGTGAGCAGCACAATCGCGTCGGCACTTGGGTCTTGATATGCAGTACGCAGCGCTTCGTAAACCTGCGTTCCCCAACTCAATCCCATCCGGTCGACGTGCTCCAGTGCGCGCTGACGTTGTTTGGATTTGGCCTCGATGAGTTCGCCATTCCAACTCTTCGCGTTTTTGCCGAAATTGACGATGTCAAAGGTTGAGCCGTCCGGCAGTTCGGCGATGGCGGATCGCAATTGCTCCTTGGCGATTTCAATCCGACTGCGGCCGTCTTTGGCTTTGCCTTTCATCGAATCGCTGCTGTCCACAGTGAAGACCAAATGCTGCGCGCGGATTGCCAGACCATAAAAACTGGCAGCAGTTTCGTCGTCTTCGTTTACAGCCGCCTTCTTCGTGTCGCCACCATTCCGCGGCTTGAAGTTGTTCTTTTCCTTCGCCCACCAACGCTTCCACGGACCCACCTCGGCACGAAACGACATGCCGGTTAATCCCCGCAGCGCATCGGTCGTCCGCCAACGTTCACCCGCTTCGGCAACTTCCAAGCGTCGAATCAAAACGCCGACGGCATCCGCACTGCCTATTCGTTCCAACGCGCTCAAGCATTTGCGATTCACACGCCGGTCCTTGTCGCTGAGCTTAGTCTCCAGCAACGCAATCTTCTGCGCCACATCACCGGTGCATAAATACTCAACAACCGCCAGTCGTTCGGCAACGTGTTTGGAACGCACCAATTTCAACACACGTTTTTGCGGATCGTCGGCACGCTGCAGTTGGGCGAGCACTCCTTCATAACGCACCATTTCATCTTTGCTTGCCGCCAACTTCTTCAAAACTTTGTCGTCGACATCCATGTTGCGATCGAGCAAATGCATCAGCGCCAAAGTGCGGCAATCCATGCTGTCGTGCCCAAGCGCAATCTCAACCCATTCCTCCGCCGCCGCTGGCCACAAGCCGCCCATAGCAAGCACCGCGTGAAACGCATTCTTTGCATTTGATCCCGACGCGCGGTCCATCAAAAATTCAACAGCATCATCCTCCAAACCTTCCACACCGCTAAAGTGCTTCAACGACAACAACGCCTTATTCGCTTTGTCCTGCTTCTGATCGCCGGCCGCTTCCAGTAATCCGCGTAACGCCTCTTTGCTTTGCAACTTCGCCAATTGATCGAACAACTCAATCGGCGCTTTTGCGCCGGCAGCATCAATCTTGGCCAGCAGCTCCTTCGCCGTTTCCTGTTGGGGGGCGGCGAGCACGGAGCAAATCAGCGCGGCGATAAACACGCGTTAATCCTACAAAAAAGGCCACGCCTGCAACGCAAGCGTGGCCTGAAAAAGCTGGCGCGATCTACTTCGCCTGAATCGGATGCACCTGCACGACCAGGAAAATCGGGTCGGCACCGGTGACGCCGAGCACGGCGTATTCACCCTTGAAGATCGTCGTCGCGGTCGAGAACAATTCGCGGTTGCCGCGCTCATGCGTGGTCATCGAGAAGCGGCATTCTTCCAAATTCAGCGCGCCGGATGTCTCGTCGTAAGCGCCGACCATCATGCGCAAATTGAAACCGGAATAAGCCTCGCCATTGCCCTCCATGTCGATGGTCAACTTGGTGCCGGCCAACGCGGTGCCGCGCATCAAACCAAGGGCTTTCAGCTCGTAACTGTTAAACGGCAGCATTTGCTTGAGTTGCTTTTGCAATTCCAAATCCGCCTGACGCCCTTGCGCCTCCTCCGAACCTTGCACCACGTAGCAAGTCAACATTACTTGCGGCGCTGGTTGATCCAATCGCTTCAGTGCAGCCAAAATCTCTTCCACCGCATCCGGGTAATCGCGCACCACAATCACACCGCTTTCCTCAGCCAAAGTAATGTTGCTGGCCATCTGCCGCGGACCGGCCGTGCGCTGAACATTCGGCCCCGCCGAAATACCAGTTTGGAACGCCTGCACACCCTTCAGCAAACCGCGCGCAGAAACGTGACGCGGCTTGTACTCCACCGTCATCATCGTCACGCCGCCGTCCTCTTCGGGCTTCTGGCTGTTATCCAAGCCACGCAACCGCTGCAGCAAACGCGGCATCTCGATCTTTTCTTCGTAGAGAACAATTTTGTTGTTGTTCATCAACAAGCGCATGTTCTGATGCCAACCGTCTTCCACCATGATTTGACGACCGTACAAATCTTCGGCCAAACCGTAAAAGTCATGCACGGTGAAATACTTCGGCGAGAAACTTGCCAACTCCATGTCGTCGGCGGTCAGAGTTTTGTTGATAGCCTCTTCAACGATCCCCGGCGGCTCGATATCGCGATCCAATTTTTTGATTGCATCTAAAATCAACTTCGAGCGCGCCTCGGTTTCGTAAATCACCAGGTCGTCATTCAAGATCGTCAAGTTTTGGATACGGCGATCAGCAAACGAAAGTTGGCGTCCATAGAGCGAGGCCACGGTCCGTAGCAAAGCATTGGCGTCGACGTTAATCGGCGTGTAACGCGTCAACGTGAAATCGGTTTCGTTGAGTTGTTGCGTTTCTTCTTGCGCGACCAAAACGCTCGGTGCCGCCGCGCTAAACAACAAGCACAAGATTAGGAGTACAGTTCTCATTTCAGTTTTCCGTAGATTCGGTTTCCGGCGAGGCCGCCGTACCTCGCAACATGGTCAGCCTCACCTTGCCGGCGAGAATTTGGACTTTTTGTTCATCATTTGCGATGAGTTGTACAGACGGCAAATCAGCTTGAGTTGCATCGGTTGACGGACCCGGACCCTCCACGCCCGGATCCGTTTTCGACGCGTCCCCTTCCCCCTCGGCGTTGGCCGTCTGGTCGGTGAGCGGATCGGTGGAGGTCTGCGGTTGCATGAACTTCCACGTTGAAACTGCCAGCAACAACACCGCCGCAGCTAAAGCCAACGACGGAATCCATGGCGCGCGATCGCTAGAACGACGTGTGATGGTTTCAGCAGTCGAAACCTCACGTCGTTCCGGAATCGGAATCTGCTGCCACCCAGCCGCCATCCACTTGACGACGTCTTGAGTTTCGCGATCCTCATCCTCCAACTCACGCACCGGATCCGGAGCCGCCACTTCATTCCACGCATCGCGCAGAATGTCGAGCGGATCGTCGGCAGCGTTCGGGTCGCGGTCGGGGTTTTGATGATCAACCATTTCCGCCTCCTGCTGCTTTGGAATCCATCGCCAATGCCGGTGCCAAAATCCCGCGCAAGCGCCGCCGCGCCAAAGTCAGCAACGAACGCACCGTCGCCGGCGTCACATCCATGGCGGATGCGACCGCGTCGGTGGGTTGCTGTTCCAAGTCGCGCAACACAAATGCCTCGCGCTCGCGCGGCGACAATTGCGACAACGCGCGCGTGATCACATCGCGGATCTCGTTCCCAGCCGCCGAATCGTGCGGATCCGGCAACGGCTGTTGTTGCTCCACCAATCGCAAATGACTTTCCGCCCGCCGACGCCGCCCCGCGCTGCGCAAATGATCGCGGCACAAGTTCAGCACCACCGCGGTGCGCCACGCCTGGTAGGGGCGTTGCGAATCCCAGCGGTCGAGTCGGTCCATCAAGTGAATCATGGCGTCTTGAGCCAGATCGTCAGCCGCCGCGTGATTGGCCAAAAAACCAAGGCACAGCCGGTAAACCGCAGGAAACTCAGTGCGAAACCAAGTTTCTTGGGCTTCGGCCTTACCTAGAATGACCTCGGGCACGAGGTCGGCCGGCTCAGCCGCGAGCGACGAATCTTTTTTGCTCACCTGTCCGTTCTACGCCGCCCGGAATTCGGGCGCTGAACCGATTTTGACAAATAGCTATGACAAAGAAGAGCTTTCCTGACGTGGTCCGCTCGGTGACCTTTCCACTCTGTGTATTCAGCTGCCTGGGGATGATGGTTTGCGGGGTTTCCGGCATTTGGCTTGCCTTGCAACCGGTGGGTGAGGTGCTTTGGGCGTTGGCCGGTTCCTTTGCGATTACCGCTTTCGCCTCGGCGATGGCGCTGGGCGCAGCGGCGGCAATGAAAAACTCCCAGTGACCGCAGCCTGAGCTTGGGCTAGGCTGGAACTAGCCATGGTTCTTTCCCTCAGCACACTCATCTTGGCAGTTGCGCAAACACCGGCCGCTCAGGCGGTGCCGGCCGAGGCGCAGCGTTCGGTCGTGGCCATGACCAAGGACGGTATTCGGCTGGAAGTGTCTGCTGCACCAGCAGTTGGGGACGCCGAGGTGATGACCGCCTACGGTCGCTATTTCACGCCGCTCGACCCGGTTGCCGTGGTCCTGGCACTGCCGAAGCGCGACTTATGGCGCAACGAGCTCAAAGCCGACCCGACCATGTCGATGTTGCCGGTGATTTCGTCCACCAACGGCGACGGCCGCATTTACGACCTGATCGAGATGGCCGACACCCTCGAGCACCTGTGGCGAACCACGAAGGATGACAAGCTCAAGCTGCAGCGCAGCAAGGAAATCAACGCCGTCTCCAACGCGCTGTGGAAATGGGGACAACGCCTGGACCCTGTACCGAAGGGCTTAGACCAGGATGAACGCGTCGAATGGCTGTGGAAGCGCCTGCGCAAAACCGAAGGCCCGGAAGCCCTGCTCAGCGGCGGACGCCTGCTGGAAGAAGTCGTGCAAGCCCGCGGAGGCGTCGGTCGGCGGCAGGTTTCGATCACCGAATTGAGCCGTGCGATCGGCGAAAAGAACCCGTACATCGCCCATTCCGCCGCACGCATCGCCGCATTCCAACACGTGATGGACGTCGCCCTCGGCTCGTACATCCTCAGCAACAGCATCGCCCACGAGCATCCGGCGGCGCGGGAAGGCTGTGCCATCGGCATCGCCCAGCTGTACCCGAATCACGCCCGCCTTTACTGGGCCGACACCTTATTCGGCGCCGAAGACGACTACCGCATCATCGCCGCCTGGCACCTGGTCAATCACCTGCCCAAACAAGCCGACGGCCCACTGGTCGCCGCGCTGGCCGCAACCACCACCACCGCCAGCCGCCAGATCACCGTTGGCGGTCTGACTTTGCGCGTCGAAGACCGACGCCGCAAACCGACCATGCCGCTGAGACCGAATTCCCAAATTCAAGTCGGCTCAGTTGCCGTCAGCGGCGGTGATCCATGACTGACCGTTACTGCCCTGGCCGTGACGTCAGGCTCTGGAGTACGACCCGCCATCACCGAACGCTCTTCGCAGCGTGTGACCAAATTAAACGACCGCGTACGCGTCGCCATCACCGAAGCCTTCCGCGAACTCGCCGGCGACGAAGTGCCGATAACGAGAGAGGCTTTGCAACAGTGGATTGTGGAGCGGCAAAAGCAAAAATAAGTTAGGCTGGGGGTTACGAAACCGGTATTGCGAAAGCAGGAGTAGTCAATGCCCGGCCCCAACGACAATCAGCTCCGCTCCATGAAGGCCTTGCGCCTTTTGGCATTCAGTAACGCTTTCATTTGGGTAATCGCGCTCATTGGACTCGTCATTGTGATCAGCCGCGACCCGGCTGCTAAGGGACTCTTCCCAGTTTTGGCCGGCGGCTGCTGCGTCGGCATGGGCGTGCTGACGGCATTGCCGCGCGCTTAGAATTACTTCAATGGGCCTACTCACCAAGCTGACGTCGATCGGCTATTGCTTACTCGTCGCTGTGGTCGCCGTTGCGATTTGGGATCTGAGCAACGCCAATCGACCGCACGAGCTTAAGGGAATGAATTTATTGATGGTTTTGCTGGCGATTGGCTCAGCGATAGGGGTAAAAGTCGCGCTGGAGCTGTGGAGGTTTTGGCGCATTCGCAAATCCGTTCAGTGGCGCGTTTCACGGTTGCTGCTCGTCGGCTCTGCAGTAATTTATCTGCCGCTTGTTGCCTTTTTAACCACGGTAGTTTTCGCTGAAAATTTCATGGGGTTGTTGTAAACATGTCGGATTCAATCAAAGCGCTTCAAGATGCCGTCATTGCGTTTCGCGACGCCCGCGATTGGAAGCAATTTCACCATCCCAAGGATTTGGCGCTGGGGTTGAGCATCGAGGCCGGCGAGCTTGCCGAGCTATTTTTATGGAAGAGCAACGAGCAAGTTGCGAATGAAATTCAGGAGCAAAAATTTACCACCGCACTAGCCGATGAAATGGCCGACGTCTTGGTATTCTTGCTTTACTTGTCCGAGGCTGCCAACATCAACCTTGGCGAGGCAGTGGAAGCAAAAATGGCCAAAAACGCTGAAAAGTATCCGGTCGAAAAAGCGCGTGGTTCCGCTGTGAAATACACCGAGTTGTAATCCATCCCCTCCAAATGAAAATTCCCTTTTACCAGGTTGATGCGTTTGCCAGCAAAGCCTTCGAGGGCAACCCGGCTGGCGTCTGCTTGCTCGACGAATGGCTGCCGGATTCGACTCTGCAGGCCATCGCCGCCGAGAATAATCTGTCCGAGACCGCGTATTTGGTCGCCGGCGAAGAAGGCTACGAGTTGCGTTGGTTTACTCCCGAACTCGAAGTCGATTTGTGCGGCCACGCGACGTTGGCCAGTGCTCACGTCATCTTTGAAGAGCTGGATTCCGACGCCAAGCAAATCAACTTCGTAACGCAAAGCGGTTTGCTTTCGGTGAAGCGTGGCGAAGGCGACGAGAAGTTGTATTTGAATTTCCCGACGCGTGCGCCGGAGGCAATTGATCCGACACCGGATTTGCGTGAGGCATTTGGCGCGCAGCCGTTGGAGGTTTGTAAGGCGCGTGATTTGGTTGCGGTGTTTGCTGATCAGGCGGCAATTGAGTCGTTGCTGCCGGATATGAATTTGATTCGCGAGATTGATGCCGCGGTGGTGATCGCAACTGCTCCCGGCAACGACTGTGATTTTGTGTCGCGTTGTTTCGCCCCGCGCTTTGGCGTGCCGGAGGATCCGGTAACCGGTTCGGCGCACTGCTCGCTGATCCCGTTCTGGGCCGAGCGGCTAGGCAAGAATCAGCTGACCGCGCGCCAGCTCAGTCGCCGCGGCGGCGAGTTGTTTTGCGAATTAAAGCAGGGCGGCGCGCGCGTTTCGATTGGCGGTCGCGCGGTGACTTACTTGACTGGAGAGCTGCAAATTTGAGTTGGCTGCAGCAGCTTGTGCTCGAAGGGCATGGCGTGGAGTTGCGCCCGTTGCAGCGAGCGGATCGTGATGCGTTAGTCGCTGCCGCAGCAGATGGTGAATTATGGAAGCTGTGGTACACCAGCGTGCCAGGGCCCGAAACCGTCGACTCGTATTTGGACTTTGCGCTTTCTGAAATGGAGCTCGGCCGCAGTTTGGCATTTGTCGTGGTGCAAAAAAGCACCGGCGACGTCATCGGCAGCACGCGTTATTGCAATGTGGAAGCGGCGCATCGGCGGTTGGAAATTGGTTACACCTTGTATGGCAAAAGCCATCAACGAACGTCGGTGAATACCGCATGCAAGCTGCTGTTGCTCAGCCACGCCTTTGAACAGCTCGACGCGATTGCAGTTGAGTTTCGCACTCATTTCCTCAATCACGGCTCGCGGCGGGCGATCGAGAGGTTGGGGGCGAAGTTGGATGGGGTGATGCGCAATCACCGCATTGAGCCCGACGGCAGTTTCCGCGACAGCGCGGTGTATTCCATTGTGCGCGACGAGTGGCCGGCTGTGAAAAACGGGTTGATTGCGAAGCTGCGATAGACGTCGGCGTCCATTCTTGGGCTTGCTAGGATGTCTGCATGACTAAGCCAGCAGAGTGGATTGCGTCGTTGCCCGAAGAACGTCAGGCGGCGGTAAAAAAGTTGCGTGCGGTGATTCGCAAAAACTTGCCGAAGGGCTTCAAGGAAGTCGTCGAAGGTGTGGGGCTGAGTTGGGTGGTTCCGCATTCGCGCTATCCGGACGGCTACCACTGCAACCCGAAACAGCCGTTGCCGTTTTTGAGCTTGGCTTCGCAGAAGAACTTTATCGCTGTGTATCACATGGGCATGTACGCCAGCCCGAAGTTGCTGAAGTGGTTTCAATCTCAGTGGCCCAAGCACGTGCCGACTAAGCTGGATATGGGCAAGAGTTGCGTGCGCCTGAAGAAGATCGAGACCATTCCTTATGAATTAATTGGCGAGCTGGCGAGTAAAGTTACGGTTGACGAATGGATACAAAATTATGAAAAGAACGTGCAGAGGTAGCGCGCGCTTCGTGGGATAATTCATAGTTCCTCAAGCCTTCGCCATGTCGCAGAATCTACTCCAAACCATCGGCATTGCAGCCATCGTCGGCGCGGTTTCTTCCGTAGCCACCGTTGCGGTAATTTCACCTTCCGACTCGCACCAGCTCGTCGACGATGCGTCTTCGGCCCACGCCGACGTGCACGCGAGCTCGTCGCAAGAGGAGTTGTTGAAGCAGATTGACCAGCTGGCCATTCGCAATCAGCAGCTGACCGAACGCCTGCAAAAATTGGAGTCGGCGACGACGGACTCCGGTCGGCGTGAGGTGGGGGAATGGGCGACGAAAGATGAACTCGCTGCGTTGCGCAAGGAGTTGGGAGGCAGCGGTAGTGTCCCCGGCGCAGCGATGGCCGATCCGCAATTCGAGGATCAGGTCGCCGTGGCGCTGGATTCCATCCGCGAAAAAGAACGCCAAGATTGGGTCGAAAAAGAGCAAGCCAAAAAAGCCGCGCGCTTGGATGAACGCGTCGACGGCATGCGCGAATGGCTAAGCCTAGATGATTCCCAAGCCAGTCAAATCCGCACCTTGATCGCCGCCAAAGACCAACGTTCGGAAGACCTAATCAAAATGTGGAAAGACGGTGCCGACAAAGACATGCTCGGCCAAATCAAAAAAGCCGACGAAGAAACCTGGCGCAACGACGTACGCCAGGTTTTGAATGCGGATCAACTCGCAAAGTTCGAAAAGAGCTTCTCCGACAAGAGGCCGCGCAACGTTCGTTCGAAGTAGTGTAGGGAATTTCTCATCTGACCTTCCTATTAAGCAGTAGGCTCTCTTGCGCGCTTCCCCAATAGGTCAATCAATTTGGGTGAAGTCTTCAAGATCCACATTGATTTCAGAAGTTTGGTCTACTGCTAACCGTACCGTCTTCTTATATGTGGTAAGCGACCCGTTCCAATCTTGCGGATCTCTGAATTCAAAGATTAGTTCGCATTCGCCTTCTCGGAATCCGCGAATCACTCGCCGGGTGTCCTCGAAGAATGCTGGCAGATAATATGGATCAAGGTCGTCATAGTTGACTTGAAGGTTTACACGGGCCTTGGGGGAATTTAGCTGGGCTTTATTTAGGCCTATCAGGTTGACCATGAGCCTTCCGAATTGTGGGGTCTGGAGCTGCAAGTCGGACCTGTTTTGTCCAGAAATAGTGATGGGCACTGGGTAGGGAGGGACGCCTTCAGGAACTATTGCAAAAACGAAGTACTCGCCGTCCGCAACATGGGGAAAAACGAATGCCCCGGTCATGTCGACCTCGGTTTTGACATAACTACAACCACCTTGGAAATAACTTGGGATCCCGCTCCTGTGGGCAAACATTCGCGAGATCTCAGCCGATATGTCGCCGCTCCACTTGCTCGCATCCGTAATTTGAAGTAGTACCACCTTTGCCTGTTCACGCACGGGTTCAATCCGGCCTTCAACGCGTATGCCGGAGTACTCAATTTGTATGAGTTGACTGTCCTGCTCCAAGCGAATGACTTCACTGCGGGGAATCAAGCCAGGTGCACGCACATCCATCCTGTACTCCCCAGGGACGAGTTTGCGGATTTTGCCAAATCCGTTGGAGGCGGTGATTGACCCAGTAGGAAAGTTGCTGAAGATTGGCATTTCCTCCGGGTAGTGCCAACGCAAATCGATTCGTGCGTCTGGTACAGGTGCTCCATCTGCGAGAACCTGAAACTCTGCCTCAATATTCCGTGGAAGGACAAAACTGTGAGTATTAGGCCCCTGATCAATTTCAAGCTCCCCAAAAACCCACCCGCGAAAGGAGTCATTCCCGGATTCAATCCTCCAAATCCCAGGCACAAGATTAGATTCGAATTCTGCCACTCCGTCACGGTTTGTCAGCCCCATGGCGTACCGATCATGTCTTTCACCGGGGCCGAGGAACCACGTGGGCTCACTTCCTTTTGGGACCAGCATTACCCTCCACCCGGGTTGGGGTGTTCCGTCAGCATCCAAGGCGAGGAGGTTTAGGGTTGTTACTGGATTTAACTCTACCTGAAAATCATTTGGCTTTCCCTCTTCGACTTGGAAGGAATGCTCAGTCCCTGCGTAGCCTATCGCATCGATTTGGATGGTATATGTACCTGGAGCGAGTTGGCTGCTCGTGAAGAACCCATCCTTGAAAAGCATATCCAAGCCTTGAGAACGAAAGCGGTTGAAGTACGTCGTTGAATTCTTTGGATCTTTGCTTGCGAGATGCTCCGGGATTCTAGGGAAGTAGCCTCGAGCGCCGTCAATTGGGAGGCCGGTTTGTTTGTCAACACATGTGAAGGAAAACCCTTCGCCTTCCGGGATCGTAAGGTTCAACGGCTTGAGATGTTGATCGACCGTGACGGGCTCATTTGCGAACAGAGATCCATCCGGGTGGATGGCTTCATAGAAGTACACGCCGTAAGGAAGGGGAATGCTGAACCTTCCACCGGAATCTACCTCAATGATTTGGTCTGGATCATTTCGGCGACGGTGAAAGTCGACAATTGCTATCTTTGCTCCCGCAGCTGGGCGCCCATCTTCTAGTTGGACCTCGCCCTTTAGTTCTGCCATTTGAGGGAGCTGCAATACTACTGTGTCTCCGACTTCCAGCTGCCGTTCCTCAACCCACGCATTGCCAGAAATCGCCACCACTCTGTGCCCTTGCCCCTCGACCAATCCCTCCAGTGAAAACTCCCCCAAGTCATTTGTGGAGCCTCTCCACATGAATGTTCCAGGGACCATCTCTCGTAAAGGTCTGTGCCAGTCATTAGTGGTGTAGTGGATTCCGGCGTTTGAAACTGGCGCCCCTTTGGCATCCAAAACTTTTAATTGAATGGATTCGCCACGTGACACCGTGACTGGGATGGGCTGTTGTGGAGGTTTTGTTTCTAATTCAATTTCATCAGTCCAGGTTACGTGTCGGCGCGAGCGAATTTGCAGATGAACCTTACCCTGTGGCATGGAGAAAAATTTGACCATTCCATTAGCGTCTGTCCTATCGGATTGAAACACAATGGTTCCGTTGGGGGTTTGCGTACTGGGCAATCCGTCTGGCGTGGTTCGTAATTTGCAATCAACTTCCAAGTCTGCTGCAAGGGCGCCGCTCTCTTCCCGGAACTGCAGCCAGCAAAATCCAGCATCCGAATTCAATACCAATGATCCGAGGTCAACCATCGGACCATTGCGTTTCCCAAATTCGGCAACTGGGAAACCCCTTAATACAAAGCCATCTTTTTTGGTAAAAACGTATCCCTTTGCTTCTGGTGCGGAATAGGGGATTTGGGCTACCCCAATATCGTTAGTGAGGGCCTTCAATATTGGATAATTCGGTGGGTTCCAACTGTCCGGATAGTGATGCAAGTTTTTGAATCTAATTCCATTGTGCGTGAGGTGGAGGGCGACCTCGGCGTTCGGTATGGGCTGTTGATTGGAATCAATCAGTTTCAGCGTATAACCCTCGAATACAAGGTCGCGTTGGGAGCTTGAAATAGAGTTTCTTTTGGCTTCAATTTCCTCTAATACGTTTTTATTAGGACTGCTTGTCTCGGATCTTTGAAGCTCAGCCTCAAATTGAGATGAGACATCTACGTCAGCTTTGTCGTCGTTGGAAATAAATGGAAGGCTGCAAAGCAGCCCCACGAATAAAACTAGAGTGGCTTTAGCGAGTTTGTTCATGGCGAAAGCAGAAGCCGTTGCCAAGCCAATCTTCCCGATACTTCCGCTAATTGGCGCTGCCAACACCCGCCAATCGCCGCCCAACTGAGATTGCAGCCGGTTGCGCAGCATCGATTTTGCTCGATGGATGCGCAAGCCGGCCGCACTGTTGGAAATACCAAAGGCCTCGGCAATTTGGGAAACGGAATGTTGTTCGTAATAACGCAAAATCAGGACGCGGCGGTGTTGTTGCGGAAGCTCCAATACCGCGGAAGCGACCTTTTGCTGGATTTCCACCCTCTCCATAAGTTCCGGCAACGGTGGCTCGGAACCACCATCGGGGGTCGAAACTTTTTGTTCGCGTCGTTCGCGGCGGGTTTGGCTGCGATGGGATTGGCGAAGCAAGTTTTTGGCCACTCCGCGGAACCAGCTGCGCAGGTTTTGCACGCGGCTCAAGTCATGGCGCAGACCGACCTCTAGGGTCTGCTGCGATAAATCGTCGGCTAGCGACGGATCCGCGACCATTTCGCGGACCATGGCTTGCACCCACGCGGCATGCGCGAGGATTTCTTCGGTGTGGAAAGAGGAGTTAGGCAAAACGGCTATAGAACGGTTGCCGCTGTTGCCTAAACCTTACTCAAATTTTTCAAATAAGGGTTAGGACGAATTTCCCTACCGATTATCGAATCATCACCTTGAACGCCAGCGCGCCGACTCCGCGGCCGTTTTTGATCCAGGCGCCGTCTTCGGGGTGGCCTACGTAGGCGATGGTTGCTGAGTTACTGGGGCCGCTGAGAGTTAGGTAGATGGAGCTACCTGCCACTTGGGTCGAGACGACTTGGACGCCGTCTTCCAAAACGAAGTCTTGCTCGGCACCTGGTTCGACGATCAGGCGGTCATCGGGGTCGGCGAATTTTAGGCGGATGGAGTTGCCTAAGGAATCACCCCAGCTGGCCCACGCCAGATACGGCGCATCAATTTCGACGGTGTCGGTGGAACCGTACAGATCCCGGGCGACGAGTCGGGAGATCCGGTTTCCCAGCTGACGGTAGCCGCCATAGTAGTAGTGGCATCCGTCGTGGCGGTTGATCGCGGTGGTCGACATGACGTCGACCTTGGACAAGAATTCCTTAAACCGCCGCTGCACATTGCGCAGGTCGGGCGACGGATTGCCGCAGCCATTGCGCACTTGGAAAACGTAAACCTTTTCGGTGCTGGGGTAGTCACTCAGCCAATCGTGATACAGGTTGTAAAACCGATACACATAAGGTTCAGCAGCGTCGCCGTCGGCTTCGCCTTGATACCAGAAGATTGCGCGGATGTGATCGACCAAGCCGGCATTGGTGGCGCGGGTGAGCAAACGTCCGTAATTGGTTGATACATCAAACGGGTCGGCGTCGTTGCGCTGGTGCCACACGATTGGCGTGGCTCCAACTGCTCCATTCAGAATCGCAACCGGAATGCCTTCACTCGCAACAATGTTGCTGGCCATGCGCAATCCCCACGCACCAATCGCGCCTTCTTCACGATCGTATTCGCCATCGGCGATGTACCAATTCACATCGGCCGCGGCGTTACTTCCGAACAAACTGGTGGTGCCAAAAGAACGAATCCACGGGCTTTGATCTTGATTGGCCAAATTTTGATTATGGGAATCATTGGCCACCGCGTTGGACTGGCCCTGGATCAAAAAAGCATCGCCGGCGACGACGCGTTCGGCAGTACCGACCACCTTGCGTCCGCTGTCATTGCGCAGCAAGATGGCAAAATCGTATTCGGCCAGCTCGGCGTTGATTTTTATATTTAAATCAAACGGCGCGCCGCCAATCGGATTGTAGTTTAGATCTTGTTGCTTAAAGGCAAACGGAACGCCGTCGCGGCGGGCAACGCAAGTCACGCTATCCCAGCCGTTTTCTAAAACTCGGCCGGCCACCTGCACGTGGGCCACGCTGTTTGCGTTGCGCGGATAGAGCTGTCCGTCGACCGGGTGCGCGCTGAATTCAACCGCCGGATTTTGCGCCAGCAGCAACAGGAGGGAGGGGAAGAGTGCCACTCTTCCAATTTACTTGGAATCGCGAAATCAGCCAGACCGCCGAAGCGAAATTGCCTGCTAGGATGCTTCATGCTTTCCTGGGCATCAGGGCTCCTCCAACTACTCGCACTTCTGCTGCTTTGCGGATCGGCTGCCGGGCAGGCTGTGGATTTCCAGCGCGACATCCGTCCGATTTTGTCGGACCGTTGTTTCTCGTGTCACGGCCCCGATGAAGGCGGACGCGATTCCGACCTGCGACTCGATTCGGCCGAGGAAGCGTACAAGGACTTAGGCGGTTATTCCGCAATCGTTCCCGGCGACGTCGACGCTTCGGAAATGATTGCGTTGATTCACAGCCGCGATCGCAAAGAGCGCATGCCGCCGCCGAAGTCGGGGCTTGAGCTGAAGCCGCATGAGATCAAGCTGCTCGAGCAGTGGATTTCCGAGGGGGCGGAATACACGCCGCATTGGTCTTTTGAGCCGGTGGGTGCACACTTCGCGTTGCCCGGCGAGTGGTTGGATTCTTCCGACCGCACCCCGGTTGATCCCATCGATGCAATCATCGAAGACGCGGTGCGTGCGGCTGGGCTCGAGCCGAATCCTCCGGCCGACCGTGCAACTTGGTTGCGTCGCATCACTTTCGCGTTGACCGGTTTGCCGCCGACTCCCGAAGAGTTGCAGGCTTACCTGAGTGATGAAAGCGAAGCTGCAAAAGAGAATGTGGTCGATCGCTTGCTCGCATCGCCGCACTTCGGCGAACGCATGGCGCAATCCTGGTTGGACGTCGCCCGCTATGCCGACACTTACGGCTATCAAAGCGACGTCGGCCGGCGCGTGTGGCCGTACCGCGATTGGGTGATTGACGCGTACAACAACAACCTTCCTTACGACGACTTCGTGCGCTGGCAACTCGCCGGTGACATGTTGCCGAACGCCACGCGTGAGCAGCAAATCGCGACTGCGTTCAATCGCTTGCACCGCCAAACCAACGAAGGTGGATCGACGCCGGAAGAATTTCGAGTTGAGTATGTTTCCGATCGTGTGCAAACTTTTGGCACTGCCTTCCTTGGTCTAACGATGGAATGCGCACGCTGTCACGATCACCGCTAGGATCCGATTTCACAGCGCGAGTTTTATCAACTGTTTGCTTACTTCGACGACATCGACGAGCACGGTTTGTATTCGCACTTCACCAATGCCACGCCGACACCGGCGATGGACTTGCCGAATGACGCGCAGCGAACCGCGCTGTCTATTGCCGAAGCCGAAGTCGAGAAAGCCGAGCTCAAAATCACTCAAGCCGAAGCACAAGCGCAGAAATTAAATTGGCCGACGTACTTAGCCGAATTCACGCCTACGCATTCGTTTACCTTTGAGCAGCACGACGAAAGCAAAACCATCGCCAGTCCAAACGGTCGCGCATTGGTACTCGACGGCGATCGCGGTGAACGCCTAAAAGAAGCCGGCGCGTGGAATCGTTGGGATCCGTTTGCGGTGCGCATGGAGTTGAAAGCCGACCGCGAACACGAGCGCGCCATCGTATTGCATCGCTCGCGCGCGTGGACCGATGCCGGCAGTCAGGGTTGGCAAATCGTCATTGAAGACGGTTACCTCACCTTTGCGTTGATTCACTTCTGGCCCGGCGATGCGATTGCGATTCGCAGCGCGGAAAAATTGCCGATCAATGAATGGCATGAGTTGACGGTTGCATACGACGGTTCTTCGCGCGCGTCCGGCTTGCACATGATGTGGAACGGAAAGGTTGTTGCCACCGAAGTGCTACGCGACAAGCTGCGCCATAAAATCACTGGCGGCGGGCCGGGCGATCCGTTGTTGGGTGAACGTTTTCGTGATCGCGGATTTGCCGGCGGGGCGGTGGAGTCGGTGGACTTCTTCGACTTGGCAGCTTTGGATCCGTCGCTGCAAACGCTGCGCGATTTGCGCAAGAAACGCGATCAAGCTTTGGATGCCATTCCGCAGTTGATGGTGATGAAAGAATTGCCGCAACCGCGTCAAGCGTATTTGTTGAAGCGTGGCAGTTATCAATTGCCCACCGACCCGGTGGATCCAGGCGTAATCGCCGCCATCCAACCAGCGGCGATGGGCAAAACGCGGTTGGACTTAGCCGACTGGTTGCTCAGCACCGAAAACCCGCTGACCGCGCGTGTAGAAGTCGACCGCTTGTGGCGCACGCTGTTCGGTTATGGTTTGGTGCGCACGCCGGAAAACTTCGGCAGCCAAGGTGAAGTACCGGCGCTTCCGCAGTTGATGGATTTGCTCGCAGTTGAGTTCCGTGACTCGGGCTGGGATCGCAAAGCGATGTTGAAACGGTTGGCGTTATCGAGCACTTTCGGCCAGTCGTCGAAAGTAAGCGCCGAAGGCATGCAAATCGATTCGCGCAATTTGCTGTGGTCGCGCGGACCGTCGTACCCATTGCCGGCCGAAATGTTGCGTGACAACGCGTTGGCGGCGAGCGGATTGATGAATCAAAAAATCGGCGGCGCATCTGTCTTCCCGTACCAACCAGCCGGATTGTGGAAGGAAAAGTCGGGCAACACTTACAAGCCATCGACCGGCGATGACCTCTATCGGCGCAGCTTATATACCTACTGGAAACGAACCTCACCGCCGCCAACCATGATGATCTTCGACGCAGCTAAACGCGACGTCTGCGTGGCGCGGCGGCAGGCAACTAACACACCTCTGCAAGCTTTGGTCCTTTGGAACGACCCGCAATTTGCCGAAGCGGCGCGGGTGCTCGCCGGCGAGTTGGTCGGAAAAAACCATCCTTATGCACATGCGTTCCTGCGCCTGACCGGGCGACGAGCGACCGATGAAGAGCTCCAGGCCGTGGCGATGTTGTATTACGAAGAGCTGACCTACCTTGGCCGCGACCCCGATCGCGTCGAAAAGATTCGCAGCGTAGGCGAAGCTCCGGTTCCCGAGTTTGACAACCCTGACGATGCCGCCAAGCATGCTGCTCTGACTCTAGCTTGTCAGGTAATCATGTCCTCCGACTCCGTAACGATGGTTCGATGAGCGATTCCAATCACCGCAAGCTCTTGCAAACCGACGCCATTAGCAGGCGCGGTTTTTTACGCCGCGGAACCATGGGGCTCGGCATGTTGGCCATGCCAAATTTGTTCGGGCGTTCGCCCATTGGCTTGCATCATGCACCCAAGGCCAAGCGCGTGATTTACTTGTTCCAATCGGGCGGCCCGTCTCAACTGGAAACCTTCGATCACAAACCATTGCTGCAAGAGCGCAACGGCGAGCAACTGCCGGACTCGGTGCGCAAGGGTCAGCGCTTGACTGGCATGTCCGGCCATCAAACCTCGCTGCCGCTGGCCGGTGCGCAGTTTGAATTTTCCCGCCACGGCGAAAACGGCACTTGGGTTAGCGAATTGCTTCCGCACACGGCGAAGATGGTCGACAAGTTGTGTTTGGTTCGCTCGATGCACACCGAGGCAATTAACCATGATCCGGCGGTCACCTTTTTCCTGACCGGCTCGCAAAACGCCGGCCGCCCTTCGATGGGGTCGTGGTTGTCGTATGGCTTGGGTAGTTTGAATCAAGACTTGCCTGATTTTGTCGTTTTGGTGACCAAGAACAAAGGCGGCCAACCGTTGTACGCGCGCCTTTGGGGCAACGGATTTTTGCCGTCGCGTCATCAAGGGGTGCAGTTCCGCGCCGAAGAGAATCTGGTTTTGTTTCTCAAAGACCTGCCGGGAATCGAGCGCGAGGATCGCCGCCGCATGTTGGATGCGGTCGGTAAGTTGTCGCAAATTGCTGCCGAACGCAGCGGTGACGTCGAAGTGGAATCGCGCATGGCGCAAGCCGAAATGGCATACCGCATGCAAATGAGCGTGCCCGAAGCAACTGATGTTTCCACCGAACCGGATTCGGTGTTTGAAATGTACGGACCCGACTCCAAAACGCCGGGGACCTACGCAGCCAACTGTTTGCTGGCGCGGCGCTTGATCGAACGCGATGTGCGGTTTGTGCAGTTGTTCCATCAGGGCTGGGATCAGCATGGTGGTTTGCCGAACGCAATCCGTACCCAATGTCGCGAAACCGATCAACCGACCGCAGCGCTGCTCACCGATTTGGAGCAACGCGGTCTGCTGGATGACACGCTAGTGATTTGGGGCGGTGAGTTCGGCCGCACCAACTACTGCCAAGGCCACCTCACCAATAACGATTACGGTCGCGATCACCATCCGCGCTGCTTCACCATGTGGATGGCAGGCGGCGGCGCGCGTCCGGGTCAGGTTTATGGCCGCACCGATGACTTCGGCTACAACATCACCGAAAACCCAGTGCACGTGCACGATTTCCAAGCCACCGCGCTGCATTTGCTCGGCATCGACCACACCCGCCTGACTTGGAAATACCAAGGCCGACGTTTCCGCCTCACCGACGTCGCCGGTGAAGTGATTCCGGAATTGCTGGCTTAAGGCGTGACCGCCACTTCCACCGACACACTGCTCAGCGTCGGCGTGAAGGAGCTGGTCAAAGTGACTGCGGCAAACCAGTAACTGCTACCCACCATCGCCGAAAGGTAGCCAGCCGGTACGTTCGCCATTGCCACTGCGTCGCCATTGATGTTCAGCACGCCGGTTGCGCCGCTAAACGCCGACGGTGCCGAAGCCGTCGCGAATAGATTGAAGAACGCGTCATTCGTCAACGGAATGGCGACGTCACCGACCACGTATGGACCAGTGCCGGTCGCGGATCCTAGCAGCGCGTAGTAGGAACCGGATTGTGCATCGAGGAAGTCGATGTCGAAAACCACGCTGCCGCCGGACGAACTGGAAATCGATGTAGCGCTGGCGCTGAAACATTCTTCAAAGCCCATCAGATAAACATTGCCGCTATCCAAGTAACCAGGCTCTTCGCCCGGCACGCCAATGGCAACTTCTGGAGTGCCGCTTCCATTCAGATCTCCGATCACGCACACCGAAGCTCCATAGCGATCGACCAATCCGGTGCCGTCGGCACGGTGCATGCGAATGCCGCTGGGGCCATCGTGAAATTGCAGAAAACCGTATTCACCGGAATTCATTCCGCCGACGGCAAGGTCAGTGATTCCGTCCCCGTTGACGTCTTCCAAAAAGCGTAGCGTGGTACCCAAGTGCGCGTCGCTTTGGTCGCCGGTCAACGTGTAAAGATTGGTGCCGGTGGCGCCATCCGCCAAAAATGCTTTGCCGGCTTTTGAGAAGCTGCTGTGTCCGGAGCTCGGTGCGGAAAATCCATATTCACTAATTCCATCACCATTCCAGTCGCCGCCGCCATCCACTACTTGGCCCAAATGCGCATAAGCGTTGAAGCCTTGGTGGGTGCGCGCAATGGTCCCGAGCGTATTCGTCAGCACATAAGCTTTGCCTGCCTGCCGCGCGCCGGTGGACGAATCCGCCTCGGGTGCACCAACAATGAAATCCAACAAACCATCGCCGTCAATGTCACCGATATCGCTCACCGAAGCACCGCAGCGCTCGCCGGCAATTGGACCGGCGAAGGTGTTGACGATGGCCATCGGTGCGCCGGAAAAGAGGTAAACATAACCGTTGTTCAATGATGTTGCCGACGCATCGGCGCCGGGCATTCCGACCAGCAAATCCAGGGTTCCATTGCTGTCGTAATCAAAACCGCCGCAAAGCGCAGCGCCCATGTTTGCGCCGCTTTGCCCGTTATTCCAAGTGTGAACCACGGCTCCGGTGGTTGCGTCTAGGAACATAAGTGCACCGGTATCGACATCGGATGACGAGTAGTCGTACATCGGTGCACCCACCGCAATGTCATCGATGCCGTCGCCATTTTGATCGTGAATCAACGCCAGCGTGCGGCCGAACTCGGCACCGAATTGATCGCAAGTGCTGGTCCACAACTCTGCCCCGTCTTCGCCTGAGTAAGCCACCACCATTCCGCCACCGTATTGATGCAGGCCGTTGGATTCGGGCGCGCCGACGATGATGTCAGGGATTCCATCGCCGTCCAGATCCGGGTGGCGCAGAATTGCTGTGCCGTGAAAAGTGTAGATATCGGCACCCATCAGAATATTGCGCTGTTCCCAAGTACCGCCGAATTGCTGGGCTGAAGGCGTGAGCGCCAGGATGGTTTGTGTACCGGCAAGCGAAGACACCGCTGTGCATAAAACAGCCGCGAAAATACGGGGGGGAGGTAGTTTCATCGAATTCCGGTTGAGGGGATGCGGACAGGAAGGAGGTCGATATCCAACCCTATCCCCAAAACTTATGGTGAAAAATGAATCCTTATTCATTAAGTTCAGCTGGGGCTGGATTGAGAGTGCTGAATTGTCTACGTTTTCGGCTTATTTGCCTTTAGCTTGAGCCAAAAATGTAATCAAATCGCGCAGCTCTTCGTCGGTTAAGAACGGCCGCAGCGCCGGCATGGCGGATTGTGGCGCAGGCCAGCTTTCGGCGATGGTGGCGTTGGGATCGAGGATGGATTCCAACAATTGCTCACGAGTCAGGCGCGCGCCGACGTCGGTGAGGTCTGGTCCAACACCTCCGTTTTGTCCGTTAAAAGCGTGACAGCGATTGCAGGCGACGACTTGGTTGTTGAAGAACACATCGCGACCATTCGCAACGTTGCCGTCTTTAATCAGCGAAGCCACGTCTTCATCGATTTGCGGGCCGTCTTCGCTGCCGGCGTGTTTTTGCGCCAGCGCGATCATGGATTTCAGATCACTGGCGGGGCCAAGCGAAATCAATTCCATGTCGTCGTACAAAGCCTCGCCGACCGACTTGCCCCAACCGCCATAAAGACAGTTGATGCTCACCGAGCGTTCGTTCGGGCCGGTTTGAAACTCCAACGACACCTGCGTCCACTCGCTGTCATCTTGCACGTATTCAGTGACAACGTGGCGCGGATGAATGTTGAACAGCGCGCCATGCGTGCCGCCCGGGTGGGTGACGCCATGAGTGTGAATCCAACCCGACAAGCGGTAACGCGTGTTGGGCTCGACGGCGATGTCCGTACACCAAGATGTATCGGCGCCAGTCGTAGACCAGATGGATAACGCTTTGCTGCCGCCGCGGCCGAGGCCTTCCTCCCAAGTGTGTTTGGCTTCGCCGCTGTAAACGCGCACGCGCCAAGCCAACGGTTGGCTTTCGTCATTAGGGTCAGCTTTTTCGAATCCAGGGTTCGGGAACAAGTTCACTGTTTCGCCCTCGGTTTCGCGCGGCAGCAAAGGCGTCGCTGCAGCCAAGAATGGTTTGGCGTGCTGGGCGATTGCAGCATTCAAAACCTGAGGAATCCACGGGTCATCGCCTTGCTCCAAAACTGCGCGTCCAGCCAACGCTACGCCAATTGCTTGGGATTCAGGCAACCGCGCCGCGGCGATGTAAGCGTGACGGCGAAGATTCGCGTTCGCGGAATCCAAGAGTCCGCTGTCTAGAAGCATTAAGCTGGCTGAGTGTTCTTCAGGCCAATCAAACTCCGGCAGATAGGTCAACGAGACTTTGACGAGTGCAGGGTCCGGTGATATGAGCCCGGAAGACATGCGGTTTGCCAGATTCTTCCAGAAGAAATGAGGTTCATTTTCTCCACTTTCAGCAATCTTACGGGCCATTCCCAGGATAATCCCTCGACTGGTTGCGGTTGGTTTGCTCAGCATATCCGCATAGTTTTCCTGCATGGACTGCACCAGCATTCGCCGCGCAGTGTCCTTCCAAAACTTGTTGGGGTGATGAATTGCTTGAATCCAAGCCTCAAAATCAGGAGAAGCTAAATTCGGTGTAATGGTGGTGGCGTCATCACGGAAAATGCGGAAGATTCGACCGTGACTGGTGTCGCGCAACGGGTTGAGGTGGGCGTTTCCTTTTCCGTATTCAACTTTGGGCAAACCGCGCTCCGGGTTGCCGGGCAGGTTGTGCAGAATGATGTATTGCGAAAAGTCGGCGACCCATACTGCGCCGTCAGGGCCGACTTCGGCGTGAACTGGGCAGAACCAGTCATCCAGTGAAACGCAGAAGTTGAATGCATCGCGGGTGCGGTAACCGGAGCCATGGGCGTAGGAATCCAAGCGTCCAACTAGGTGGCCGGTGGGTCCACACACCAACGCCGAGTCATGCCAAGTTTGCGGAACCTGCGAACCGGTTAAGAAGTTATGCCCGGCTGCCGACGTGAACTTACCCATGAAGTCGCCTTGGCGGATGCGCTCCAGCGCCGGGTGGAAAACTGCGGTGCTGAAAGTCTGCGCAGCTCCGGGAGCGTTGGGTGCGCTGTTTGCCAACACCGGTTTCGGCGCGCCCATGAAGAATGACGGCGCTCCGTTTGCGGTCGATCCAAACACTTCACCGTCATCGCGGAAACCCAATCCCCAGGTGTTATTGGTGAATTGAGCCATGAATTCGGGTTCTTTCATGCCTGGCTTCCAGCGCCACAATCCACTGCCGAACTTGCTGCCGTCGGCACGTTCGAAGGCGGAATAACCGACTGCGCCCCAGACGTAGTTATCGGGGCCCCAACGCAAGTTGGAAGGTCCGGCGTGCGTATCCCAACGACCAAAACCGCTGAACACAACCTCGCGACCGTCGCACTTGTCGTCGCCGTCGTCGTCGCGCAGGAAAAGTAGATCGGGTGCGTGGGTGACGAGGATGCCGCCTTTGACTTTCAAAATCGAAGTCGGCAAATTCAGCTTGTCGGCGAAGACGGTCTTTTTGTCGGCGCGGCCATCGCCATCGGTGTCTTCCAAGATGCTGATCGAATCCAAACCCACGCCGTCGTCGTTGACGGTGTTCGGATAGTCCGGCGATTCGGCCACCCAACACCGGCCGCGTTCATCCCACGCCAATGCGATTGGATTTACCACCATTGGTTCGGCGGCAAAAACCTGCGCGCGGAAACCCGCGGGAACAATCATCGCTACTTCGGCTTGTGCCGGCGTCGATGCCACCTGCATCGGCGGATTCGGATCGCGTCCTTCGTAGTTGGGTGCCCATTCGGCTTCGACGTACTCCCACTTCGGTCCAGTTACCGCCTGACGCGCCGCAGCTTTCTCAGCGCCGGCAGTCCAATCCATTGCGCGAATCAACAAGTCTAAAAACGCCGGCTGTCGCCACACGCGGTGATCATGTCCCGAAGCGGTGTAGTAAATGCGCCCTTTGCCGGCTTGGCGCACCCAACTCCACGGCTCGGTGCCGCGTTTGGTCAGCACCACGCGATCACTTTCGAAGTGGGTTTGCACATAAGTTTCATCCCACGACTCAAAGTTGGCCCAACCCTTCATCACTTCGTGCTCGGGCGCAACCACCTCCTGCTGGAACACCTCGGCGCCGTGCGACACAAAACGCGCGCCGACAAACTCCAGCCACTCCTGCGATTCCATAAAACAACCCGACGTGCAGTGCACCGCCACGAATCCGCCGCCGTCATGCACATAACCCTTCAGTGCTTGGAAAAATTGAGCCGGAACCACGCGGTGCTGCGCCTGATTGGCGTACATCATCACGCAGTCGTAATCGTTTAGGCGATCACGGGTGATGTCTTCCAGATCCTCTTCCCAATCGATGGCGAATCCAGCGCGCAACAACGAACCGTAGACGTCGTGCAGCCGCTCTTCCGGCCGGTGATGGCCGCGGTCGCCGATGAACATCACGTTCAAGCGCTTGGCTTTCACCTGTGAAATAGGTTCGGATTTGGTCAGCGAAGCCAGCGTCGCAGCGTCGGCGCGGTCGGCAAGCGTGGTGGCGCCGTGAGAACCGCAACCCGCAGAATGCTCGCTGCAGCTCGGCGCGTGATTGGCGCAATCTGTTTCCGACGTTGTGGGGGGCGTAGTTTGGAGGAGGCCGAAAGCAGCGGCCAAGGCCAGGGTCAGGGGAGCCAGCATGTGACATTTGTACCACGGGTTGGCTTGACCAACCACTCAAGCCGATCCATGATCCAATACGCATTCGTTGCCCTTCCCCCGACCATGAAAATTCCCACCCCCGAATCCCGCGCCAGCATCATGGCGCGCTTCCGCGAGCAGATCGCCAACGGCATTCCGATCATCGGCGGCGGCGCCGGCACCGGCATTTCCGCGAAGAGCGAAGAGGCCGGCGGCATTGATCTGCTGATCATCTACAACTCCGGCCGTTACCGCATGGCCGGTCGCGGTTCGACGGCGGGTTTGATGCCGTATGGCAACGCCAATGAAATCGTCAAAGAGATGGCGTACGAGGTGCTGCCGGTGGTCGAGCACACGCCGGTGCTGGCCGGTGTTTGCGGCACCGACCCGTTCATGATTCCGCATTTGTTCCTGGCTGAACTGAAGGGACTAGGGTTCGCCGGAATTCAAAACTTCCCGACCGTTGGATTATTCGAAGGTCGCATTCGCGACACGCTGGAAGAAACCGGAATGGGCTATGGGCTTGAGGTCGACATCGTCGCGATGGCGCACGAGATGGACATGCTGACGACGCCGTACGTGTTCAATACCGATGAAGCGAAGATGATGACCGAAGCCGGTGCCGACATCATTGTCGCCCACATGGGTTGCACATCGGGCGGCACCATCGGTGCAGAAACGGTCGATCCGCTGGATCAGTGCGTGACCGAGATCCAAAAGATCGTCGAAGTGTGCAAGTCGATCCGCGAAGACGTGATCTGCCTCTGCCACGGCGGCCCGCTTGCGATGCCGCCGGATGCCGACTACATTCTGCAGCGGGTCGAAGGCATCGATGGTTTCTACGGTGCCAGCTCCACCGAACGCTTCCCGACCGAGGTTGCGATTAAGAAACAAATCGAAGACTTCAAAGCGCTTCGCTTGCCGAAATAGTTCATTCTTTTGCGCTGTCGGCGGTTCACACAAACCTGAATACTATGTGCGGAAAAGAATGCCAACGATTCGTCAGCACTCCCAACGTCATCGTCGAGGAGTTGCCGTGGGGACCGCACGAGTGGTTGGTCAAACCGCCGCTGACCGAAAGCAAGCACTTGATGTTGGTGCGCGTCACCATGCCGCCCGGCGAAGCGCATCGCTTTCACCGCCATCCGCATTTTGAAGAAGCCATCTACTACCTAGAAGGCAAGGTCGAGCAGTGGGTGGGCGAAAAAAGCCGCATCATGTCGGCCGGTGAGGTCGCGCACGTGCCGGTCAATGAAGTCCACGGCAGCTACAACATCTTCGATGAGCCGTGTGTGTTCTTAGCCATCCTCGCCAGCCCCGAGTTCAAAGAACCGATGGTGGTTGAGGAACACGAGAACGCTCCGTGGACGACCATTCGCGATCGTAGCTGACTGCATAAAAAAATCCCCGGCCCACCACAGTGGACCGGGGAAAGGTGTCGCTTGACCAGCGACTAGTAAACCCGAATGGTCTTCTTCGGGATATAGCGAATGCCGCTGTAATCCTGAATTCTGGCCTTGAAGAACCACTTGGTTTGAGTCGACGGGAGTCCAGTTAAGTCAAAGCTCGCGGTGTAGCTGTTATCACCATTGTTGGTCATGTTCTGACGAACCTTCTGGCCATTCTTCTTCAACTGCCACCATTTCAACTTGATGTCGCTGCTATCAACCACATCCATCCACACCTTAATGTAAATGGTGTCAGTGCGATCAAACACGGTGTCGTTCGTCGAGAAGTCAGCATTCTTCGAAAGAATGAAACCTTGACCGGTGTATCCACCACCAGCGTTTGCCGTGACGTAGTCAACCTTGGTTTCGGTATCGTTGCCGTAAGCATTGCTGACCGTCAGCGAAACCGTGTAAGTGCCGGCTGCCGTGTAGGTGTGAGTCGGGTTTTGAGCGGTCGACGTGTTGCCATCGCCAAAGTCCCACGACCACGAAGTCGGGTTGTCGGTCGAAGCATCCGAGAAGCTGACGTCCAACGGCACGGTTCCTGAAGTCGGAGTACCAGAGAATGCCGCAGTCGGTGCAGTACCACCGGCAGCCACCGAAATGTAGTTCGTCTTGACTTCACTGTCTTGACCATCGTTGTTGCTGACGGTCAAAGTCACGGTGTAATCACCAGCCGAAGTGTAAGTGTGGCTCGGGTTTTGCGCGTTCGAAGTGTGGCCGTCACCGAAGTTCCATGCCCAAGAAGTGGGGCTGTTGGTGCTGAGGTCGCTGAAGCTGACGTTCAACGGAGCAGTACCCGAAACCGGGTTGCCAGAGAAATCGGCTACCGGCGGGTTGCCGCCGCCGCCCGATCCAGCCAGAGTCAGCGAACCATTGGTGTTCACGCGACCATAACCATAGGTGTTGTCAACGCCATTGGAACCGAGGTCATCGCAACCGTTCTTAAGGAAGTCTTCGACTTCATCCGGAGTCAGCGAAGGATCGTAGGACCAGATCAAACCGGCCAAACCGGCTGCGATCGGGCAGGCAAAGCTGGTACCACTTACGTAAGCGTAAGAAGAAGTGTTCGAGGTGTAAGTCGAAACCACATCTTCACCCGGCGCCATCAAGTCAACATACTGACCATAAGCCGAGAACGACGCGCGCGCATCGGTGTCGGTGGTCGCGCCGATGATCATGATGTCATCGTTATCGCGGTTGCCGTAAGTCAGGTTGCGGCTGTCGTTGCCGGCTGCCCAGAACAACAAGCCACCAATGCTCTTGATGTAAGTTGCCGAAGTCAGGTTAGTACTCGAATCCGGACCCGAGTACGAAACACTTGCCACTTTATCGCCCTGCTCAATGGCAGTTCGCGCAGCATGGTTCAGCGTCGAGTTGTAAGCACCGCCGCCCGAGTCGTTCGACACGCGCATCATGCGGTGGCCCAAGTTCCAACCCACGCCGGATACACCAACGCCGTTGTTACCGTTGGCCGAGCCGCAACCGGTCACCGAAGTGCCGTGGTAATGCACCGGACCAATGTTGCCGCCATTGCTTTCCCACTGTTGATCCACCGCGTTGTAACCTTCGACGCGGTTTGCCAGCAAGTCTTCGTGGTCGGTCATCACGCCGGTGTCGCAGTAAGCAACTACCGTCGACGGGTTACCGGTGTGAATGTCCCAACCGCCAAACGAATCCATGATGTTGGCGTTGTGGTGCCACTGATAACTCAGCAAACCATCGTTCGGCGTCGCGATCGGATACAGGATCCAATCCGGCTCAACGTACTGAAACGCGCCGGTCGCCATCAGTTCGCGCGCCATCGCGTTTTCGTCGCGACCTTCGGGCAGCGCGAAGATGTATTCATCGGTTACCGAAACAAAATCGCGAACCGCGTAGCCACCCATGACGCCGTGACCGAGCGCATGCAGCGTGTCGGCTTCGGCTTGGGTCATGCCCTTATTGACCATGTCGGCCGGCTGCACCGGACGGGCGATCATCCAACCGGAAAATTCCCGTTCACCGGAAACTTCTTCAAAGAGTGGGGCAGAGTTTTGCTGGACTTGAGCGGAGGAGGGGGAGATCAGAGCACACGCGAACGCGAGCCCTGCCAATGCCAGGGATTTCTTCATCGAGTATCTAGGGGGGAGGGGCGGCTAGGGGCGACCGCGGAGGGAGATGTCCGCCAGGCGGACCTTGGGGCCGACCCAGGGGCGGGGCCGTGTTTTAACCCTATCAACCATAAGAACTAGTTCTGGCGCTATTTGAGCTGAATTTGGCCGCCTGGAAGCAAGCCGTTGTCACCATACAAGCGCGCAGTGATGTTTCTGGGGTAGGCGTCATAGACGCGAACCTCAAAATTTTCGCTGGATTCACCCAAGCGAGTGACCGGTACAAGCGCCAGCCGCTTGCCTCCAACCGTCATGTCGTATCGGACGTTTTTTACCTGCGCGAGTAGTGATGTCGGCCCGGCAATACGGACAAAAAAGACCTTACCGGGACCGGGATCTCCTCGAACCAAGATTTGAGGCTTGGCCGGCGCAGCAGGGAATTTGGCGTCCGCCCGCCGCAAGGCAAGCGTTTCCTCTTCAAAGCCGATAGCCCACGGATCGCGGCGGATGAGGTCGGCCGACAAAAACTGGGTGGATTCGAAAATCAAAAACTCACGCAGGGATTGACCGAAGTCGAAGCTGGCAATCGGTGAATTCCCGGCAGGGGTGAGCGGCGTGCTGGCGGTTAACTCCGACCGCATCAGGTTGTTGGTCTTGCTTCCGTTGTGTACCGAGGTGCGCACCAACGCAGCGCGGCGGCCGTCGACGTCGCCCCAATCGCTTACCGAAACGGTGGGCCGGTTCTCATTGGGTGTCCACGGGACTCCGCGACGTAAATCTCCGGCCACCAAAGTCTTCAAAGCTTTTTTGGTTCCATCTTGGAAGGTCAAGGTTGGGGTGACGTGCAGGACGTCGTCGGAAGTGCAGTTAATGGTGTGCTCGAAGTAGGATTGATCCGGCCAGCTAGCGGCAATCGTCGTCAGTTGAGGCTCCAACGCTTGCTCCGGCTGATCCTTATTTCGCCGCAGCTCCCAATCGTTGATGACTGCGTACTCAACCTCTTTGATTCGCGCCATTGCTTCCTCGGATGCAACGATTCGGAAGCGGTACGGAGTAGGCGGCTGATCGATAGCCCACGGATCGGCGTTGGGGCCAGCTTCGGCAAGGGCGTCGAAAAACCAACCTTCTTCCATGCGGACTTCGTATCGGTCCGGTAACCGTTTGGCGAGCGTGGTAACCAAAGCCGAAACCTTGGTGGGGGGCTCGTCTTCCTTGAATTTCAGTTCAACTGTGACCTTGCCCGGGTAGGAGGTGGCAAAGAGGATTGCTGAGCTGTTTTGTTGGGACTGAAGGTCAATCTTCTCTCTGTTTTGCAGTTTCACCGACCAATTGCGTTCGGTCGCTTGATTCAACAAAGACTGGTCGCCACGTAATTGAGCTTCGACTTCCCACCATGGTTTGCCGTTGATGACTCCTTTGTACCTCTCGCGAACCAATACTTGCAGCGGGGTTGGAGTTGGAACCGGTGCCTTGGAATGTGGGCTGGCTTGCAGCGCCGTCACACTGCCGTCGTCGTATTCGAGCAAGAATGTGGTTGGCTGAGTCGCCGACGTTTCGATTCGGGCGAATCCGGGTTGCGGAGATTGGTTGTATTGCCACCAACCAAGTTGGACTGGAATTACACCGCCCCATGAACGATGAGCCCAGGCTTTGACGGAGCGAACTCCTTGAATGTCATGGCTTAGCCCCACCAGGGAAACATCGGCGAGGCTTTGGTTCGGGGTTTGCTCGGCCAGCTCCGGAACCGGAATCGCAGTGAGGTCTACCGATAACGCCGTATTCATTGTGCTGCGTGGTTGTACATCGATGGTTAAATCGAAGTTGAAGCCGTTGTAGTCGGTGCAGGTTGCGGTTGCGGAGAACGGAGCCGAAGTCAGCAGGTTTTGGAATAGGTGCTTTTCCCAGTTATGCACTTTGGTTTGCAGCTCAGCATTCGGCTGGACGTGTTCGTCGAACTTCCATTCAATCTGCTCCACAATGCCGAGGTTCGCGTTGCCATCCAAGAAAACCATGACTTCCCATTGCGGCTTGCCATTGACAAAGCCGGCGAACCGGTCGCGATAGTTCAGTCCATAGCCGCGGCCGGGTGAATCCAAATTTTTGCCATCGGGCCACGGGTCATGCCACGCCGCGCTTTCCGGCAAAATAATCGGCCCGTTGGTCATCGCCGGCGTGCTACGACCTAGTGCACCGGGCGTGCGGAAGAAGATCATGGAATCCGGCCAAAACGGGCCGTCGACGTAGGTGGAATAAACATGCATGTATGGCTCAGGTCCACCAATTTGTCTGGCTTGCCCGCTATGCCAAGTTGCCGACGTGCCCGCACCCATGCGCACACCCATGATGTTGTCCTTCCACGCTTCGGGATAAAGCGCGCGCATTTCCAAATAATGCCAGCCGCGCGCACCGTCGACGCCTTCCGGTCGAGTGACGTAATCGAACTTGCCGTACTTTATGGGCTCGGCAGTGAAGTCGTCGGCATGGAATTCGGCGACCTGTAGGCTTCCGTCGCGAAACCTGAATCGGCCGACGCCGGCAAATGGCTTGGAGGTGTGGAAACTCGGCATCGCCAAGCTATCAAAGCTCCATTGGGGTGGTAAGCCGCCGTCGTGCTGATAAGTCTTATTCGGGAACTCAGCGCTTTCCGTATAAATCGCCCATTCGATGCTTTGCAGTTCGCGCCAGTTTGCATCGGACATCTGCGGCATTAAGGTCCAGCGCCAAGTTTGGATGCCATCCTCGGTTTCGCGGTGAAACGCATCGATGCGCTTGACCTGCAGGTCTCGCTTCATTGAGTCGGGCACCTCGGTTTCCGCGCTCAATTTGACCTGGGTGCCATTGCTCATCGTGGCAACGCCGCTGATTGCAATTTTGGGCTGCGGAGAACGACCTGTGACGCGGAAAGCCGTTTGGGAGTTTTCGGTCGATGCAATTTGGCTACCGCTGACGCCAGGAACATTCCAATCGACTTTCTTTACATACTTCAACGCATCGGCCTTGCCGCGCAGGCTGACCGTGTACCGCCACGTTTCGACGTCCGCCTGTGGATCGCGTCCGGCGTAGGCAGCGAAAACGTGGGCTTGAAGTGATTCAAACTGCACGACTTTGTAACTGCCGTTGACCTTAACCACCGGCTCACGGCGGTCGAGCATGACCAACGCGAAGTCCATCAAGTTTGTGGTTTCTTGCTCGTTGTTAAACCGATCCAGCACGTCGTAGGAAACCCACAGAAAACCGTCTTCGCCCCACTGCTTGCCCCATGAATTCATGAACAAATATGCCTGTCGCTGATCACTGTAGCCAACAATCGCCATCGCATGAAAACCATGGGGCTGATCCGGCCGACGCGCCGCTTGACCGCGAGTGTGTTCCTCTTTGGTGTAAGGCCGCGAGTGCCCGGAACTGAAAATCGGATTGGTGCGCACACAGCAAAGCACGATATGGCCTTCGGCTAAGGCTCGGCGGATGGTTGGTCCATCGGGCAGGACCACAAAATCGGCAATGCGGAAGTTTTCCGCCTCGAGCTTAGAAATCCCAGGCGGTTGGGTGAGGTAATCCTTTGCCAAGTAGGGCGCAGTCTTCAGAGTTGCGGCGCCTTGATTCATTAATAAATCCAGCACCTTGTCTACTCGGCTGCCATGGTCGACGCCGTCATTGACTTGGTTGTAGATAAAAGTGGGGGAGAAAATTCGTTCGTCGCTATCCGGCCGCCAACCTTGGTCGATGGCCTCTAAGTAGCTGCGCGCGGCATAACCAAACGCCCACGCTGCGCAGTCATTCATGGTTTGCGCGCCGACTTCGGGCAAGTACGGCCGCAGGTCCACCGACTCGGGTAAGCCATCCAGTGAAATAGCTTCGCTAAATCGATCCAACGCGGCGACGGCCTTGCGGTCTTCGCGCTTCGCCCCTTGATCCGCGTGGGCGGGAGCGGCAAAAGCGAGGGACAGGAGTAGTGCGAACAGGCGAAGAAACGATAGCTGGGGCCGATTCATTGCGTGGAATGATAACAACATAGATATGGTATAATTTGCACAAGTTCTCCAAAGGCTACCCCCCTTCCCCAATCTTTTTTGGGTTTCCAGACATCTTGGAGACCGCCCCCATGACCGATAAAGACCTCCAATCCGAACAACAACTCATAGATGAAATTGACCGCTTGAAAAAGCGGGTTGCGGAATTGGAGAGCTTGCCGGGGGCATTGGAGCGGACGGAGGAATTGCTGACGCAGTCGGAGCAGCGATTCGGTGTTTGGTTGGAGAATTCGCCGGTTTGTACCAAGGTTTTGGACTTGGACTTTCGTCTGCAGTACATGAGCCAAGCCGGCATCGATGGGCTTAAGGTGAGCAATGTTGAGCAGTATTACGGAAAGCCATTCCCGCTTGATGTTTACTCGCCGCAGGTCAAAGAGGAAATTCTTGGTGATCTGAACCGCGCGGTCGAGACCGGAGAGATTGTTAGCCGCGAAACTCCAGCGACCACGTTGGAAGGCGAGTTGGTCTGGTACTACTCGACCTTTGTTCCGGTGAAGGATGACGCCGGCAAGTTGCAGTACATCATTGCGGTTTCTACCGACATCACTGACCGCAGGCGTATCGAGGAAGAGCGTGCGCAGTTGGAACGCCAGATGCAGCATGCGCAGAAATTGGAAAGCCTAGGCGTGTTGTCGGGTGGCATCGCCCATGACTTCAACAACATCTTGATGAGCATACTTGGCAACGCCGATTTGGCGTTGGATGCACTATCGCCGCTGTCGCCGGCGCGTGGAAATTTGTTGGAGATCGAGCGAGCTTCGCGCCGTGCCGCGGATTTGGCCAAGCAGATGTTGGCTTATTCCGGCAAAGGGCATTTTGTGGTGGAGCCGATCCACCTAGGCGAATTCGTCGACGAAATGGCGCACCTGCTCGAGGTGTCCATTTCGAAGAAGATCAAGCTCAAGTACAACCTCGCCGATGACCTTCCTACCTTCGGTGGCGATACCACTCAAATACGCCAAGTCATCCTTAATCTGATCACCAACGCGTCCGACGCCATCGGCGAAGAGGAAGGCGTCATCGCTTTGTCGACTGGGGCGATGGAATGTGATCGCCAGTATTTGGACAGCGTGAACGAGGTGTTGCTTGCAGGCTTAAGCCAGCCGCTGGCGACGGGAACTTATGCCTACGTAGAAGTAACGGATACCGGCTGCGGCATGGATGAAGAAATGCTGAGCAAAGTTTTTGATCCGTTTTACACAACAAAATTCACCGGACGCGGCCTTGGTATGTCGGCGGTGCTGGGCATTATTCGCGGCCATAAGGGAGCCATTCGAATTGAAAGTGAGCCTGGCAAGGGCACGACTTTCCGTGTACTGTTCCCGGCCGATACGGCTGATCATGAGAAGGAGTTCGGCGAGATCGCTCATGCCGCGGAGACGCCGTGGCAAGGAAGTGGTGCGGTTTTGTTAGCCGACGATGAAGAGACTGTGCGCAGCGTCGCCAAAGATATGCTCGAGCGAATTGGCTTTCATGTTTTAACCGCATCGGATGGCCGCAAGGCGGTGGAGCTATTTCAAGAGCATCGCCAAATTTTGAGCTGTGTGCTGTTGGACCTAACCATGCCGCACCTGAATGGCCGCGAAGCATATGAAGTGATGCGCGGAATCGACAGCGAGATTCCCGTCATCTTGTGCAGCGGCTATAACCGCATCGACGCAGTGAAGAAGTTCGCCGGTTTGGGCTTGGCCGGATTTATTCAAAAGCCGTACGACATGGCATCGCTGCGCGCCAAACTGTCTAGCGTGATTGGCGAAACTACTTTAGATTCGAAGCCGGTTTAGCGGACGTCTTTCAGGTCGTTGTCGTGGACTTCGGCCAACTTCGCGGCCAGACGTTTTTGGAAATCGGTGATGACCTCGACGTGCTTCGGTGAATCGGCTAGGTTTTGGAATTGGCCGGGATCATTGTGCATGTCGTAAAGCTGCATGCCCAATTCGCCGTCTTTGCCGTGTTGAATGAACGCCCAACGGTCGGTGCGCAGCAAGTAGCTTTTGTAGTTCACGCAGAACGCCGCGTCGCGAACTTCAATGCTTGGGTCGTCCAAAGTGCGGGCCAAGGACTTGCCTTGAAGGCGTGCGGGAACCTCCAAGCCACACAACTCGGCAACGGTGGGGTAAAGGTCGATCAACTCGGTGAACGAATGGCAAACCGCCGGTTTTTTACCGGGTACCGAAATGATCAACGGAACGCGCGAGGACTCATCCATCAAGCCGACCTTCATCCAAAAATCATGTTCACAAAGATGGAAGCCGTGGTCACTGGTGAAAATCACGATGGTGTTATCGGCTAGTCCTTCGTCGCGCAAAGTCTTCATCACTTTTCCGACTTGAGCGTCCATATAAGCCACCGAAGCATAATAAGCAGCAACACCCTTTTGCTCCTGCTCGGTGTTCAAATTCAAATTCTTACTCGTTTTGTAATTGATGCCGGCCTTCGGAATATCATCCCAATCACCCTTAACCTTCGGCGGAAGTTCGATGTTCTTCCAATCGTACGATTCAAAATATTCGCGCGGCGCCACGAATGGAACATGCGGTCGCACAAATCCCACCGCCAAGAAAAACGGTTGCTTTCGTTTGCCATATGCGCGCAACAACTCACTCGCTTTGGCCGCAGCTTTGCCGTCGGAATGCACCAGGTCGTCGCCGTCGGCCATGACCAACTCCAAAGTATTCCCACCCTTCGGTGGCTTGGTGCCATCGGGATTGTGCTCGAGTAGTTCGCCATCGCCCGCCGCCTTCCATTCGGGACCCTGGCAATTAAACCGCTCCACCCAAGACGCCGGATCATCTTTGCCGTGACTGCCCTTTTCAATATCGCCAGGCACGCCCATGTGATAAATCTTGCTGACGCGCGCTGCGTGATAACCGTTCTGAATAAAGTGCTGACTCCAGGTCGCGCGGTCGCCGATATTCTTTCGCCCACTGACGTAGCCGAAAGTTCCGGTAGCGTGCGGGTAGTAACCCGACATAAACGATGCGCGAGAGGGTCCGCAAACCGGGAACTGGCAGAAGGTGCGCGTGTAACGCACGCCTTGCTCAGCTAGTTGATCAATATTCGGCGTCTGGCAAACCTCGTTGCCGTAACTCGACAATGCTCCGGCGGCGAGATCGTCGGATATTAGAAACAAAACGTTGTAGCGTTCGCTGTCGTCGGCTTGTGCGGCGGCGGGCGACGTCAACGCGGCCATGCTTGCCAGCAGGGCAAGAAGGGGCGGAACAAGATTCGGGGGCATTCTCATGGCAACGCCACCGAGAATACCCCCGATTGAGTCGAAGCGCCTACGGCATTTCGTGGCACTTGTTACACGCCACTTGCTCGCCCTTGGTGAAGTAGCGCCATTTCTTTTGGCGGTTATCCCACAACTTGCGGTCGATCGCCGCGCGCGACAAAACCGTGCCCTTCAAATCGTTGCCGTGGCAAGTCTTGCATTGGTTCAAGTTGTTGTCGGCAATTTGCGAGTGGTCGTTGAGGAAGTAAGTTTGGCCGACCGGGTGCATGCCGTGCGGACCATCCATGGTCAGGCCCAATCCAGTGGTGTGACAAGTCGAGCATTCCATCACTGTTCCGGTATGACCCTGCACCTCATACGAAGCAATGTTGTCGTTGGAATACTCCGGCGTCACCGGCCAAATCGCGTGCGGACTGCCATGGCAAGTCATGCACATCAAACCACCGTGGCCTTTGGAGAAACGATACAGCTTGTCATCATTCTCCTTAAAGCGGCTGTTTGGGGCTTCAATTGCAGTGGCCGTCGAATCACCGTTCCGCCAAGCCTGCTGCAGACGAATCCCGTCGGCGGCAAAGTTTAGATCGCTACCGGTGAGGTGATTGCGCGCATCGCCGGTGTGACAGCTTTGGCACTTCGGCAAGTCTGCCCATGGAGTGCGATTGCCGCCGACTGCATTCATATCGCCATGGCAATCAAAACAGGTCATGCCGCCGTCTTTCATCGCGCCGCGATGGCATTCGGTGTCTTGGCCGGGGTGACACTGATAGCACGAGTCGTTGGTATTTGCGCCCGACGAGAAAATCGGATTGCCCTGATCGTCGGTCAGCGCACCGTGGTAAGCGTGCATCACTGCGCTCATGGAGTCGTGCAGCAATTGATCACCGGTGGGGCCGGTTCCTTCCAAGTCCAGCGCCGCTGAGTAATGACAACTCGCGCACAGCACTGGTTGATTGGCTTCCAAATCGGTGCCCTCGTTGAAGTCATGCCACTTCAGCACATTGCGCTTGGTTTGGATTTCCAAATCACTGTGGTTGGACCATGTCACGCGCGGGTCATCAGCCGCAATGCCTCCAGTTGCGTGGCAATTCTGACAATCGGTCTCCCCTGAAACCGGCAAAACGATGTCTTGCGACGACAGCGTGCGCCCGGAATTGTTGTGCACCACCGAAACGCGCATCACCGGGTAGTTGTTGATTTGGCCGTTGTCGTCGGTAGGCATAATCGGAATGCCGAAGGCTTCAAACAAACCATGGGCGTCGTTCCAAAGCAAAGGTTGCGGTCCGGGCAGCGGCGCGTCGTCGGGCATGAACAAACCAGTCAAGCTTTCGCCGGGCGCCAGCGTGACGCCGAATAGCGAAGTGGAATAGTCCCAAAAATCAGTTTTGCCGATGCTGGTGCTATTACGCGATTGATGAAGGTCATTCATCGCCCGGTAATTCATGCTGATGTGCGTATCATCCAACACCATCGGCATTTGACCCGGCCGACGCCATACGGCTTGAGCGTGAATCACGTTGAATGGCGGGAGAATGCTATAGACCGAGAACTCACGGTCCACACAGTGCATGCCTAAATCGTTGGCGGCAAAAACTTGCACCACCGCGTCGGTGGTGTCGGGTGCATCTTGGGCGAAAGCGGTCGCGGAAGTCAGCGCGACGGCAATGGGGAGGTGACAAAATCGGATCATTGCTTCGATGAGTTGAGGATCGGTTTGAAGCCGTTTCCCGGGGGCGAAGCCACTGTGAAGAATTGCCGTTAATTCGGCTAGTAAAAAGACGAGTAATTTTTGAATCGCTTTGAAACTAAAGAGCTTAGGTCGCGTTCTGTCAAAAAAGTTAGATAGGGGTTAGAGATATAAAAAACAACCATCTTTGTTTTCTCCCGGAACAGGGCCAACCGCTTTCATTCCCAGTTTTTCCAGCACTCGTATTGAGGAATGATTTTCCGGTGCAACGATTGCGGCGATCTGCTCCAGCCCCAATTGGCGCTCGCCATATGTCATCACAGCTTTCGCCGCTTCGAGCGCGAACCCGTTTCCCCAATGGCGCTTTAACAGCGCAAACCCGACGTCGGTTAAATCTAGATCCTCGCGATAAAGCAATCCGCAAATACCGACGACTTCCGCCGTCGCTTTTAACTCAATCGCAAACTGCCCAAAGCCATCAACCGGCTGATTGGTCCACGCGCCTTCCTCAATAAAAGTTCGCGCTTTATCCAATGTATGAATCTGCTTATCGGCGATGTTGGTTTGGAACGCCGGTTCATTGACCAACTCCAAAACGAAGGCGGCATCGTTGGCGTCAAGAGTTCGCAAGACCAGCCGCTTCGATTCGCAGATCAACGCCATCCGATCGCCTATCCATCTTTGCGCGGAAGCTTGGCCATCAGCGCACCGGCCAACTCCGACACCATGCAATCTTCGGCAATCTTGTCGCCGTCAAATCGGCTGACCAACATTTCGGTCCACTTCACTTTCTTCTCCGACGGCGGAATGCCTTGCATCGCCTTGCGGTGTGTTCCACTCAAAGTCCGCTGCCAAGTCACGACGCCATCCGCCTCATTCAGCACCTCAACTTTTTCAACCTTCACATCCGGCAACGACGCGCGCAGCCGCTTTATGAACTTGCGCACAAACTCATGCCCTTCACCACCTTTACTACCTGACCGAGTGACGTAATCCGCGGTGAAATACTTGCCAATCTCATCAAGGTCGCCGTCGGTAATCAACGCGCGATTGGCGTCGGTGAGGTATTGATCAATCTTCGAGCTCATGGTCTTTCTTCAGCAAGTCTTCAAGTTGGTTGCTGCGCGCTTCTAATTCCTTGGACTGAGTAAAGTGAATGCAAAACAGGCCAACAATAATCAATACTAGCCCACTCTCTTGAATGCGATTTTCACTGGTGGAATACAGTCCGAAAAGAAACATCACGGCGCCCGCCAAAACCATTAGGCCGCGCCATTGCTCAGAGTTTGCAGTCATTTGATGAACCAAGTGGGTTGAGTCGGCACGTACATAACATCTGTGCCAGAAATGAATTCTAGGCGATTGACAGACGCCGCGCGGCATCATTCTGTTAGGCTGAGTTTTTCCGCCCCCCGGCTCTCTCCATCCTGTCTCCTTGTCTCCCCCTTTAAAAGTTCTGGTCGTAGACCTGAATAACTTCGCTTCGTATCCAACCCTAGCCATCGGCTATTTGGTGGCCTCCCTGCGAGATGCGGGGATGGAGGTCGAAGTCCTCTGCCCGCTGTCCCACGACGTTCCGGCCAAGCTGCGCGAAAAGCAAGAAGGTTGGCGCGACCAAGTCCAGCGCCGCGTTTACTTTTCCACCAACCCGGCGATGGAATGGAGTCGCCGCAGCATGCGCAAACTTCGCTCTTGGTGGGTGACTCGACCGCACGCGCGAGTTTTGGACATGGTCAGCAAAGCGATGGACCAAGGTCCGGATATCGTGCTGCTATCGGCTTACTTGAATCACTATCCGTCCTGCGTGGAGATCGGCAAGCTGGCGCAAAGCAAAAAGGTGCCGGTGCTGTTGGGCGGGCCGGTGTTCAACATTGACTCGATCACCGATGAATGGCTGCACTTGCCCGGCATCACGGCATTCGTTGGAGGCGAAATGGATCGCGCGCTGCCCGACTTAGTCCGCGACGTAGTGGCCGGCAAAGACTTACTCGGTCATCCCGGTGTCTTCTACCCCGACGGCCGACGCAGCCCGGTACCGCCGCCGCTTAAAGACTTGAGCTCGTTGCCGGTGCCCGACTTTCGGGATTATCCGTGGGGTCAATACGCAGAACGCGTCATTCCGGCTATGGCTGGCCGCGGTTGTAGCTGGGGGCAATGCAAGTTTTGCGGTGACGTCTTCACTGCGAATGGGCGTACCTTTCGCACGCGCACGGTGGATTCGATGATGAATGAGTTGGTGGAGCTTTCCAGCCGCCACAACTCGAAGAACTTCATCCTGTTGGACATCAAACTGAACTCTGACGTGCAGATGTGGCGGGGGTTGATTCAAAACTTCCAGCATCGTTTGCCCGGCGGGGGGTGGGTCGGAACCGTTCATGTCGATCGGCGACCGGATAATGGCTTAACGCCTGAAGATCTGCGCGCCGCGCGTGAATCGGGAATGATGCAGATCAATTTTGGCTTGGAAAGTGGTAGTCAAAAGTTGCTCGACACGATGGACAAAGGCACGGATATCGCTGCCAAGGAGCAATTCATTCTTGATGCCCACGCTGCCGGATTTAGTGTGCGCACAACGGTAATGCAAGGCTACCCCGGCGAAACCGCCGACGACTTAGACATGACCGTCGCGCTATTGGAAAAGCATCGCGACAAATTGGACCGCGTCCGCCTTAGTCAATTCAAAGCCATTCCCGGAACCAGATTCCAAGAGGAGTACGATCAAAATCCGTCGCAGTATTCCGAGCTGGCCGACTTCTCGTGGAGCTTCCGCGATGCCAGTGCTTGGTATCGCTACAAGCCATCGGCGTCGCCGGAATATCGACGCGCCAAACGCCGGCTGTTGGACATCGTGCACTCCATCAACAAAGAGCCGCTGCGCAGTGGCGCCGAGGCTTTTGATGGCTTGATGTAAGCCGTCCTACCAATTGGAATCGCCGCGGTAGCGACGATAAAAGCCCCAAGCCTTCCGCGCGTTGAATTCCAGGTCTAAATCTTGACCGGGGTGGGCCGCCCACAAGTCATCAGCCCAATTACGCATCGCGTCTTCATCACGCACGCAGGCGTAGTAGTACCGCTTGCCCTGAAAAGTTTCGACCAGCATGACGTGCCCGCCGCCGCGCAACTCTAACGACTCATGCACCGCCGCATCGAAAGGGGGGAGTTGTTGGTTGTAGCTAGGCTCCGGCATACCGGTTTCGCCGACGCGATCCAGCCGCTGGCTGACGATACCTAAGTGGGGGAACGGAACGGAAATTTCGGGCTTGTCGATATCTGGACGCACTCGCAGTGCAAGCGGGCTGCCCTCGCAATCGAGGGTGGTGGTCAGCCAGTGAAATGGGTGGTTGGCGGGCATGGTGGCGGATTGGGCGATTGACGAACTCACCCAGGCTATTCGTTGAATGTGAAATTTTCGTGTGCCTAGCTTGTAAACTGGAGGGAAATGTACGCGGTCTACTTCCACGCGACCTTTGGCGTACTCGACGACGAGTACTTCGAAACCGGACCGAAATTGCGCCTGCTGGCCAAAGAGAAATTTGGCTGCACCAAGTTCATTACCGTGGACAACGGCAAAGAAGAAATTTCGATCTCCTATTGGCCGACGCTCAAACACCTGCGCGCTTGGCGCGATGCACCGCAACACCAAGCGGCGATGCAGATGGGACGAAGCAAGTGGTATGCTCATTACTCCTCGGAAGTCGTGGAAGTACTTGAGCACAATGAATAAAAATTTCTTCGCCCTAGTTTTTGCAGTTTTAACTTTCGCCGCCGCGTTCCAGCTGGGATCGCTATCCGGATCAACGAATTCGGATTCGTGGATGGACTATGACCGGCCGCAGCCCGGCGCTTCGGTCCGCGTGCAATTGCGTCGCGACGCATTGGGTGGAGCTGCCAATTTGCCGGTGCCGCCGATGACTTCGAGCATCAATGGCGCTGTGGTTTCTTTGGATGGCATCGTTCGCGTTTGCAACGACAACTGGGTGTGCATCCAGATCAAAAATCGCGATCACTGGATTTCGCGCCACGCCGTTTTGTTGGTGGAAATCACCGAGCGCTAGTTGCTGTTATTGTTCCAAGTGTGCTTTGAGCTTGCGCAATAAACCTTCATTCGCGGGAATGAAGAAGTCCAGCAGTTGGCGGTAGTCGGTCGTGTCGCGGTAGCCGACGCCGTAAGAAAGAATTCGTGTTTGATTCGCCGCCACGCGATCAAACACGATGACGTTCATCAACTTTTCCGCATCTTCTTTCATAAACTGCGGCCAGCGTTCTTCCATATCGGCGCGCAAGGTCAACAGCCGTTGCGGGATGTAATTGAGAATGTGCAAAGTGTTGGTGCCTTCGTCGCCGATTTTTGCATTCGGGTCGTAATGCGTGAGCAAGGCACCACCGGCGCGGAAATCGAACTTTGCTTGTGGGGATGCCCAAGCCGTCCAACCTTTTTCGGTGGTGAATGCCGCCCAAACTTGATCCACCGGAGCATGGATGACCGCTTCCTGAATCAAAACTAATTCGGAAGTATTGGTTTCGACTAACCTGCTTGAGATGGCGCCGTCGTCCTTGTTCGCTTCGGCTGGGGCATCGGACTCATCTGCGGCGGGTTGAGTCAATCGATAACGGCGTTCATACAGCTTGCGGTTGTAGCCCAACCAATAAGGATCAGACATGAACATCGGATTGCGTTCCAACGTCGTCTCCCACTTGTTGAATTTTTCCAACAACCGTGCAGCAATGGCCGGTTCGTCCGCAATTAAGTTCCGCGTTTCGCCGACGTCTTCAGCGAGGTTGTACAGCTGCGGAAGCTCGCTATTCGGGCGCAGCAATTTCCAGTCGCCGTCGCGGATGGCGGAACCGCGCAGCGCGGTGCGCCAGTACAAAGTGGGGTGCGGAGCGGTATTATTCTTACCGCGGAAATGAGGATCTAAATCCACACTGTCATAGATCGGCCACTTCTTCTTTTTGCGTCCTGCACGTTCCACCCGCTCGCCGGGCGAAGGCGGATTTCCGCCGGCAGCGCTGACGAAAGTTGCCATCAAATCCAGTGCGCTGAGTGGCTGACGAAATACTTGCGGCTCCCATTGCTGCGGCCACGAAAAGATCATCGGCACGCGAATCCCACCTTCCAGGTAGGTGCCCTTGGTGCCGCGCAAAGGTGCATTGATCGCATGGCTGACTTCCACCGAACCGCCATTGTCGGAAAGAAAAACGATCAGAGTATTCTGCAGCTCCCCGCGTTGCTCCAGCTCGGACAAAATCAAACCGATGTTCCGATCCATACAGTGTTGCATCGCTGCATAAATCCGCCGCGTCTTGCCGGGGATATGGGCAACAGCAGCCAAATCGTCCTCGCGTGCTTGCATCGGCGAGTGCGGAGTGTTGTAGGAAAGGAAGAGAAACCACGGTCGGTCTTTTTGATTTTCACCTTCGGCGGAAGCCGCAAATCCCTCGCCGCGAATAAAGTCCAGCGCCTCCAGGGTGAACCAATCGGTTAGGTATTCACCGCGAATTTCGGCCGGCTTTTCATGCCCATACCACAAATGGTTCTTTTTCAGCGTCGGCCAATAACCATGGCTCCCATTCAGCATGCCGAAGAACGAATCAAAGCCGCGTTCCAACGGATGATGCTCCGGTACCGACTCACCCAAATGCCACTTACCAACTAATCCCGTGCGATATCCCACCTTCTTCAATCGTTGCGGAAGCAACGGCTCATCCAACGGAATGCCGACGTATTCCTCTCGAAGGCTTGCCGGACGACTTAGGTTATGTTCAAAACCAAAACGCGATCCATTGCGCCCGGTCATTAAGCCGGCACGCGACGGCGCACAAACCGGACCGCTGACGTAAGCGTCGGTGCAACGCACACCGGCGGCGGCAAGCCGATCCAAGTTGGGCGTTTGGATTTGCAGCGAGCCGTAGCAAGACAGATCGCCATATCCCATATCGTCGGCGACGATCAGCAGGATGTTGGGGGGGTCTGCTTGCGCAAGTGCCGGCGGAGTGGCCGAGGCAATGAACCCAAGAAAAATGCCAAGCAAGGAGGTCCGCATGGAAGGGTTAAGTGCGAGGGGCGATCGACAAACCCGCCGCGGTGTAAATGCGGTCGAAGGTGGTGCGTGGCGTTTCCGACAAGTCGACGGTTTCGATCTTTGTGCTACCGTCCCAAACTTGGAAGGTCAGGCATTCAAAGCAAATGATGATTTCACAAGTTTTGCCGTTGTGAGTGGCGATGATTGCATGCCGCGGGTTGAAGCACGCGGCCACCATGCCGTCGTTTTCACGTGCGCCGTCGCCTAAAGCTTGCATTAATTCCAGCCGCAAAGCGCGATCGGAAATCGTCGCTCGACCGCGAACGGTATAGCCCTGCAAATTCTTCGGATCAGCTTTGCTCTCCTTAGTCGGCCAATCCGGGTTCAGCGCAACAAGCTCAAACTCGCCCGCCTGAAACAAAATGTCGCGAAACGGCTGCGATAACTCGTTGCCAAAATCAACTTCCAGCGGCCCAGCGCCGGTGTCCGACGCGCTACACGCCGGGAGCAACAACCCCAAAAGGATCAGCAGAACATGGTCTAACTTGAGCATGCCCCATAGTACTCGCTGGTCAAGCCGCCTTCGCGCGGACCATATTCATTCCCAATCCGATCCCTAAATTCAAACCGCCGAAAAACATCAAAATTTCAAAAGCGTGCTCACTGCCGACGAACTCCTCACATAAGTATCCGGCGAGCGTCAGGATGATACCCCCCCAAACTTGTGGTCCATGAAAATGCTGCAAAACGCTGCCGGTTGGTTTGGGGGAGTGGGAGTCATTCATGAGTGGCTCAGTTTACTTGCCAAGATATTTGGAGTTTTGGAAGGCGAATTTCACGCAAAACGAAAAAGGAGCCCACTCAATGAGTGGGCTCCAATAGGGGCTGGACCGAATTAGTCCAAAGCAGCTTGCGCCGCAGCCAATCGAGCAATCGGTACGCGGAATGGCGAGCAGGACACGTAGTCCAATCCAACCTTTTCGCAGAAGGCAATCGACGCCGGGTCACCACCGTGCTCGCCGCAAATGCCGCAGCCCAAATCGGGCTTCAGCGAGCGACCACGTTGTACGCCCATTTCCACCAACTGACCTACGCCGTTGACGTCGAGAGAAGCAAACGGATCCTGTTCCAAAATTCCGGTCTTCAGGTAGTCAGGCAAGAAGCTGTTGATGTCGTCGCGCGAATAACCGTAGGTCATTTGCGTTAAGTCATTGGTGCCGAAGCTGAAGAAGTCGGCGTACTCAGCAACCTGATCGGCGGTCAGCGCGGCGCGCGGAATTTCGATCATCGTGCCGACCGGAATGTCCAGGTTACCGGTGAAACCTTCACGCTCTTTGACCTTCGCGATGGTGTCGACCGCCAACTTGCGCAGCACGCGCAGTTCCTTGTAGGTGCCGACCAACGGAATCATGATTTCCGGTCGAGCATCGACCTTGCGTTTCGCGGTTACACAGCGCACAGCCGCTTGCGTAATCGCGGTAACTTGCATGACCAAGATCTCGGGGTAAGTCACCGACAAACGACAACCGCGGTGACCCAGCATCGGGTTCATTTCGTGAAGCTGATTCACGCGGTGGGCGATGTGCTTGGCGCTGACGTTCATGGTTTCGGCCATGTCGCGCTGGTTGCGTGCGCCATGCGGCAGGAATTCATGCAGCGGCGGATCCAGCAAGCGAACCGTCACCGGCAGTCCGTCCATCGCTTTGAAAATGCCGCGGAAATCACGCCGCTGGAACGGCAGCAATTTGGCCAGCGCCACCTCGCGCGAGTGCTTGTCCTCGGCCAGAATCATTTCGCGCATCGCGATGATCCGGTCACCTTCAAAGAACATGTGCTCGGTCCGGCACAAGCCGATGCCTTGGGCACCAAACTGACGAGCCCGACGTGCATCTTCCGGCGAGTCGGCGTTGGTGCGCACTTTCATGCGCCGCACCTTGTCGGCCCAACCCATCAACTTCTTGAAGTCGCCGCTCAAACGCGGAGAAACCGTCGCCATCTTGCCTTCGTAAACCTGGCCGCTGGAGCCATCCAACGAGATGATGTCGTTTTTGCCGAAGGTCTTGCCGGCCACTTTAATCTGCTTGTGGCGCTCGTCGATTTCCACCTCGCCGGCGCCGGCCACGCAGCACTTGCCCCAACCGCGTGCAACCACTGCCGCGTGCGAAGTCATACCGCCGGTGCTGGTCAAAATGCCGACCGCATGGTGCATGCCATCGACGTCTTCCGGGCTGGTTTCGGCGCGAACCAAAATCACCTTTTCACCGGCTTGGGTGCGCTTGACCGCTTCGTCGGCCGAGAAGGCCAACTTGCCGGACGCGGCGCCTGGGCTTGCCGGCAGGCCAATAGTCAGCAGTTCGTGATCGATGCGCGCTTTGGGGTCGAAGCTCGGCAGTAACAACTGAGTCAAGCTGCTCGCCGGCACCCGCTGCAGTGCGGTTTTTTCGTCGATCAAGCCTTCTTTGACCATGTCGCAAGCGATCTTGACCGCCGCCGCGCTGGTGCGCTTGCCGTTGCGCGTTTGCAGGATATAGAAAGTGCCCTGCTCGATGGTGAACTCGATGTCTTGCACATCGCCGTAGTGCTGTTCAAGAATGTGCTTAATCTCGACCAGCTGATTCTTCACCTGACGACCGATGGTCTTGTTGTTCGCCGCCTTCCATGTGTGCAGCTTTTGTACCGGCTGCGGCGTGCGAATGCCGGCCACCACGTCTTCGCCCTGTGCATTAACCAAGAACTCGCCGAAGAAGCGGTTTTGGCCGGTGGCAGGGTTGCGAGTAAAGCCGACGCCGGTGCCACTGTCGGCACCCATGTTGCCGAACACCATCGCTTGCACGTTGACGGCAGTGCCGGCCAAGCCGGTGATGTTTTCAATCCGGCGATAAACCACCGCCTTCTCGATCATCCAACTCTTGAACACCGCTTCGACCGCTAACTGCAACTGCTCATACGGATCCTGCGGGAAGTCCATGCCGGTGGCCTTTTTGAACACCGCTTCATAGGCGAAGCAAAGCTGCTTCAAGCCGTCCACCGATACATCGTTGTCTTCAGTGACGCCTTCTTTGGATTTGATCTTGTCGAACTCCGCTTCGAATACGTGGTGCGGAACTTCCAGTACGACATCGCCGTACATGTTGATCAGTCGGCGGTAGGCGTCGAACGCAAAGCGCTCGTTACCGGTGAGTTGAGCCAAGCCTTCGACGGAATCGTCGTTCAAGCCAAGGTTCAAAATGGTGTTCATCATGCCCGGCATGGAAGCCGCGGCGCCGGAACGAACCGAAACCAGCAGAGGGTTCTTGGCCGAGCCGAACTTCTTGCCGGTCTCGCGCTCTAGCCGCCGCACTGCGGTGTGAACCTGATCCATCAAGCCCTCGGGTAGATGGCCGTGGTTCTTATAAAAAGCGGCGCAAGTCTCGGTCGTGATCGTGAACCCCGGAGGAACCGGCAGGCCGATTGACGTCATTTCGGCCAGGTTCGCTCCCTTGCCTCCGAGCAGCAGACGCATCGTTGCGTTTCCTTCGGTTTTAGTCTTGCCGAAGGCATAAACCATTTTGGCTGCCTTGGGTTTGGTGGCTTTACGGCGAGGTTTGGAGGACTTGGTCGCGCCTTTCGTCATCTTTCTTTTGGCCATGAGGTTTTCGGTGGCAATGGGTGGCATCGCCTACAGCCCCGCACACCTCGGGCGCGCGCCGACCGTAGGTCCGCTCTAATTAATCCCGAAAACCTGGCCCTGCTAGTCCACTTTGCGCAGTTGGTCGTACAAGATCGCCTCGATTTCGGCGAACTCTTTGAGCTTGCCCTGAATTCGATAATTATCTTCGCGATAGCGGCCGCGCAGCTGCTCGAGCTCATTCTCCAGCTCGTCGCGCAGCATCACCAAGACGTCGACTTTGGCGCCGCTGGGGGAGTTGGATTGGACCGAGGCTTGCAGCTCGCGCACGTCCTGCTGGAGGAGTTGGATGTCGGCGCGCAGCGAAGCAATGGAGTCGGCGAGGCGGGTTTGCTCGGACACCGGCGACATGGTTGCGGCCTGCGGCGGATCCATCTGACAGGAGGGAAGCCATGCCGCACCGAGGGCGAGGGTGAATAAAGGAAGAGACTTCATGACAGGAGAGTTGGGTTGAAGACTATTTCAGCTTATCCCGAAATCAGGCGTTGAGCCGGGGATCCCCGCTATTGGCACCAAAAGAAAGATAGATTTGCTGGAAAGATTATTTGCGATTCGGTCGCAATTTGCCGGACGTGAATCGGAACTATGGGGTATGCAAATCCGCGGCGCCTTCCACCGGGTCCATTTGGGCATTGCAGCGGTGATCGCTGCCGGATTCTGGGCGTGGGCATGGCGCGGTGACAACAGTGCCTGGGAGGCCCTGCCGATTTTGGGCGGCCCCTTCGCCGGCGCGCTGGTTCGCGGTGGGCAGTCTTGCTGCACCGAGTATTCGTTGGAGTTGGCAGCGATCGGCGGACCGGTTTTATTGGTCGGCGCGTTGGCCCAGATCCTGTTCAACCGCGGACCGGGCCGTAGGTTGATTCGATATGGATTGTGGAGCGGCTCATTGCTGTTTTGGTTTAGCTTGAGCTTTTTCTCGCTGCGTCACGCGATGAGCTAACCGAGCTACCTTTGGCCCTGCCGACGATCCCATTCCAGTTCCTCTAGTCTTCCCCGTTCGAGAGCGGCTGCCAAAGCGGATGAGTCGATGTTCAGCTCAAACTCTTGGATTTCGGTTCGATCTTCGATCACAATCCGTTGCGGGTTGGATGAGGCGGGTAAATCGATCCACTTGCGGATCGAGTGGTTGTTGCGTTGGTGCAAAATCCGCCAGCCAACCTTGTAGGTGGCGGGCTCCGGGAAGGTCTTCTTGGCGGATCCAGCGGCAGAAATTTCCGTGCTCCAACTACGGTCCATTTGAGGGGCATCGTCGTTGAGAACGGGAATAAGCACCATCTTTAAATCCCAGTCGACTGGGATTGAATCCATGTTCGAAACCGTGAAACGCGCGGGGATGCCTTTCTTAAGAACAATGCGTTGGTGGTCGGTGGCACCGTTGATTCGAACGGTTCGATATCCATTGGCTGCGATTTGGAAGTCGAACGACGGCTTGGTTGTCGTTAAGACCAGTGGCTGGAATTCAAATGGACGCAACCACTCGTCATCCAGCGTTCCAATTCTGGCTTTGGGGATTGCGTCGCCGTTTGGATTGACCACCGAAACCCGAATGGAGCGAAGTTTGCCGCGCAAATCCACCGGCGGAAGTTCGACGTCGCCAGTTTGTTCGTTGATTTGGAATTCAGGGAAGAAGTGAATCTCCTCTCTTAACCATTGCGTTCGAATACTTGCTGCATGGGTGCCGGGATCTACGCCGGGGAACTTGAAAACGCCGCCGCCATGCCGCAGAAGTTCTCCCCAAGAGAAGTACTCGCCGGGTTTATCTTTCTTGGGTGTGAGCAGCGCGGGTTGCAAGCCGTGCCGGTGTAAACCAGGGTCGAGCAGGACTGTACCGGAAACAGTTAACGGCTTGCCGAGCACGACGTCGAGTCCGGTGTCGCCCGGGAGAATTTCGACTTCGGCATCCACGTATTCGAAGTGCGACACGCTGAGTCGATAGTGATCAAAAATGCCGACGCCGGTAAAGCTGAATTTCCCATTCTCATTGCTAATGGTTTTCCAATCGTCGCGAGTTTGCCAGCGCGGTCCATCGCTCGAGCTTGCGGAGAAGAACATGCCTTCGCCGTATTCGGACTCCGGAACGGTGTTGTCGCGAAGTTGGAAGTTTCGTTGCGATTGGAACTCCACTATTACCCTTGCTCCACTTACTGGTTCGCCCAAGTAAGAAAGCACTCTTCCTTCCACGAGAGTCGGAGCGGGCCGAACGACTAGATCGCCGACGTCAGTTGTTCCGGGCGGCAGATCACGGCTGAGATCAAAGGTGGCGACGCGTTCCGGCTTGCGCGAAGTTTTGCGCATGATCACTGACAGGGTGCGCTTAGTGTCGGCTGAAATCTGCCCGTCTTGCAGAAGTTGGAAACGACCCTCGGCATCGGTGCGGAAAGAGTCGCGGCGGATGAAATCGCGATCAGGCGAACGGTAATGCGTGTCGACCTTAAAGCGAATATTCTTCGCGACCATTCCTTCTTCGTTCAGAATCCTTCCGGAAATTGAACTGCCCTCAACAATCGGCAGGATTTCGACATTCACAGTTTCGCCGGCGGTTTTTGGACCATCGACGGTTTCGGTGGCGTTGAATTCAAAATCCAGGGAAACAGCGACGCATTGAATTTTTTGACCTAAGGCAACGTGCGGAAATTCGGCGCGCCCATTGACCGCAGTTCGCGCATTGCTTGGTCCGGAGGATCGCTCTTCATAGGTGCCGTCGGCCTGTTTGCGAAGGGCACCCAAACCGACGACGATCTTTTTGCTGCTTGCCGCCGCGTCTCCAGAAACGGTCACCACCACGCGTCCGGTTGACGGAGCTACTAACGCAACAGGATCGGTCGGCGGGTTGTTTTCATCGAAGTCGGCGATGATGGGTGTTGCAGTTCCGACGTTTAAGTGGATAGCAAAGTCATGATTAGGGTAAGTGAATGTCATCCCGGGCATGAACCGCACCCACGCCATTCCGTCGCCGTTGGTTTTGCTGCCGGTCATTCCGCCGTGGAAATCGGTATCGATTAAGCCGAGGGCGACTTCGGCGTTTTCCAATGGTTCGCCCGTTTCGTCGTGAACCGAAACGGGAATTAGTGGAGTGCGCTCGACTCGCAGTGTGATTTCATCGGAAGAATCCACGGCGGCTGATGGGGGAGACAACGTTCCAAACATTTCTCCGGTCCGACCTACCAAAAAGACTTTCCCATCCGGTTTGGCGATTCGGACCTTCCCTAACCCGTTCGCTCGATAGCGATCACCATAAAGGGTAAACACATGATCGGCTCCAGCCTGTGCCGCCTCGTGCAACATGGACTCAGGGAACTTCGCCCCGCTCAGCTGCATGCAGACAACTTCCGCACCGCTGATAGGTTTTCCATCTTGGCCAATGACGGTGATCATCGGTCCGTCACTTCCCCAGGGTTGGAAGCCCGGTTCGACCCCGTTGAGCGTGGCGGCTTCGGTGCGACCAGCCTTCGCAGTTGACCCGCTTTGGGCCTTGGCATCGTCAATCGGTGTGGAGTTTGCCGTAGAGCTTGAAGGTATGGTGGTTGTGGAAGTTTCGGCTTCTACCACTTGCGTACCCTCTGGATCCGTAGCTTCTTCATCCGAGGGCCAAAACATCAAAGTCAATCCCGCGGCCACCACTAAAACCCAAGTGCTTGCCGAAGTCAGCAAGGATTTACCCGTGGCCGCAGATAATCCAGTTGCCGTCGTCGCCGAAACGCCGGCCGTAGCTGCTGCTGTGATCCCCGGCACCGGAATGACAAGCACGGCGCAAAGCTGACGCCAATGGCCGCCTAAATCCTCGCGCATCGCGGCGCGCAGTTTTTCCAAACCGCGATTGATATGTGTCTGCGCGGTATCGGCGGAGACCCCTTGTCGTTCAGCGACTTCGCGGACTTTAAGTTCCTCAAAGTAGCGTAAATAAATCGCCGATCCGTACGGTTCAGGCAAATTGATCACCGCGGCGGACAAGCGCTTAAAGGTGTCCATACGTTCGGCAAGCTCATCCGGCGTTGCTTGGTCTTTTGCGCCCTCAGCTCGTGCAACCCTCGATTCACGCGTCCGCCGATTTGCTTCCTCGCGCCGTCCTTTCCCGGCCACACTCCTCACTACCGACGTCCACCACGACCGCAAATTCCCTTCATGCTTGGGCGGACGTTCCAAAGCCGTCAACCACGCTTGCTGCTCGATATCTTCCGCCGTCGCCCCGTCGGCGACCAGGCTCCGCGCCAGCGATTGCACCCACTTTCCGTGGGCGAGCAGCGTTTCTAAATCAGGTTTGTTGGGCAAGTTGCTCATGATTCTTGCAGAATCAATCCAGCCGACTGGCGTTTGCGTTCACGAAATTTTGAAAAACTTGGGGGCGGTGCGGCGGCGTCGAAATCTGGGAATTCGTTATACGATAGACGAGTGAAGTTCGCCCCCCTGATTCTGTTCTCTATTCTTGCGTGCGCGCTTTCGTGTTCGGGCGAGCCGGAGGATCCGGCAGCGCAATTGATCGCCAACATTCCGGCTGCCGATGCGCCGGCTGATTTCGCAACGTTCTTAAAGAAGGCCGAAGAAGGATCGTTGGCCGAGGTGAATGCCGGCTTGCAAGCCCACGCCGATTGGCTCAATGCCACCGACACGCGTGACATGACCGCGCTTCATGTCGCCGCAATGGGCGGACACGAAGCCGTCGTGGTTTTGGTCCTTTCCAAAGGCGCCGATGTCGATCCACGCAATAAAGCTCATTGGACGCCGCTGATGTTTGCCGCACGCGACGGGCACTCGGCGGTTGCTCAACACTTGTTCGCCCACAAAGCCGACCCGAATCCCGCAGCCGTTCAAGGAGCAAAGATCATTCACTTGCTCGCGCGCAAGGGGCATCTGGAAATGGCAAAGCTTTGTGTTGAAAATGGAACCGATCCCAAAGCCGTGGATGGCGGCGGTACCAGCGCGCTGTTTTTTGCCGCGACCAACGGCCATGCTGAAATGACCACTTGGTTGCTGGAGCAGGGGATCGATGCGTCGGCCGCTGATAACGGTGGCGGAACTCCGTTGCACGGCGCGGCTGTAGATGGACGTGTCGAAACGATGAAATTGTTGCTAGATGCAGGGGCCAACGTAGACGCCAAGAACAAAGATGGCGAAACGCCGTTGCACTGGGCGGCATCTCATGGGCACCTTGAAGCGGCGAAGTTACTCGTCGAGAGAGGTGCGGATGTTGACGCCGAGGACGAGTATGGACAAAAGCCGATTATGGCGGCCGAACGCGCCGGTAAGGATGGCGGTGGCGATACAGACTCCATGCTCAAGATCTTGCGGACTGAAAAGCAGAAGGAGTGATGCTATGGCGAAGAGGATGCGCTTTATATTTTCAGGAATTTGGATAGCTGGCGTTACGTATGCGGTTGCTAGCTATCCTCGAGCATGGGAAATGTCTCCGTGGCCCTTGATAGCTGGATCCTGCCTGCTTTTGACTTCATTGGCCGCGGTAATTCCAACCGTAGTAGCAATGCCAAGCACAGGAGAGAATGACGGAAAACATCTTCTCCGTGTGTTTTGTGCCCACGCCATATTGCCAATAGTCATAATGGAGTGCTGGTTTCTTCCTGAAGAGATTAGCTTCCGAATTATGGTGCACAACAAATTGGAGGCCGGCGCCGAACCCTACTTTGAACGTCCTCGCCGTCCGCCATTTGATGAGTTTTACTTGATGTACGACGAAGGTGACTTTTGGGTAATGGATTAGCCTGACGCGCTGCTACTCAAATCGGGGCTACGTGATTTATACCTTGGTAGGATTCAGCGCTTGGTTAAGCTCGAAACTGCATGCCCCCGACGCCACCTCCCGCTCAACCAGATTCCCCCGATCAAGAACAGGGGACATCCGCCCTTCCCTCCTTCGGCGGAAGTCGCCACACAAAATCGCGGCCACCTGCCGGTGGTTTGTCGCCGGAAAAGCGTGCTGAGTATTGGCGACGCAACTTGCGCTTGGTGGGCGGGCTGCTGGTTTTGTGGGCAGCGGTGAGTTTTGGTTGTGGGATTTTGTTGCATCGTTGGTTGGATCAATGGCGCTTGGCGGGCAGCGGTTATCCAATTGGTTTTTGGTTTGCGCAGCAAGGCGCGATGTTCGTGTTCATCGGCATCGTGTTTTTCTACGCGCGCAAAATGAACCAGCTCGACCGCGAGTTTGACGCCGACGAGGACTAACGATGACGGTTGAAACTTGGACCTTTGTCCTCATCGGACTTTCGTTTGCGTTGTACATCGGCGTTGCCATCTGGAGCCGCGCGGGCAGCACCAAAGAGTTTTACGTTGCCGGTGGTGGAGTGGGGCCGGTGACCAATGGTCTGGCCACTGCTGCCGATTGGATGAGCGCGGCGTCGTTCATTTCGATGGCCGGCGCGATTTCGTTTTTGGGATACGACGGATCGGTTTACCTGATGGGTTGGACCGGCGGTTATGTGCTGCTGGCCTTGCTGCTCGCGCCGTACTTGCGCAAATTTGGCAAGTTCACCATTCCGGACTTTGTCGGCGACCGTTATGAATCTTCGACCGCTCGCTTCGTGGCGGTGATTTGCGCGATCTTCGTTTCATTCACATACGTCAGCGGGCAAATGCAGGGCGTCGGCATTGTGTTGTCGCGCTTTTTGGAAGTCGACACGACAACCGGCGTGCTAATCGGAATGGGCATCGTGTTTTTCTACGCCGTGCTCGGTGGAATGAAGGGCATCACCTACACGCAGGTGGCGCAGTATTGCGTTTTGATTTTCGCCTACTTGGTTCCGGCGATCTTCCTGTCGATCCAAATGGTCGATACGCCGATCCCGCAGCTCGGCCTTGGCGGCAAACTCGCCGACGGCACCCCGTTGTTGGAGAAGCTCAATGGCTTGCACCATGATTTAGGCTTCGCTTCCTACACCGATGGCTCGCGCGCGACGATGGATGTACTTTTCATCACCGCCGCACTGATGGTTGGTACCGCCGGTTTGCCGCACGTCATCGTTCGTTTTTACACCGTGCCCAAAGTGCGCGATGCACGACGCAGTGTGGGCTGGGCGTTGGTGTTTATTGCACTGCTCTACACCGCCGCACCGGCGGTTGCCGCGTTCGCGCGCACCAATTTGTTGATGACGGTTAGTGATCAACCTTATGCCGACATGCCCGATTGGTTCCGCAAGTGGGAGACCACCGGTTTGGTCAAACATGAAGACCATAACGGCGATGGATTGATTCAATACGTAGGTCCGAATGCCGCGGTGGAAAACGAGTTGACCGTGCATAAAGACATCATGGTGCTCGCCAATCCGGAAATTTCCGGTCTGCCCGATTGGGTGGTTGGATTGGTGGCTGCGGGTGGATTAGCCGCCGCGCTTTCGACAGCCGCCGGTTTGCTGTTGGTAGTTTCTACCGCGGTGAGCCACGACTTGCTCAAGCGATCGTTAACACCAAAAATCTCTGAACGAGGCGAACTGCTAGCCGCGCGAATCAGTGCCGGCGTCGCGGTCTGCATCGCCGGTTATTTCGGCATCAATCCGCCAGGATTCGTCGCCGAAGTGGTTGCGTTTGCGTTTGGATTAGCAGCCTCATCCTTCTTCCCTGTGTTGATCATGGGCATTTTCAGCAAGCGCATGAACCGCGCCGGCGCAATCAGTGGCATGATTTGCGGCATTGCATTTACCGCTGGTTACATCCTGTGGTTCCGCTTCCTTCATCCCGAACTATCCACCCCCGAAAATTGGTGGTTCGGAATTTCGCCCGAAGGAATCGGTACGTTAGGCATGTTGATCAACTTCCTCGTCGCCGGTCTAGTTCACCAACTCGCCCCGCCGCCGTCCCCGGCAATTCAACAATTGGTCGAAGACATCCGCGTACCGCGCGGCTCAGGGCCTGCGCATGAAATTGAAGCTTAGGCGCTGCGAGCCGCTCGAACTCGATTTAACAGAATTAGGAGCTCGCACACCGCGATCACAATTGGGAACATAAAGGAAAACGGAAGCCCGTTTCCAAATTCGACTAGGATCCAAAAGTTGGCAAGGCTGGCGAGAGCCAGGGCTGACAAGGCAAGGGATGCGATGCGAATCTTGGAAGGAGTTCGGTCAATAAAATTGACTGCAATGAGCAGAGCAAATCCGATTGCAGTGGAAGAGTAGATCGTTAAGTCTTCAAATCCTCCGATCTTGAAACGGAATAGGTTGACTCCATAGGTTGTAAATCCAGATCTTCCCGTACTTGAGGAATAGTAAAAGCACAAGGAAAGGAACATTCCAAGCAAGCGAAAGGCGGAGGTGATGACTAGCTTGGAGTGCATGATGCTTGGCGAAATATTTGGGTTTAACCTCACTCCTCGTAGGCATAACAGTCGTGATCAATCGCAGTAAGCGACCAAAGAAGCAGCGGCCATGCGCGGGCGCGGTCATGGTCGCCAATTTCAGATGCGGTAACTTCTTGGCGAAAACGGTAGTCGTCGATTTGTACGTAGAGCGTTCCAATCAGAAAGCCGGTGAATAGCATCGCGAGGCTCAGTCTGGTGGCTAAAGCGGTATTGCGGATATTCGTAAGGAACATTGGCACGAATGTGGGGAGGCTGAATAAAAACGTCCAGCCAACTAGGCGCGGGACCATTTCGAATTGGAATCCGAAATACCCGGCGCGGTTATAGGCGGCGACGAGTGCAATCCATAGGGTGCCGGTGATCCAAAATAAGGTGATGAGTAGTTTTTTCCAGGTCATGGAGTCTCGGGTGGCATAGGCTTGAGGAAGCCGAGGGAGGTTAAAAAGCGGTCCATCTCAAGCACGGTTTCGTCGTACTTGGATTTGTTGAAGAAGCCGTGCGGTTCGCCTTCATAGAGGTGTAGGTCGCAGCGGCGGCCGTGCGATTCCATTAGCCGTTTGTACTCTTCCGCGGTGGCGACGGGGATCAATGGATCCTTCGTGCCTAGAAAGAAAATGGTTGGGGGAGTGGATTCGCTGATGTTGTGCATCGGTGAGAACTGTTGCCAGTAATCCTTCACCCGTTGGTAGCCATAGCCCTCCGGGCTGTTGTCGATCACTGGGTTAAACAACACCAATGCGTTCGGCCGGCAACTGATCGACAGGTTTTCTCCATTTTGGTTGAATCCAGCAGTCGTCGCCGTCGCTGCGGCTACATGTCCGCCGGCCGATCCGCCCCCGGCCGCAAGACGATCAGGATCGATTCCTAACAGCTTCGCGTTTGCGCGCACCCAGCGAATGGCGGATTTGCCATCTTTCACACACTCTTGCGGAGTGGTGCCGTGTTGTTTCATCACCCGGTACTCCGCGCAAATGCTAACCATCCCGCGCGCCGCCAGGTATTCACTTTGTGGGAAGAACTGACTTGGCGTTCCGCTGTTCCATCCGCCGCCAAAGAAGAACACAATTGCCGGCCGCTTGTCCGAAGCGCGATGGCCCGGAGGACTAAAGATGTGCAGCGAAAGCTCGACGTCGCCGATTCGTTTGTAGGGGACGACTTGTAACGGCTCAACTTGCGGAGCAACGCATCCCGCGAGGAAAATCGCTCCGAGTAGCAGACAGGAACTTCTGAGCAGCCGAGGACCGAAGTCCAGAATTTTCAGTTTCACGTTTCGAAAATGTCGCCGTCACCGGGCCCGCCGAAGGGCTCGCCGATTTGGACTTTATTCGCGGCATCAATGGTGTACGGGAACACCGCAACTCCTGAGAATCCGTCGCGGCTATCGAGCGCAACAGCGACGGCGTCTTGCTTGTCTTCCTGACCAGGCGGAACCACAAGCACGTCGTAAACCAGGGCCGTGGCGTTGAATTGGCCGTCGGCGGCGCCGGTTTTGAAGTGGTCTTTTAATAACTCAATGATCTCTTCCGAAGGCGTGTCTTCTTCGTCCGATTCCACGCCGATGTGTTGCAGCTCACCTTGCGGATCTACGATTCCGCCAAACGGGAAAAATTCGCCATTTTCAGTGAGCATCTGCTGAGCGAAGGGGAGTAGGTCATTGACCAAGCGTTCGCAGTCGGGGCTTAATGACATGGATTCATGTTAGCAGTAGCGGTGCGCCCGGCCAGGGATCAGGGGGTGGGTTTTGGGAAAATTTCTACCTTGGCGAGGCGGCAGAAGATGGCGGCAAATCCAAAGGCCAGAACAGCCATAGGGAGATTCTTCGTGAGAAAGTAGAAGAAGAACAAGCCCATTAGTGTTTCGAGTTCATAATAGTCAAGCTCGTTTTCGACCTCGTCAATCCCGATCAGGATAAGAGTGTCGCAGCCGTTGAGTAGCAAACTGCAGAGTATGGCTGCGGCAACAAGTGGGGTTAGATTGTGTTTGCGAATTGGCATGACCTTGCCGACCACTTTCATTGACGCCGAGGCAACGATCCAAACTAAGACCCCTAACAGGAAGCCGCCAAGGATTAGCGCTTCCACAATTTGGTCGTAGTATTCTTGAACAATTACATTGACCACTGAAACGAGTGCGCAAGAAAGGAACGACGCCCACATCAGGAAAAAATAGCGGCCAGGGCGATCGGGAGGGGCAATTTTCATGGGTCAAATCGCTATGCGGACTTTAAGGAGTTTGCAAAGCATCGCGAAGGTCGCAAAGCAAAAGGCTGAGAAGGGAAGTCCATATGTTGCAAAGAGGAAGATTGCAAACACGACCGGGCTCTCTATCTCGTAAAAATACATCTCGTCGAGAAACTCGTCGATCCATGCAAGAACGGTGGAATACAAGGCTGTTGCGAGCACCGCGTTTGCTGGAAAGGCAATCCAAACAAGCTTCCAGGCGGACCGGCTCGAGGGGAAGGTCCAATGCGAAGCCTTCAGAGACAAAATGGATCCTATGGAGAGAATCAAGCCACAGAATAGGAAGGGAGCAAAAAAATATTCCAGAAGTTGGTCCCAGTATCCCCAGGAAATAGCCTCTACTACGCCCATGAGCCCGGTTGCGATGCAGCTTGCCGGAATGATCAAAGCGGTTTGAGGTCGCATGCTTATTGGCCTTCCCTTTTCCAACCAACTTCAGAGCAATCGAATGGTTGGAGTTTCAAGTTAATCCACCAAGTTAAATTTAAATTTCGCGCCGCTGCGTGACTTCAGTTCAAGCCGCCCGCGATTCAGTTTTAGAGTTGCCGGCGGCTTGTCTCCATAATCAAAAGCCACTGCGAATTCACTTTCCACTGGAATCATTTGCGTGGCATAGGGGAAGTTGGGTGCACCAAGGCTAAAAATTTTGATGCGATCGCCAAAGAAGCTGACGCGGATGGAACGCTGCGCATTTTCATGGTTAAGCCGAATCCAAACGTGGACCCACTTGGTATCCGGATCGTAATGCGAACTCAAGAATTCTTGATCCTTCACGGGTCCCCAACGTTCGAGGTGCTCAGGCCAAAGCATATTCAAAATCGTCTGCGACCAACTTTCCGGAATGTAGGCTGCCTGGTGTTTCTTGATTAAGGAAACATCTCCCTTTCGCAAGTTCGCGACGATTTCCATTCCCAATTCACCAAGTCGTTCGACCTCCTTCTTCTTTGGCCAGTCTTTGTTCGGCTTTTCCGGCTTGCGCCCCATCAATGCCATCTTGGTTTCATAGTCCAAAGCACCAATCTCAAAACCATAGCCATGAGGCTGCACCACGATGCGTCGGCCTTTGTCTTCCCAAACGCCGCAGAAAGCATTCATTTGTCCGCCGGTGAGCGACGCAGCTTGAGGGATTGCCGGCTGATTCCGGGGTTCATTCAGGATCATCGTCGGGATTTCCCAAGCCACCTGATAATGCCAACCCGGGCGGTTCGTCAATACAATCACCAACAAGTCGTCGTCAGGGAAATAGCGAATGTAAGACTCAAAGCTAGTGGCATTGCCGCCATGTTGGATGACCCTTCGTCCGCCCTCGGTTTTAGTAATCACCCAACCACAACCATAATTCTCCTTATTCGGAGTCAACATTTTCTCCAGTGTGTCCTTGGGCAAAACCTTCCCTTTGAATAGTGCATTGCACCAAATCCCCAAATCCGCCACCGACGTTACGACGCCGCCCATTCCGCGATAACCCCAACCTCGAATGTAGCTGGTTGTGAGCTTGTAACTGTTATACGCCGCCGACAAGTGAGCTTCGTCCATGCCCATGGTTTCCATGAAGTAGGTGTACTTCATTCCGGCCGGTTGGAAGAGGTTGTCGCTTACCCATTTTTCGAATGGTTCATTGGTGACGTGCTCGACCATCATTGCAAGCATTGCGTAACCGCCGTTGTAATACTCAAATCGCTTGCCGGCTTTGCCTTTGCGTTCGGCGCTCAAGTAATTGGCCAACGCCTTTTCCAAGTCTTTGCCCGATCCGGTTTGCCCATACCGTGAAAACCCGGATGTATGAGTGAGCAAGTGATAAACGGTGACGTCTTTGTGTTTTTTGGGAACGTTTGGCAAGTACTTGGCAATCGATTCCGACGTGTCGATCTTGCCTTGCGACTCCAGTTTCAAAATTGCCGCGGCTGTGATCTGCTTGGATGCCGACGCGATGTCGTAAAGAGTGGTCGGTGAATTCGGCCGATTGGTTTCCCACCTTGCAGTGCCGTATCCCTTGCGGACCAAAACTTGATCCCCTTTCTGCACCAAAACCGCGCCATGAAAACCAAGCGCTTCGCACGACTGAAGGTAGCCGTCGACCTTTTTGCCTAGCTCGCCCTCGACTCGTTCGGTGCGGTCGGCGACTTGAGCGGCGGGAGTTTGGGGAGCTTGCTGCGCATTGGGTGCGAGGGGCGATGCGAGCAATGCAATACTGACAATCGAAGAAATAAGCATCGACGGCATTATAGACCGACTCGCCTAGCCGTCGAATGGGTTGCGTTAAGCCTGAACTAAGCTCGTTTCGGCCACGGGCGCTGGCCTTCGGCTTCGATCCAAGCGGTTACCCAGTCCGGCAACGCTTCGCCCCAGCCTTCGCCCATTGCAGCTTCCACCTCGGTCGCAGGGACCAATCCTTCCTTTGACGTCGCGCAAACCTTCATCAGTGCCGACGCGCATATTTGCCCTTTCGAATGAAATTCCTGCAGGAAGTAAAACCAGCGATCGTCGTGCCCAAGCACTTGCGACGTCACGGTGAAGGTGCGGAATAGCGGAATGCGTCGGCGAAAACGAATGCTGGCGCCGCCGACTGCAACTCCCCATTTATTCGACCGCATCACCTTCAGGAATCCGGTTCGTTGCGACAGGTCCCAGCGGCCGAGTTCCATGTAGTGCAAATAGCGCGCGTTGTTGAGCTCGAGGAACAAATCCACATCCATGAACCCGGCCCAATACTTCAGCACACTTTGGTCGCGGATATCCAACCGCGACCGAAACCTAGCCTTAAGAACTACCGCTGCGAACTTGAGGAAGGGGTACATCTGGCAGGGATTATAGGTCTGGAAATCGTAAGGAAAACCCTAAGCTTAGGCGGCTTTGGCGGCTACTTACAAAAATGTGGCTACTTGGAGGCGCGCCAAAACTGAGTACCCTATAGAACCCATCTAGGGGCGGAATCATGAAGCGAGTCATTCTCATCACCGGCGCCACCGACGGAATCGGTTTGGCCACTGCCCAGGCGCTGTTTGCCCAGGGCCATCAACTTTTGCTGCACGGCCGCAGTGCGGAAAAATTGCAGCGCGTTCAGGCGCAGCTTAATGAGCAAGGTGGCGCGGGTAGCTGCGCCATTTTCCGCGCGAATCTGTCGCGGATGGACGAAGTCGAACAGTTGGCGGTGGACGTCGCCGCGGGGTGTGGCAATTTGGATGTGCTGATCAACAACGCCGGCGTTTATAAAACGCCGCAGCCGCGAACAGCCGCCGGCTGGGATGTGCGCTTTGCGGTGAATACGTTCGCTCCATATTTGCTCAGTCATCGACTGCGATCGCAAATGAATGGTGACGGACGAATCGTCAACCTTTCGTCGGCCGCCCAAGCTCCGGTCGACTTGCAAGCACTGGCCGGCCACACTCCATTGGCCGACGGCGACGCTTATGCGCAAAGTAAGTTGGCGATCACCATGTACTCGGTTGCTCAAGGAAGCTCACGTGCTGCGGGGGAGCCGTCGGTGGTTGCGGTGAATCCTGGGTCATTGCTTGGAAGCAAAATGGTGCAAGACGCTTTTGGAATTTCCGGTGGCGATATTGGCGTGGGTGCCGACATTCTTTGCCGTGCGGCGCTGTCCGACGAATTTGCCGAGGCGTCGGGCCGTTATTACGACAACGATTCCAAGCAATTTGCTCAGCCGCATCCCGACGCCATGGATGCGGGCAAGGTCAGGGCAGTGGTTCAAACACTGAACCACATTTTGAAACTGGGGTAGGTCTTAGCCGGACTGCTTGCCAAGGCCGGCAAAGCCACCACCTGCGCGTTCGATTCGCCGATTGCGAATCCACGGCACGATCTCTTCACCATGATGAATAGCAGGATCGGGGTCGGAACCCAAAGCGGCGGGGGATGGACCAACCCAAGATCCACTTTGGCCTTCGACAACAATCGACCCATCGGCGGGGTCTAGAACTAGAGCTGCGAAAATTGGTTCGCGGTAGGGGCAGGTATATTGAATCCACTTATGCGCTTTGTGGATTTCGTCGGCGTAGCTGTTGTGAATAAGTTTCCCGCCGACCCACTGATACGACGCCGAATTGATGTGCAAGTACGACACCTTTTTCACCCGCAGCAGCAGGTCGAGGTGTGAGTGGCCATTGATGCAAATCCAAATCTTGTCGGCGAATTCAGCAAGTAACGATTGAATTTCATCGGTGTTGTCGATGGATTGCGAACCGGCCAGCGGTTGATGACTAGCGATCAAAAACGGTCCGTCCTGCGACTCGAGTTGCTCGCGCATCCACGCCTGCTGCTCCTTGCCGATGTACTTCACATAACCGCCGCCATGCGTCGGCGAGCCCTTTTCATTTGCATCCAAAACCAGCACGCGAATACCGGCGACGTCGGTTGCGTAGTAAAGACTCGGCATACCCCAAACCTTTAAGCATTGCTCTTTGGTATGTCCGGCATCCATGTCGTGATTGCCGATGACGTGCAGGCCGCCGGCGGCATTAAACGGATCGATGACCGACGCATTTCCGGAATTGGGATAAGCAAAATCTCCAAGCTGCATCACCGCATCCGCGCCGATGGATTCCGCCCAGTTCAAAAACGCCGCCATGCGCTCCGGTCCGTCGTGCATGATGTCCTGATGCAAATCGGTGATCAATCCAATGCGGATTTTGCCATCTGCCGCGGCCGACGAATCCGGCTCACCCAGCTCTCGCGCAAGCGTCGGGGCGGTGATTGCGGCAGCAGTCCCAAGGGTGGCCTGCAGCAGCTGGCGGCGTGAAAGTTGGGAGGACGCGGTGGGGGATTTGGGCTTGCGGCGGGGCATCTGCCAAGCATAAACCAAGCCTCCGCTATGCTAGGAAGGTCTCGTCAAAAAAGAAGAACCACTTGAGCAAGTCCGACAAAGACCTTGGATTGAATCGATCCATCACCCGCCGCGATTTCATTCATGGCGCCAGTCTCGCCGCGTTCGGCTTGATGATCCCTGGCGGCTGCGGCTCGAATAACGATGGCAGCCCCGCTACTGCGGCGTCAATGGATCTGCCACCTGCGCCCAAACCGGGTTACCCGCCCACCCGCACCGGCATGCGCGGGTCCCACCCAGGTTCGTATGAAGTCGCCCACGCCTTTGCTCGCGATGGCATGCAGTTCGACGACGCTACCGACCTAGAGGAAGAATACGATTTGATTGTCGTCGGTGGTGGGATCAGTGGTTTGGCTGCGGCTTATCAATACCGCAAGAAGTTCGGGGCAGATGCACGCATTTTAATTTTGGACAATCACGATGACTTCGGCGGCCATGCCAAACGCAACGAGTTTCATCAAGGCGGCACGATGCGCCTGTCATGGGGTGGGACGATGAATATGGAGCACCTTTCGTTTGACGACGAGGTAAACGCATTTTTGAATGAGTTGGGTGTGGACCCAGAGAGCCTGAGTGAAAAATTGGAATTTACTTACGGCGGCGATCGCCCATCGATTTGGTTCGATGCCGAGACTTTCGGCAAAAACGTTTTAGTCCCTCACTTCTCAATTCACGGTTTCAATATTTTCACTTCTAACAAAATCGACGACTTCCCAATGAGTGAATCGGCGCGCACAGCGCTGAAGAAGTTCTATCAAAAGCCGCGCGACATCACTGCGGATATGACCGAAGAGCAAATCGATCAGCTGCTCTACAAAACCAGCTACACCGATTTTCTGTCGCAGCACGCCGAATTGCCTGAAGAAGCGGTCGAATTATTCATCAAAGCTACCGACGGCTATTGGGGCGTTCCAACCCACAGCCTGTCCACCGCCGAAGCACTAGGCGCATGGTTGCCTGGCGCGCAAATACTCGGCAAAGCTGCACGGCGGGCGATGGGCAACGAAGTATCGGAAGCGGTCGCAATGTTCCCCGATGGCAATGCGTCGATCGCGCGCTTGCTGGTGGCTTCATTGATCCCGGCAGTTGCCGCCGATGTCACCGCAAAAAATGTCGCGTTGGCAAAATTTGATTACGCCCAGCTGGATCAACCGCAATCGAAGATTCGAGTTCGGTTGTCGTCGACGGTGGTGCGAGCTCAAAACCAGAACGGCAGAGTTGCAGTGACTTATGTGCGTGGAAGTCAGGTGCAGCGCGTGAAGGCCAAGCACTGCGTATTAGCTTGCTTCCACGCCATCATTCCGCATCTCTGTCCCGAAACCCCCGAACCGCAAAAGCAAGCACAGCGCAACCAAGTCAAACATCCGATGTTGGTTACCAATGTGCTCTTGCGCAATGGCAAAGCATTCGATGAATTAGGCATCAGCGGCGCCTACTGCCCGGGTCGCATGCATGCAAAAATGTATGTCATCGAAGGCGTCGACACCGGCGGCTATCAGCAGGGGGACAATCCGGACGAGCCGGTGACGGTCATGTTGTGGGGGATGACTGCGCCACCCAATCGCGGCTTATCCATTCACGAGCAACTCCGTGAAGCCCGTCAGGCGCTTCTTGAAACGCCGTTCGAATCTTTCGAGCGCGAAGTCCGCACCGTGCTCGACGGCATGCTCGGCCCAACCGGCTTCCGCGCCGCCGACGACATTCTTGCGATTACCGTCAATCGCTGGCCGCATGGATATTCCTATGGTTACTTGGACCTGTGGGATCCGAAATACAAACCCGGCGAAGCACCGCATGAAATCGCGCGCCGGCCGATTGGAAATATTTCCATCGCCAATTCCGACGCTGCCGCTTCGGCATACACCCAAGCGGCAATTTCGGAAGCGCTGCGCGCAGTGGGCGAGCTTAGTTAACCGCTTGCAGGGCTAAGGTCGCCATGACGGTTGCATGGATGGTTGCGCCGGGCATACTCCAGGCGTCGACCGCTGGGAATGCGCCATCCAAGCCTTCGCCGCCCAGTTGGCGCGGCAGCAAAACCTCTTGTAGATCCTCGCGCCACTTCTGCTCGAACGCGCCGCCAACCAAATTCATTGCTTGCGCGCCGTAGTACCAGAAAAAATAGTCAACGTTGGAATTGTCGGAGTTCCAAGTCGGACGCTTGGAGGCAATTAAACCTAAGCCTTGCATCAAATGGGGTTCATCGACCACGTTTAATCCCCAGTGGGACTGAGCGACCATTGCGATTGCCGTGCACAGTTCGGTGTGTTGAACCGGATGCGTTTTTTTCTTCTCAATAATGCGGACGTCCCCCGCGTGGCTGTGACTGTAACCCATGCGGCCGTTATTTGAGTCGAGCATCGATTCGAAGAACATCTCACCACCTTCATAGAAGCCGCGAGGAATCTCAATGCCCACTTCGCGCGCGGCGGCCGCAGCTTGAAGTGCCAAACTAGTATTGATCGTGTTGTTGTCCCCAGTCGGTTCAAACTCAAATCCCCAACCACTATATGGATTGCGCGATTGCTCCAGCACCTTGACCGCTTTCTTGGCGGTCGCCATCCATTCGTCATTCTCCTCTTGCGGGTTTACCGTCAGCCAAGCGTGCGTTGCCACTGCATGACTTGCCAGCGCTTGGAATGGGCGCTTGCGGCCATAAAACTTCTTCGGAACGGTAATGGGTTCGCGCAAATATTCCAATCCTTGAGCGATCGCTTTGCGACGAGCTTCGTCATCCACTCCGGCTTCGGCTTGATCCAAACTCATCAACACCAATCCGGTGATGCCTACTGTAGTGAACTCACCAGCTGGCGATTTCATATCAGGCCCGGCCGACCACGAGCCATCGGCGCTTTGCTGTTCGATGAGCCAAGTTTGCGCTTTGGCAATCGCGTTTTGTGGCGCGGTATCGGATTGCAGGCTGAAGGAAGTGGCGCTTAACGCAGCGGCGAAAATCAGCACCGGGATGGCGAGCGGTTTCATCGTGGTGCGGGAACGGCGGTCTCCATTCATTAAGCGAAGAATGCGTTGTTTCATGTTTTGTTTGTGGTGGTGTAAGGTTTGAAGGGCGAACAGTGGAGTGGGATAAGAATTGGACTGTGCGGCAACTTGCAGCAAGGCTTCGGCGCATTCTTTTCCGCGCGTTTGGGTTTGAGCCTGCGCCGCCTCATCGCATGCGCACTCGCGCAAGTGGTCAATTCGTTTACCCTGCCACCAAACCAGTGGGTGGAAGAACCAAACAATTTGAATGAGGCGTTGCGTTGTGCCGACGAGTAAATCAAAACGCTTGTGGTGCGCGACTTCATGGGCAAGGATCCACGCCAGTTGCTGATCATCAAGCTTCGGTAAGAGTCCGGGTGGGAATAACAAGCACGGCCGACGTATCCCCCAAAGCGCAGGGCTGCTGGCCATTGGTGATTCGCGAATGATGAAGCTTGCGGTGACGTCGAGCTTGCGAAGGATGGTTTGGATGCGCAGTTCGTCGTCGGGGGCGACTGCTTTGGATCGCTTGATTTGTTTGCTTACCCGGATTTGGGTAAGAGCAAATGTGATCAACAAACCCATACCGACGACTGCCCATATCAGGAAGACCCACGCGCTGACGGTAGGCGTGATCGAGGCCGAGGCGTGGGCGGGGGTGGACGATTCCGGGGGATTGGCTGTGGAAGTCGCGGATGATTGAGATAATGCTGGGCTGACGAACGAACTACTCTTTCCGTCGGCGATGGCGTTGGAATGGAACGCCGGCTGCGTTCCTTCGATCCATGCGTTCGGCACGTATTGCGACCAATTGGAATCATTCCCAATCTTCACCGAAATCGATCCATGAGATGGTGCGGCCAGGGGGATGAGTGGCAGCAGGAATAACGCGTAAGCAAAGTGCGCTGATATGCGCTTTCGCAGCATCGGCCATGCCATCAGCACAATTCCGAGTACGGCGGCGGATTGAATGGCAGACGAAAGCAGCCATTCTCCCCAGCCCGCCGCGGCGGCATTCCACATTTGGATCAAGCCGCTCATTCGGCATCCTCCGCCAATTGGTCGACCAAGGAGCGCAAGTCTTCAAGGTCGTCGCGACTGAGATCGCCCGACTTCACCAAGTGCGCGAGCAGCGGACCCACGGTGGCTTCGCTTGTGCGTTGAAGGAGCGAATCGCCGGCGCGTTGCAAAAAGCGCATCGGCGACCCGACCGCCGAGTAAAGAAAGCTGTTTCCAACCTTGCGCGTTTTCAGCAGCTTCTTGTCGACCAGTCGACGCAAAAGTGTTTTGACGGTGCTGCTGGACCAATCGGTGTCGGCGGCAACGGCTTCGATGACTTCGCGGGCGGAGTGGGGGCCTTCTTCCCAGATTAGGGAAAGAACTTTCCACTCGGCGGGGGTTGGATCTTCTTGGGTGCGGGGGGACATGAAGGTAGCTTGGCCTGTCTACAGGTGTAGACGACCATCTATAGTTGTAGACATCCCCGCGGTAACGTGCCAGCGAAAAATTCTGTGCCGGGCGGGCTTAGAGCGCCGATTCTTCCGATTTCGCTTGGGTCAGCCCAGCTTTGGCCAGGTATCGCTCAGCCGATAACCATCCGGCCACGGGTCGGTTGGGTCGAGCCGGTGCTGATAGGTGCCGGTGATCCACGCACGTCCGGCGATGGACGGAATAATGGCAGCTTTGCCGCCGAGTTCGGTCAGCGATTGAATGCGACAGCGGAATTCCGAGTTGATGATCGAGCGTGCGTGGTATCGATCGTTCAAACCCATCTCGCCGCGTGCATGCATCACCGCCATGCGCGCCGAACATCCGGTGCCAGTGGGTGAGCGATCGACTTTACCGGGCATGATCGACACCGCGTTTTGCCCGGTGAGTACGTCACCGTCGCGGGTCAACGGCTGAGTGAATTGGCAAAACGAAATGTGATCCCAATCGGCGTTGCCGGGGTGATGGAATCCAAGTTGTTCGTTTGCCGCTTTGGTGATGCGCACGCCCAGCTCCGCGATTTCGCGTGCATGATTGGGATCGATTTCAAGCCCAGCTTCTGCGGCGTCGACCAGCACAAAACTATCGCCGCCATAAGCGGTGTCGACGCTGAGAGTGCCGAGTCCTTCTACTTCCAATTTGGCATCCAACCGATCGGCAAAGGACGGCACGTTGGTGATGGTGATCGACTGCACCTTGCCGTCGGCACATTGCGCGCGCGCTTCCACCAGACCGCCGGGGGCCTCCAGCGTGATCGTGGTTTCGGGTTCCTGCATCGGCAAGATTCCGGTTTCCAGCAGCACCTTGGTCACGCAAATCGAATTCGACCCCGACATCGGCGGCGTGTCGGCCGGCTCCATGATGATGAAACCCATTTGCGCGCGCGGATCCACCGCCGGCACCAGCAAATTCACATGCCGAAACACCCCACCGCGCGGTTCATTCAGCACAAAATTACGCAGACGTTCATCCCGCTCCACAAATGCGCGCTGCTCCCAAATCGTCTTCCCCGGCGGCGGTTCAATCCCGCCCACAATGACGTCGCCCACTTCGCCTTCGGCGTGGCAACTGACAATTTGAATGGTTTGATCGGGATGCATGGGTCGGGGCATTTACGTGGCATAGTAAATGTACCAACCGTCCTCCACTTCTTCGTACACCAAAATGCTTGGGTACGGCCACCATCGCTCGCGCCAGTTTGACTCCAGCCAGTTGGCTTGGTGTTGCAGTTCGAAAATCGCTTCGTCGATCTTTAGATAGAGGTTCACGCAGATGAATGCGACAAGAATGGATAGCGCAGTGGATTTGAGTTTTGCCTTGGCTTCTCCTTTGGAAAAGATTGCCACGATGAGCGCGCCCGGCCATCCCATAACCAACCAGAATAATCCGGAAATCCATACGTCTTCCGCATAAAAGCCATAGGTGTCAGACTGGGGAATGCCGAGTACGAAGGCTGTCCACAGAAAGCCGAGAAGGAACATGACTCGGCGGATAGAGAATATTTGCGCAGTGGGTTAACCCGTCAATCTTCACCACCCATTTCTAGAAGAGTTTCGAAATCAGTCCAAGATTCAGTCATTTGATCGGTTGCAAAGTCGACGCGGATTTGTGACCCTGCGGCGTTGTACTCAAGGGTAAGACGTGAGAATTCCACCAAAGCGCTGAATAACTTTTCGCGGTTGGACCCTTGCCGGTCGTTCTCTCCAGTCCAAGATCCATCCAAAAGCCGAGCTCGAGCCTCTGCCAGAGCTTTCTTTTCCTCCGCGAGATCTGGCCCATCTTTTATTTCTATTTCCTTGGCAGCGGCATCGACGTTGTTCACGAATTGGGTTACGGCTGCCTGGACTTCCGAATTGGGTCTGTCGGTCCCGACTTCCAAAACCGAATTCATGCCCGAGTGAGTCGCTCGAAATAGGTTTCGAAGCCCTTTGGAGTCACGTTGATACAGGTAAGCCGTGTTCGGAACCAAAAAACTCAGCGATCCAGTCAGTCCCCAAAATTCCATCGAGGATGACGGCATGGCGTTAATCTCAAATTTATGGCTTGCTTCAATGCCCCTATTGGTTTGATACCCGTGCACCAAGGAGAGAAATAGAAGGCCAAAAAGTAATCCGCATGAAACCTTGATTCGAGTGTGACTGGAGCCGCTTCTTTCGGATGTAGCAATGGCTCGCCACAGAAACCAAAATAAAACTGCGCCCACGGCTGCAGCTATGCCTTGTATCGAATATAGGAAATCACTCATTTGCTCCATCTTTCCTCCTGGGGATTCTTGCTGTCAAAGAGGTTGACGTATTTGTCACGTAGTTGATCACGCCGGTTCCGTGGCGGTGCATCGCTTTTCTTGACGTATGCGTCGAAATATAAGTCTTCCGATGCTTTTACTAGTGAAGGAGTAGACGTCGGGAGGAGGAAGTGAACGCCTTCAAAAACGATTGCGGTGAGCTTTGTAGGGGTTTGGTCGGAAATTGAATGGCTTGAGTCAGGTGTAAGCTCGATCTGATTCGCGCTCGCTCGCCAGGTCCCGCTCAAATCATGAGCCATCGAAACACAGCAGAATTCGCCGGCAGTAAAATTCCCGTCCGCCCATAGAGTTAGTGTCCAAACGCCCAAGCCGGCATTTCGAACATATTCGCCTGCCCATTCTTCCGGCTCTATGGCTAATTCGACTGGCGACCTTACACCTTTCGAGCATTGTGGCAAAAAGGCCAGCAATCCAATGGAGATTGCCGTCGCGAGGTGGTTCAGTCGAGAGCTTGCCATCCTGCAGTATTTACGTGGCATAGTAAATGTACCAACCGTCCTCCACTTCTTCGTACACCAAAATGCTTGGGTACGGCCACCATCGCTCGCGCCAGTTTGACTCCAGCCAGTTGGCTTGGTGTTGCAGCCGGAAGACTTCTTCGTCGATTTTGAGATAAACGCAGACGAAGACGAACGAAGCGACCAATGAGACTGCGGCAGCCCGAAGTTTGGTTGCTGAGTTTCCTTCGGTAAGGATACCGATTACCAACTGCGCCGGCCATCCACAAAACAGCCAAATGACGGCTGTTGGCTCGAGGTCATCCAGGTGAAAGCCAAAGGTGTCCGACTGAAAAGCCCCGAGAATAAATGCACTCCAAAAGAAGCAAAGCATGTACATGAAGCGGCGCTTGGAAGGGAACCGTTTCATAAACATTGTCTCGCTACTTGGGCCTCGGTTGGTGTCGTGGAGCTGGCGCCTGAAATCTGCTTGGGCCTGGTTCAATGATTTAGAGTTTGCTCCTCCTTCTAAGTCCGGGTTTGCAAATTGTGCCGGGTCATCTTCCCATCCGCATTCGGAGCAAATTTCGTAGGTGTCGTGCGATGAGGCCGAAAGCGTAGGTCTGCCGCAACAGGCACAATGAAAGGCACTATGGCTGACTGACATGGGGAAGGGGGACTTGATCCGAACCCAATATTCTGTCGAGCACTTGAATCATTCTAAACGTTATGGAGGATAATGATGTCGTCGTGCTTGGCGAAGATGAGGAACCAAGCGCAAATCCCGAGCCAGTAAATTGCAAAGAGCCCATACAGCCCCGTCACAATTGCTGGTATTGCGTATAGGGTGCAAAAGGCACGTCTCCAGTTTTGGCGAATGGCTTTTGTAATAAGCACGCTTGCCAGGGTCCCGGTTATTAAAACCTCCAATCCGGAAACGCTCATCCAAGTTTTAATAAAGAAGATGTCAACCTCCTCCATCTGAAAGAAGGCTAATTTCAAAATTCCAAACGCGCCACAGAATCCCATGACTGAAATCGTGCTGGACCACAGCATCGTTCGTCTGAAACGGGAATTGGCGGATGACAATATCCAGTTGTGCTGTGGATCCACGGCAAAGTTGGCGGACTCGTCATCTGGGCCGATGTATGTGCCTTCAGCTATGTTGTAGTGCAGGGATATAGAAGAGTTCTTTGGGATGTTCTCCAGCTTGATTTTGAATCCACTTTGCTTGTATTCAACAGGATACACTGCAACGGAATCGAGGCTTAACTGAGGGAAGCGCATCTCAAGCATTTCCGCGTCATCAGTTCCGATTGCAAGAATCGAGGAATTGTAGATCCATTCTTGTGCGTCTAAATATTGACCCGACGCCGGTTGGCCTTTGATGGGTTCGTCAAGCTCGCATTCGAATTCGAGTTGCGACTCATTCGCAACTTTTGCTCGAAGAAGAATGGCGCGGCTGCGTTGAACCGAGTGCTCCTTCAGCAGCTTTGGGTCATACGGAAAGACTTCGAGTGAAAGCCTGCTGCCGGCGGTGTCGTCGCCCGCGATAGATGCCGTAAACCTGATCCTCCCAAGGATGGTTTTGATTTGGCGGGTTGCTTTCACGGTTCAAATAGCCATTGGCTAATTGGCTGTATCCAATTTCGCACTTCCAAAGCATACCAGGCAAGACTTGCATACCCGCGGGTGTGATGCCCATGGTGATTCCGTTCCAGGGTTGCCGCAGCAGGGGCATTGAATGACCATGTAGGGGTCCTCGGTCCAAATGGAGAAATATGCCTCAACGGAATAGAACTCTGCCAACTTTGAAGTGATCTTCACGGCTTCTCGGTTCAGCTCACTTTCCATGCCCTCCAACTCGGTTTCCGCCCACGACTCCAAGGTCCCGGAATCCAGCCAAATCCAGTAGACCCTTTCGTAAATTCGCGCCCAGGGCTCGAGCGGAATGTCGGGGGTGATTCGGTAAGTGGATATCGGCGATAAACACCCACCGCAAATCACCGGGCTAAATGACTGAATCGGATCCGGCTGAAGAATAAAGCTAGGCCATTTCTCGCAGCCGCAATTGCGGTCGGAATCCAATTCAAACAATACCCCTCTTGCCCGGATGGTTTCCGGCATGCCAACCAGTTGCTCAGCGAAGATCTCGCCGAAGTACTTCTTTATGGCTGGATTTTGCAACCACGTACCGGCGGTGTGCGAGTCAACAAAGGTGCAAATCAGATCTAGCTGAGTTGGTTGATCCGGGTTGCGTCGTAGGTCGCTGGGCTCACGCAGGATGAGTCCTTCTGAATGCAGGGTCGTGGACAACGAGATGAGTCCTTCACCGTCGTTTAAAGCATCCTTTAGCTCCATCCGTATCGTTGCGGGGACAGGTTGCTGATCATGCATGGTCATTGCTCGATCTTCTCCCCACACCAAGGGCACCATTGAATTTCAATATATGAACTTCCGCCATCATGAACCCACAGCCCAACCGGCGTCCCTCCCTCGCTGAAGGCGATCAGCTTGTCGGGGCATTGAGCTGGGTCGTGGTGCTCGGGGCATACGTACTCCCATTCCCACTTCATTCGATCACAGCATCTTGATTTTCGATCCATGGTTTCAAATTTTTGCTGCCCTATCCCTTAGCCAATCAAATTCCCGCGAGGGCAAGAGCGAACGGAAGGACCAGGAAGCCCAGGATAATCGCCCACCACTTTTTGGAAAATTCCTCCGCTTGGTTCAGCAGGTAAAAGAAAAGGAAGGAGTAGCCGAAGTCAAAAACGCCCCAGCCGATTCGAGCGATGAACGTCATTTCGTCGAGAAAACCGAATAGGAATCCAAGGGCTGTGTTAATCCCTGCACACAGAAGTGGGCTATGGGTGATCTGGAGAATCCGGATCAGCGCGATGAGAATAATGAGTCCGATCATTTTTCAGGCGTTGTGTTAACTTTCAGCGGGCAGTTTTCAACCTTTTTCCTGGCTTCCCTAAATCACTAAAAAGATTAGCTTGACTACGCCAATCCAAATCGCCAAGCCAACCAGAGTGTTCACCTGAAAGTAGATGTCAAATGCCGGCTCCACATCGAACAAACCTGCCGGGTTGGATTTTCTTCGGCCCAAGGTCAAGACGTATAGAGTGCCCTTTCCCGTATACCAAAGAGCGACTCCAATAAAGTAGAGGAGTCCCTCAAAAAGTGCGTCGGTTGCAAAGCCCATTTTTCTTTCAGTTGCTGCCAATGGCAATTTTCGTTGAGTGCCCCTGGGTGTAGATTTGGAAGATCCTCCGTTCCATTTCAGGTTTACGGAGGCGATTCCTTACTTGAAGGATTGCTCCTTTTGCAACTTGCCGGACTCGTCATAGACCTTCCAAGTCCCTTTCTTCTTGCCGTGTTCAAAACGACCCTCGTCCCAAAGTTGGCCATTCGAATGGTAGCGCTTCCAAAGACCATGCTTCTGCTCGTCATCGTCGAAACCACCAGTTCCACGCAGCTCGCCAGTCTTGAAGAACCATTTCCATCGACCGACGATTTTGCCGTCCTTATATCGACCCGATGACTGCATTTGGCCATTGTTGAGGAAGTATTTCCACTTCCCCGATTTCTTCCCGTTGTCGAACTCTCCCTCACAAGAGACGAGTCCGTTTTTGAAAAACGTTTAAAAGGGGCCGTTTTTGGGGTTGCCGTCTTCGTCAATTCCTGGAAGGTCTTTCATCGGGTAACGGTGGAGGTCAATGTAGCCAGGATGACTTTAGCATTAAGTTAAATTCCGTAGTCGCGATCTACCTTCGATATTCGAACTTTGAATGAGGAATACCACTTTTCCCGCCCCTGCTTTTGGGCAACTTGATGCTCGGAATTTGCCTTCCATTGCTTGATGGATTCAAGGTCCGCCCAATACGAAACCGTAATTCCGACGCCATCTCGTGCGGACTCAATGCCCAGGAATCCTGGTTGTCTTGAAGCCAGTTCAACCATTCGATCTGCCATAGGACCGTAACCATCGTTCACTTCCGAGCGATGAGATGTGAAGATCACCGCGTAGTAGGGTGGCTGTGGGGTATTGGCAATGTGCGACATCTTTGCTCCTGTTCGTTTCGACAACGGTTATTTCAGCGCTTCCTCAGGCGTTCTCCAATACTAAGCTTCCATCCTCTCGCACGCGTTGGAACTCGAATGAAAACCGTTCTTCCTCCCTAGGGGCGGTCTCGGGCAATGGAGGGTGCTGCCTAAGCCAATTGGAGAATTTCATCGTGCAGAATTCCAGGATTTCAGCCCGTTCCTCTCCAATGGATTTTTCCCTCAAGCCCTCCAACTCAAGATGAATCTCCCGCTCGCTTCCACTGCGGATCAGGACTGCACTTCCAAAGCGGTAGCTTTTCGTCGGCCATGGAGTGAGCCAGGTCCAATCCGGCTTTTCTGAGTAAGAGGGGCCTGTGCAGATGACATTGGCAGAATCAAGGTCTACACCTCTCAGAAGTTTTAGCGCGGCTCTCTTGGTCAGCAAATAGTGCCAACCCTTTGGGAGGTTCTTGTCCCTGTTTGCCATTTCAATTTCATGCCGAGAAGAAGAGTCGTTCAGCTAACCGCGTGTCAAAGACGATAAGCTAGACTTCAATTATCTCAACGTCTGGTGAAGCTTCTAGGCTAAAGTTTTTGGCAAATTCGACAACCTCATCGACGGACTCCTCCGGATGCCATGTGGTCATAACTTCAAAGTTCGGGTTAGTTCCATCGCCAACGAGCAGTTCATCCATTATGTCGTGCCAAAGTTCGCAATCTTTGCCGACAGCACAAAACAATTTGATTCCCCGCTCGATGAGAGACTCCAGCAGACGGTCATGAAACTTGTCGTACCCCTCATTAGATATCAAAACCACTCTCTTTGCATTGTTCATTTTAGATAGGTTGGGCTGAACGGCTGTCTACACTCACGGGTCAGCCATCTTCTTGCGGAGGCATTCTCAAGTAATAGTAAGTTCCAAGGATTATCCCCAAAATTACCCACTCCAGCATGAGGACTTGCCAGTGAATCCGAACCACCTCGCTTAGGAAGAAGCGAAAGCCCATGAAGACTGTATCCGTAGATGTTCTGACGCCGTGTGGGAGAAAAAGTAGCGTTAAAATAAGGAAGCATGAGCCAAGTGCAACAGTCATCTTCCGATGCTGTTGGATGGTTCGACTTGCTGGATTTGGTGTAGTCATTTGAAATCCTCTAGTTTGTCAAGAAGCTGATTCTGGATCCTTCTATTTACACGCCTAATGGGAATTACACAGGTCTGCTTGACTTGGTGGACACGTCCAGAAGATTAGAAATCGATCACACATCTTCTTCCCGCGCGAAAACCTCAGCGGTTAAGCCTAGCGCACGGACTTGATCAGCGATCTCATTCAGCCGCGCGACACGGACGCGTTCAGCATCGGATTGGTCAGCTGCGGGGCGATCCAGCGTATAGATCTCCACGTGACGAATCTTGTCGCTGTAGGTCTGCAAATGCTCCAACCATGCAGCGACCTCATCCGGCGCGGCGTTGTCGGCGGTGGGGCCGTGGATGAACAAAGCCTGAATGACAAAACTATCCAGCTCATCCAAACCATCCAACGTGCGCTGCAAACCCTTAGCCGAAACCTGGTACAACGCGGCAAAACATTCCGGCGTTCCGCACTCCAACTTGATCGCCGGTTCGTCGTAAAACTCCTTCATGCCGGCAATCACGTCGGCCTTATTTAAATGCAGACCATTGGTCAGTAAACCGATCTGAGTACCCGATCCAAAATGCTTGGTGCGCGCTTCGGCCAGCGTGCGGCTCCATTCATAAAAATCCGGATGCAAAGTCGGTTCGCCATTCCCGGCAACCGTAATGCGATCGGGCACGTCATCCGCTGCGGCCAGCCGTTCGAATTCACGATCAAACGCCGCAGCCAAATCTTCCATCGACGGCACCTCGGCGCGACCGGCGACCTCTTGCGCGCGCGTGAAACCGTACTGGCAGTACAAGCAATCCAGCGAGCACAGCTTGCGGTCCAGCGGCAGGGGGTTGACCCCCAAACTCCGTCCGTAGCGGCGCGAGTCGACCGGGCCGTAAAGCCAACCGTCTTGGAGGGGAATGGGCATGGGCGGATTATCGCAGGCGGCGCTGTTTGGGTCTAACCGGTTACTCGCCTTGTACCCACGGGTCTCCCCACGGGCCGGATTTCTCTAGGTGCACCGACAGCGATTGCGGCGGATTCAAATTGATGCGGCCGACGGGATGGCCGTCGCAAATTGCAGTGGCGGAGGAACCGTCGTCACTCCATTGCAGCTGCCACTGACTGGCACCTGGATTCGTCATCACGGCGTCCGGACCGGCGAAATCTTCAATCACCGGTGGCGGCAACTGCCAGCCGCGGAAGTAATCAAGCTCGGGCATGTCGGCAAACGGAATGGTGTTCGCCAGCCAGCAATCCAATTCCGGGTCCTGCGACCCCGGTGCGGTGACGTAAAGCCAAATGCAGCCCTCGGTTTCTTCGAGGATGGCAGTACGGCCACTGGCTTCGTGGGCTTGGGTGAGGAACAGGCTAGTCATCGCGGCCGGATTGTAGGTCACGCGCGAATCCCCGGTCGGTCCTGAACTATCCGAATTGGCTGAGCAATTTGGATGCGCGCTGCTCTACAACATTTGCGAATTCGCGGGTCCTGACTGGGTCAATCTCGGCGAGTTCGCTGGCGACTACAGCCGCACCATCTATGACCTCGGTGGCCACTTGGATCAACCACTCCTGAACTTGAACCCAAGATAGCTGGGCTTGGTCGGCCAGCTTTTTCCAATCTCCTTCACCGAATGCATTGATGGAAGAGCAGCCGCCAATTTTCATCGCCGCGGACGTGGTCAATTCCGGCCACGCCAGAGTCGAGACCAGATCGTAAGCCGGGGAAATTCGGCGTTCACTCCCCGTATAAAGAAACGAGAAGTTTTTGCCATGAGCGTCGGCGTTTCCGATTAGCACGTTAAAGACCAATAACTGCACAAAGTCACGCAAGTCCAAAGCCGGGAAGGTGGACCAATCCCAAATCAACTCGATGCAATCCTTAACCGTCGGTCCATGCTCCGCTTGATATTTGCGCTCCGGCGGGAAGCCAAGTGCTTGGCAAAAATCCTCTTGGTGCAATCGCTGGGCATTCCTGCTTTCGTCGACCGTGCGATCAAATCGCTTGACTAAAACGTAGTTTTGATTCTCAACGCTGCCGAACTCAATGTCCGCCACCCGCAAACCGACGGCGCGAGCCAACCGCATGCAAAAGGTCTCATTTGCGGCTAATCCGGGAAAGCGCTGGGCTTCAGGTTTGAGAATATGCGTGCTCGGCGTTTCGCTCAGCGCAAGATGAATGGATCGATCATGCACCACCACCGGCAACTTGTCTTGCGCACCGGCAAGCGAAAGACGCACGCCTTTTTCATCGGCCATCAGCGGGCGTGCCGGCAACTCGCGCATGAGGTGGAGTAGGGTGACGTCATCCAGTTTTCGTAAGGATGGTCGGTCGAAATCCGCCGGGTGCCAGTCCATAGCTTGCAAGCTCACGGCTCCGGCACATTCTCCGCCAATCCTTTCCAGCAAAGCGAAATCATTGTCGGCGCTCAGCCCCAACAACTCGGCGATGCGAATCCGGACTCCTTCTTCAGGCAAGACTCCGGCGAAATAGGCGCGTGTAGTTTTGGTTGGGAAGGCCTGCTCGCCCAGTGGTAATAGCCGTGAAAGCGGGGAAGCGTTTGGGTCGGAGCAGTAAGCGGGGGAGTAGGCAAACGACATGCGGCCGTCGTCGCCTTGGGTAAGTACGCCGGCGCGTATGTCCAAAATCCAGACCGCCAATTCAGCCATTGTGTTCCCTCGTCGCGAAATGGTCGGGGACGTCGACGCTCAGGCTAATTCCCAGTGCGCGCATGACCTGAAGGGCTTTACCAATTTGGCAGGTGGGCTTGCCCCTTTCCAGCTCGATCAAAAAGCGAAGGCCGACGCCACAGCTGAGCGCCAACTCCCGCTGGGTCAGCTTTGCCTGGCGGCGTCGTTGGCGAATGGAGGCGCCGATTTGCTCGGTTGAGAGTAGTTTCATCTTCCCGTTCGGGAATATATCACGGGAAAACGGGCTTCGGGGGATAAAAATTCCCGAACGGGAATAAAGCTGGGCTTCGGGTGGCGCTAGCCAGAAAAATTCCCGATCGGGAAGAATTGGATTGAGCGGCGGGCTGCGCGATTGTGGCTTATCCTGAACTCATGCGCACCTCCGATTTCCTAGCGACTTCCCCATTTGCTTGGATGACTGCAACCGCCTTGGCTGCCTGCGCTGCGCTGGCCCCGGCGGCGGGGCAGACGCGCGAGGTCGACGGAATCGAGACGCTTTATGTGATCGAGTTCTGCCACGCCGACGTCGGTTTTGACGCCGCACCGCATGTGATGGAGCAGCGCAACCACGACCGCACCATTGCCGCGTTGGATCTGATGGATCAGCGCAGCGACTTCAAGTGGACCATCGAAACCACGTATCAACTCGATTGTTTCCTCGAGCGCGCGTCCACCGCCGACATTCAGCGACTCAAGCAACGGCTAAGCGAAGGGCGCATGGACTTCGGCGCGAATTACACCAACTTGCACTCCGGTAATTGTGGCGAGGAACAGTTCCAGCGACTGGCGCTCGAAGCGCGTCGGGCGGGGGAGTTTTTGCAGCATCGACCGACCGCGGCGTTTTTGAATGACGTGCCTGGTTTCACTTGGGCGATGCCGCGTGTGCTTGCCGATTCCAGTGTGCCTTATGCCGTGCTCGGGCCGAATAACTCCTTCGGCGGCAAGCCCGACATTCCGCTCGCCGATCGGCCGTTTTGGTGGCAGGGCCGCGACGGTTCGCGCACGTTGACGTGGATCAGTTACGGCAGTTACCCCGAAGGTTTTTTGGATTGGGGGCTGACCAGTTTGGCCAACGCAAACGTTCAAGTTCCGGCGCGCATCGCCGAGTATGAAGCCGCCGGTTATCCCTATGACGCAGTCATGGTGTTGCGCGCGTTCGACGACACTTTCCCGAATAGCGGTATGGCATCGTTGGCGGTGCAGTGGAACAACAGTCACACTTCGCCGAAGATTAAGTTGGCGACGGTGGACGAATTTTTTGAGCACATTCAAAGCAAGTATGGCGACGTCTACCCGACCTATTCCGGCGATGCTTCCGGCAATTGGGACGACGTCACCGCGGTCACTCCGGCGACCACCGCGATGGTGCGGCGTGCGCGCGCGTCGTTGACCGAAGTGGAAGCGCTGTGCATGCAAGCGCGGTTGGAGATTCAGCGCAAGTATCCGGACAACCCGATTCGCAACGCGTGGAAGAAGTCGCTGGTCTTCGACGAGCACTCAGGCGGCGGCACCGGTTGGCCCGGGCATTTAACTGAAAATGAGGTCAATGATGAAAACGAAGACTTCGTCCGCATTGCGACCAGTTGCCGCGGTCTGACCGCGCGTGAACGTGACGAAGTGCTGGCCGATTTTGCGCCGCAGTTAGTGCCGATCGGTGAAGCGGGATTGGTGTTCTTCAATCCACTTGGACATGCACGCACCGCGGTTTTCGACGTGGATTGCGGCGCGCCTCAACCAGCCGATTTGCGATTGATCGATCCCGCGGGCGGCCCCGACCCGATCTTTCGTTGGTTGGATTCCAACCGCACAACACTTGCAGTTGAAGTCGACCTTCCCGCGCACGGCTGGAAGCGATTCCAAATCGGCAGCGGCGGAACCACTCCCGCACCGCCGACGTGGAGCGCCGGCAATCAATTCACCGTGGGTGCGATGCAGTTAACTTTGGATCCATCCACCGGCGTTGCGACTTCACTGATCGATGCGATGACCGGCGAGCAGTGGATTGACGCGGCGTCTGATTACGATTTTTTCGGCATCGAGGCCGGCATGCACTTGGAGGTGTTTTTCAGTCAAGCGGAAAAAGAAAACCCGGCGCCAGTGACCATCGAAATGGAAAGCAGCGCAGAGTTGTTCCGCCGCGCGCGCGTTTACGACCCAGCAGGAGATTTGCTCCGCGAGTATCGCTTGCACCACACCGGCAGTGGCCGCCCCGAGTTGACGCCGCGCTTGGACATGACTGCATTGATAGCCGATTCCAAATTGCCGCACGTGATCTACGACGATCACTCGCGTCATTATGGAGTGACCTTCCCGGCAACACTAACTGCGCCGACCACGCTTACCGTCAACGGTCCCGACGGCTTTTATCAGCCCGGTATCGATAACTTGCCCGAGGCAACGCAATCACACTTTGGTTGTGCAACCGGCGGAATCTTGCACGGTGCAAATGGTCGATGGCTGTCGGTGACTTCGCTCGACGCCCCAACTTTAGAACTCGGCGAAATGACTGGCGCACCCGCCACCATCATCGAGTCCGACGAAACCGCACTTGGATTCAAACTCACGCGCCATCACGATCAAGGAATGGTCAAAGGCGGTGCCATCGTCGACTTCGACGTCGAACCCGGCTTGCCCGACATCACCGAATTCGAATTCATCGCGCGCTTTGGCAATTCCACCGACGCAACCCCAACTCGCGCCGCGCTGCAACACGACATGGCCGAACCGCTTTACGCATGGGTCACTCAAGGCATGGGTTCCAGCAGCGGCGGCGTCGCCATTCCTCCGCAAAAAAGCTACCTCGACCTAACCGGCCCCGCCGACGTCACCGCAATCAAACTCAGTGAAACCGGTGACCGCATCGTCGTCCGTCTGCGCGCACACCCATCCGGCGGCAACATCCAACTCACCCTGCCGCAAACCGTGCGCCGCATTCAACGCGCCAACTTAGTCGAACAACCTCAGTCCACTCTGGCCACTCACACTTCGCAACTTAATTTGCCGGCGAACGCCAACGAAGTCTTTACGTTGCTGATCTTGCCGTAAATTTAAGCTTAAAGATCCTCCACCTGAGTCTGCCCGTCGGTAGATGCGTCGCATACTTGAACGGAGACTAAACCCGCGGCTGCGGCGGGGACAAAGGTGGCGAATGAGTACTGTCCGGTTCCATCAGTTGCACCGATGTGCGAAATCTCAAAACGATTGCTGGACAGCCCGGTCGTAACTATGTTGCCGGTGATCGGATTGAATTCCTGATGACTACCCCGGCCGAAAGCGCGCATATATGCAATAAGCCCACCAGGTGTCGCACCTGCGATATCGAACGACATCATGCCGCCAGGGGTTCCATTGACGAATAAGCACATGCCGCATTCTTCCAACGACGCATACATCGTCATGCAAAATCCGGTTGCCGACGAACCGGTGATTGACTGACATCCTTGAAAAGCACTTCCAGGAGGTTGGGTGTGATCAAACCAGGTGTAAGTTGGAGTTTGACCTTTTCCACCACTGGCCAGCCATGGCCCGGTGTTGGGGTTATCCCAAATCGAGCCCCAACCACAATGCCCGCCGTGGCCGTCGGTCAACGAGCACTCCGAACCGCCGGCGAGGTCGACCAAGACCTTCCAACATTCGGTAGCGCCGTTGCTGCTGCCCGGCAAGCCATATACCTGGTAAGAACAGTCAGCAACGGGCCAGTTGGTTGGGCCTTGGCAGTAAACGGATTCGTCGTAAATCGTGATCGTTGTCCAAACGCCGTTGGGGTTGGTGTCGGTCGAACAATAAAGGAACTCAAATCCGTCAACTAATTCTTCACCATCTCCGGTTGAGTCCGAAAGAATGTTGTTGTCGACCCATTCCTGATCCGGACCGGGACCCAACATGTAATATTGAGAAAGAACCGCGTTATTCAGAACTTCGGCGTTGCCAACCCGATTATGTTTCGAGGAAACAAAGCCTGAAACCGGACTGAAAGTTCCCGCCGATTTTGCCGTGGTCGCCTTGTGAATGGTAAACGGAGCACTTTGTTGAGGGAGAAGCGCTGCGGAGCTGAGAATCAAGAGGGAAGCCAACATAAGTATTGTTTTTACCAGTCTACAACTAAAAGATGAAAATGGCGGACGTTCTATCCGTCATCGCATCGAAGCTTTGAACGATTACTAAACCCACTGCCTGCGGCGGCACCCAACGAGTGAAGGAGCGACTGCCGTTACTATCGGCTAAATCGTATTCGACGAAGGTGAAGCCATCCGTCGAGAGCGCTGAAGTAATGGTATTCCCGGTGATTGGGTTATAAATCTGGGCGCTCCCCACACCGTAGGCATAGAAGGTTGCGACGGGACCCAACGGTGTGGCATTGTCGATGTTGAAGGTCATCAGGCCGCCCGGCGAATCGATGGAAGTGATTCGGAAAATCGTTCCACCGGTGTCATCCGCCCACATGCCCATCGCAAATCCGGTTGCATGGCCGGCGTTAATGGATTGACAGCCTTGGAACGCACTGCCGCTAGGCTGACTGTGATCAAACCAAGTAAAGGTCGGCGTTTGGCCGAAGGCGCCGTAGGCGAGCCATGGTCCCGTGTTGGGGTTGTCCCAAATTTGGCCCCAACCCGCATGGCCTCCATGGCCATCGGTCAAGGTGCATTCCATGCCATATAAGCTCAGCTCGATCGTCCAGCACGCGAGTGCGCCGCCGGAGCCTCCGGGCAGCCCCGAAACTTGGTATGCGCAATCGGCGACGGGCCAATTGCTCGGGCCGAGGCAGTAAATAGACTCGTCATAAATGGTGATGGTTTGCGATACGCCATTCGGGTTTGTGTCCGACGAACAGTAGGAGTAGTCCAACTGGTTAATCCACTCTTAGAGGTGGTCCGAGAAAACGGAGCCAGTCCAAAGCCTGAATTAGTTTATCCTTTG
>CAYFOM010000017.1:0-89230 GCA_964344765.1 uncultured Planctomycetales bacterium | reverse complement strand
TTTGACCGAAATGCACAACTCTGGGTGGCCCGATTTTCGGGAGGCAGATCATGCGGGCGACCATTAAGTTGCCCGCAGACTTCATCGCCATCCACAGGATCCACGCTCGCGCAGCAGATTGATAGGTGGCTCGGTAATCCTACCAGCCGACGAAAACTGTTTAGTTGACTTTAACCGTCTGACCCAGCGGCGGGCGGATGAGCCAGGCTCGGCGTATGTTGCGACGGCCAATTAACCACCAGGCAAAAAAGGTCGTGGTCACGATGCGCGAGATCGTGGGGAACCATTCACCGAGTTGCGCTGATAGGTTGACCAACATTTCATCGCCAGGGAAGGGTCCGAAGCCAAAAAGCATCGGTAGGCGGTACCAGCAGTAACACGCGATTGCGGCGGCGGCGAAAAATCGATTCAGGAGCAGAGGCGACATGCGTTTACGCAGCAAGAAGTACGTCGCCAATGTGATCGCTGTTCCTATGGTTGGCCACCCGAATGCTTCGCTTAGATGGGCCCAACCTCCGCCGTTGGCGTAATCCTGCACCTGGAACCAACCCCAAATGAAGCCGGCAAATCCGCCGACCATGAGATGGCCGGCGAATGATCTGGCCGTGGTTCCGTTGGCGGTTAGTGGATCCAGTTTTGGGGTGGTATCCGCACACGGTGTGACGCACTGCTCACAAGTATGGCAATGTGCATTGGGCGGTGAAACCACCGGCGAGGATCCATAAAGTCGCTCAACCGGGTGAACCGGACACATGCCCGAACACCAGCCGCTCTTCCATTCATAGCGCCAGCCCATCCATGCCGACATCGCAGCTAGAAAAAGAATGGCGACGCCCGTTGCCGGTCCACTCAGGTCCATAACCACGTGGCGAAGGGGAACAATTGCGTAAAGCAAAACGACCCCAATCAGAAACAACCTCCCCTGCCAAAGAACCGAAACGGGATTACGCGAGCTTAGGCCGACGTGGCGACCGAGCAAAGCGGTCGACGCCATCGGACAAATGTTGCGCCACACTCCAGGGGCGATGGCTAAGAGTGCCGGAGCCACGGGAATGAGTACATTCCAAAAAGCATGCAGCCCGATGGTGGGCCAAAGGAATAGGGCGACGAGGATTGCGGCTCCCAATAACCAAACCGCAGTTTGCACGACTCGCCAAATTTTCAGGTGGGTGGAACGCATAGATGCTGGGGGGATGGAACCCCCAGCATCTGCGCTAAGTTCTTAAAAGGCAAGGATATTTATCACTTGCCGATGCGACTCGTTCTCAACTACTTCGGCGCGTTTTTCGCCACGTAGCGATGGTCTTCGACCAACTGCAGCAAATCGAAACTGCTCAGCAGACCGACAACGGTCTTGTCGTGCATCACGATCACGTGGTGAATACCGTGCTTACGCATCAACCGCGCCGCCTGGTGCGGTCCGTTGTACTGCGGAATCGTCAGAACGTCTTTGGTCATCACGTCTTTGACCTTCACCATGTCCGACGGCGCGTTCATCAAGTCCACCGCGGTCACGATGCCGACCGGCTTGTCGCTGTCGTTGATCACCGGCAGCGCGTGGATGCCGTATTCGTCCATCAAGCCGCGCGCCTGGCCCACGGTTTGTACCCGCGTCGTGGTCACGACGTTTTTGCTCATCAAGTCGGAGATTTTGACGTTCATTTGTCTCGTAGTCCGGGCGCCTCGTCACGAAGGCGCTTGGCTTCTTCCAGTGCATCACGCACTGCGGGGTAGTCGACGACCTTCAGCGCCGTCTCGAAGTCGGCGATTGCTTCGTCGTAGTTTTTGTGATCCATGTGGAGCGAACCGCGGTAGTACAAGTAGATCACGGTGTTCATCTTGTTCGGCTTGCGGTTCAGCAGCTCAGTATACGCAACTACGGCCTTCTGATACTCGCCGCCCTCCATCGCCTCTTGCGCGTAGGTAGCCAACGCCTCGGTGCCTTCCGGCAGTTCAATCTCGGCGACGACGTCCGACTTCGGCGCGAAATGCACCACGACTCGGCGTTTGGGACTGAGCCAACGCTTCACGGCGGCGGTTAAACCGGCACCTCCGGCGGCGTCAATGCGCTTGTGATAACCAGCGATCCACTCGTCTTCGCGGTAAACCGCCATCCGTCCCATGTCGGCAGCCAGCGAGAAATACGGACGTGCGCGCAACGGCAAATTGAGGAAGCGATCGCGCTCCTCGCGCACGGCTTTGCCGATTTCATCCAGCGTCGGACCGGATTCCTGCAACTGCGCCATCAACGCCTCCAATTCTTGGTACGCGCCTTCGCCGGTGGCGGCAATGGTGAACAATCCACTTCCCTGGCGTTCGCGAGAACTAACTTGGAAGGGTTCGCCGGCGCTGGTTTCGCGACGATCCAACAAGCGTGCCAACAATGCGATGGCCGCCGAATCCTTGTGCATGCGCGGCGGCACGATCCAACAAAACTCAATGCGGTCGCGCGCCAAATCCGAATCGAACTTCGCCGCCCGCGCTCCCAACGGTTCGCCTTCGCCGACGCGATTCGGCAACGGAGTATTCGGCCGCTTCCAACCCGCAAACGCCGACGCAATCTGCTTCAGGGCTTCCTGCGGATCGTTCGGCGTGACGACCACCACCGCCGCGTTATCCGGACGGTAGTAAGTGCGGTAGAACTCCTCGATCGGCGGCAGCTCAATGCCCGGCGCCTTGGTATGACCTTTGTCATCTCGCAAGCCGAAGCGGTATCCCTCGCGCCGATAAACCGCCGACTCGAGTTGCTCCTCGCGCGTGGTGCTCGGCCGCCAAGTGTGCGCTTCCTCGATGCGCAACCGCTCGCGCTCGTGCAAAACTGGTGCTTCCTCGAAGGTCAAATTGGCCATGCGATCGGCTTCCATCACCAGCACGCGGGCGATGGAATCGGCCGGAATTCCGTGGTCGTAGTACAGCGTGTAATCGTCGCGGGTGAAGGCGTTGGACTCGGCGTTCAACTCCTTCTTGACGATGCGATCGTGCTCATCAGCTCCGGTCGTCGCCGTACCGGTGTACAACGCATGCTCCGTAAGGTGCGCCAGGCCAGTAGTTTCCATCGATTCGTCGCGATTGCCCGCTCCAATCACCACAAATACCGACGCGGTCCCAGCCGCCTTACCGGTATTGCTGACCGCTCCGTTCGCGCCGTCGCTCCCGGCGTCTTGCACTGCCAGCGCGCGTAATCCGTTCGCCAGCACCGCGCGATGGAAGGTGACGTTGCCGATCTGCACCGGCGTCAACTTCTCGAAGTCAGCCGCTTCTTGGGTCGTTGGATTGACGACCTGGGCATAGGGGTTTTGCGCCACGGCTGGGGCGGCCGTTACGAACACGGAAATCAGGGAAATCCACCGGAATTTCATCCGCGAATTTTAGCGTCTCCGCCTGATCCACTCCTGAGCGGAATTAGATTTCGCTAAAGAACGACCACAGTCCGCAGGTTGGTCACTAAGCCCATCTGCAGACCTTGCAGCCAAAACTGTGCGCCGCTCAGGGTCGGCGGAACAACCAAATTCCATTCCGCGGTACCGCTGGAATCGCTCATTTGCGGGAAGCCGATGGGGAATGGTGCATAAAGGTCGAGAATCACGCCGAGTTGCGGGATTGGGTGAGTGCCTACACCGATGGAGCTGGCGGCGAAGTAATTCCAAACTCCGGGCGCGCCGCCGCTCATGGTCGCCGAAGCCATTTGGCCGGCAACGGGGGGATCCGGCGTGAGGTCCAAGCGGTAGAGGTCGTAGAGATAAGCCGCACCTGCGCTGCCGGCGCCATCGGGGTCGGCAAGGTATGCACCTGCAATCAGCCGTTTTTGGTCGAGGTCGACGGCCATTGCAAATTGGTCGCCACTTGCACCATCCGACGCCACGCCTTCTTCAAATTCAACCCAAACACCATTTAGAAAGCGGAAGCGGAAGTACGAACCGGTGTCGCCGTTGTGGCCGCGAGCGCCCAGCACTGCTTCGTCTCCATCTATCGCGACCGACCAACCAAGGTCATCGCCGGCGGCGAGTGTTGCCGAAACCAGCTTGGTGGTCTGGCTCCAATTCACGCCGCTGCGGTCGTAAACATAACCGGCGCCGGCCGCACTGCCAAAGCCTCCAAGTCGGGCGAGATAAGCGCCGACCAACGCGCGGTCGTCGGTTAACGAAACCGCGTAGCCATAAGACTCGGACGAATTGCCGTCGGCGGCAGTGAGCTTAGCTTGCTGGGTCCAAACTCCACCACTGCGCGTGAAGACATACGCCGACCCACTGTTGCTTCCGTTGTCGTCGTCATAAGGCGCGCCGACCAAAATGGTGTCGCCGTTGAGCGAAACCGATTGGCCGAAGTTATCGCCGCTGTTGCCGTCGGCGGCGAGCAGCTTGGCTTGTTGAATCCAGTGGGTTCCGTTGTAGGTGTAGACGTATGCCGATCCGCTATCGCTGCCCAAGTCATCATCCTGAGGCGCGCCTACAACCAAAGTGTCGGCGGACAACGACAACGCGCGGCCAAACCAATCGGAGGTTGCGCCATCGAGTTGATCGATGACTTGCGTTTGCGTCCATGCAGCGCCGTTGCGTTCGAAGATGTGTACGTTGCCGGTCACCGGTTGAATGCCGTCGGCAAATAGCGCGCTGACGGCGACGGTATCGCCATGCACGTCGACTGCCCAACCGAAGCGGTCGGAGGTGCTGATGCCGGCGCCGAGTAGCTTGGCTTGTTCGACCCAGTCGAGTCCGCTGCGCTCAAACACATAAGCCGAGCCGCCGAAAAATGCGGCGTGTTCGTCGGTGGGCGCGCCGAAGACGGCAGTGTTGCCATGCACGCCTACGTCGTGACCGAACTGATCACCGGCGTCTAAATCCGACGCGGTGAATTGATGAAGTTCGTTGGTTTGAGCCGCGCATAGGGTGGAGATCGCGGCGAAGGCTAGGCTGATGGGGAGAGCGCGCATGGGAAGAATTCAAATCGAATCTTACCACTAAATCGGCAAAACAAGGCGGATTTCAGCCCCCTGATCCACTCGGTTCGATGCCTCCAATCGACCGCGGTGAGCTTGTGCCACGCGTTCCGCAACCAACAAGCCCAAACCGGCGGAATCGGGTCGGCTGCGGTGCTTTTTGAGTTCGGCAAAACTGACCGGCGTCCATTGCTGATCGGAACTCGATCCGGTTGCCTGCGGCGGCAGCCCGGGGCCATCGTCCTCGACGGCGATACTGATGGATTGGTGATTCGGCACGACCTTAATGACAATTTGTCGCTCAGCGTGCTGGATCGAATTGATGACCAAGTTTTCCATCGCGCGCAACAGCAGCCTGCCGTCGGCCAAAATCATTGGCAGCGATTCGGCGAGCTCAACTCGCAAACTCAAACCGCGGGATGTCGCCAGCGGTTCCATTCCGCAAACCAATTGATCGACGACTTCACCAATCAAAATGGTTTCGCAAACCAAGGTGCGTTCGACTTCCAAGCGTGCAATGTCGAGCAAGTCTTCGGCCAAGGTGCCGACGCGATCCGCATCGATACGAGCGGCTTGGTTATTCGCACGGAGTTGCTGCGCATGGCTGCCGCCGTCGTCATCAAGCAGCTGCTGGCTATTTTCCAAACTCACCGTCAGCGCTGTCAGCGGCGTTCGCAAGTCGTGTGAAACTTGCGCCACCCATTCTTGGCGACGCCGATTTCGTTCTTCCAAATTGTCGACCAAACCAACAATTTCTTCGCGCATTGAATTCAAAGCCCGCGCGAGTTGTGCGATTTCGTCCTTGCCTGAAACCGCAAAAGGTCCGGGAATTTCCGATCCACTTTGCTCAGCAATTTGGGCCGAGATGCGACGCAAGCGCGACATCAAAAACTTCGCTGCAAACAACCCAATCACGATTCCCTGAGCTATGGCATAGCCGACCGACAAGCCGAACATTATGAAGGTACCTAACCAACCTGGATCTTCATCCATAGCCCCCCATCCCCCGTACTGAGCCACAACCCAATCGTAAATCGGGAAGGCAAGAACGTCGCCGATGATAATGCAAATCGCTAAGAAGCCACCTACCTTAAAACTGATGCTATTGCGAAAGGTTGGAGCGGCAATTTTAGTTTCCATGATGATCCTCCTCGAAGCGATAACCCACGCCCCACACCGTCTTCAACCAAGTCGGACGTTGCGAATCAGGTTCAATGAGCGCCCGCAACCGGCGGATATGAATATCCACCGTTCGATCCTCGCCGACGTAATCCGGCCCCCACACCCGTGCCAGCAGTTGCGCCCGCGTCCATGTGCGGCCGGGGTGACTGAGTAGGAAAGCGAGCAAATCGAACTCGCGCCGTTTTAAATCGAGCTCTTTATCCGCCAACCATACTTTTCGGAAGCGCGGATCCAATTTCAATTCGCCGGCAGACAAGCATTCGGCGGAACGAGCGCCATCACTTCGGCGCAGCACTGCTTGCATGCGGGCAAACAACTCGGTGAGATGAAAAGGTTTGGTCACATAATCATCGGCACCCGCTTCCAAACCGGCGACGCATTCTTCCAACGCATTGCGCGCAGTCAGCACGATGGTCGAGATGGAATCTTCGCTCTTTTGCACCTGTCGACATAAATCCAACCCATCCCCATCGGGCAAACCGAGGTCGAGCAAAATGAGGTCCCAACCCGAAGTCAGCATGCTTCGCGCCTCCGCCAATGAACCGGCGACGTCGGCGTTGTAACCGGCGTCGAGCAATGCGGGAAGCAATTGACGACAAATGGAATCGTCGTCCTCGACCAGCAATACCTTGATCAAACCACCGCTCATGAAGCCACCATAGCGAAAATTTTTGCCCGATCGCGGCCAGGAAACAATCCGGAAACAAATGGCCCTTAGGTTTGATCCGTGCGACTTTCCCTCGGAATCATCCTGTCTGCTGTCCTGTCCGCCCCGCTGTGGGCTCAAAACAGCATTGCTCTGCCGGAATTGCGCGCCTGTGCCGAAAACGAACCGGCGTTGGGCACCCTGATCGCCTTCCCCACGCTGCTGCCCGACAACTTGCTGGTTGAATTAGCTGAAGACGACCTGCTTTACGTCAACATCGACGACGCGCAAAACCAGGCCGTTGCCGATGCGGCAATGAGAAGCATGGGCGTCAATATGGCGAATGTGCGCTATATCGACGCGCCGACGGAAGACTTTTACACCCGTGATTATGGTTCGCCACAGGTGTTCTTTCCCGGCGGTCATGCTTACGTCGACCCGTGGTTTGATTCGTACGCCTACCAAGCCGGAGATGGCGGAAAGGTAACCTTCAGTTCGCTGATGCCGGACAACGATGCCTCGCCAGAGGGAATCGCCGACTATTTAGGCGTGCCGTATATCAACTTCCCGGCACGACTGGTCGGCGGCAACATCGACTTCGACGGTTTGGGCAAAGCGTTTTGCACGCGCGTATTGGTAGACGAAAACCGCGCCAAAGGATTCAAACCGAAGCGCTTCCGCAAGCTGATGGATTGGTTTTATGGCGTGCGCCATTTGATGGTCATGCCGAACTTTGAGTTGTATGGCATTCAACACGTCGATTGTGTGTTGAAGGTGCTCGATGCCGAAACCCTGGTCGTGACACAGGTACCGGTCACCCATCCCACCTACGCCATGCACGAAGCGGTTTTCCGCAAAGCCAAGCAAATGAAGACGGCGTTCGGCCGGCCCTATGTGATCCACCGCATTCAAACGCCGGTGTTCAATAGCTGGATCCCGCAATCCACTGCCAACTACGCCAACACTTTGATCCTCAACGGAAAAATTCTGGTCCCGCTCTTCAACTTGCCGCAAGCCGACGCCGCCGCGCTTGATGTTTACCGTGAGGCAATGCCCGGTTATGAGGTCATCGGTTTCCCTTACAACCGCTGGTTCTCGTTTGATTCGCTGCACTGCCGCACGCATCAAGTCTTTGATCCGGAGATGCTACTGATCAAACACCCGCGCATTCGTAATGCAGCGGCGAACGCGTCGATTCCGGTGCAGGCGTTGATGCGCAACTACGGTGGCTCGCAGCTGGATCCGGCGCAAACCGTCGTCAAGTGGCGTATTGCCGGTTCCGCCAATTGGCAGACCGCCGCCTTCCAGCAAGGCAATAAGCGCGGCGCAGTCTTGGCGCAGTTGCCCGGACAATCCGCCGGGACCGAAATCGAGTATTACCTCGAAGCAGCAACCATCGATGGCAAGTTTGAACGCAAACCACCGCTGGCCACGACTCACGGTGCTTACAGCTTCATGGTTCAATAAGCGCGTTCGAGTTGCGCCGAGTTCCAATCGTGCGCATGCCTCGCGCTATGATGACCTGCGATGCGGGTCCTCCTGGTAGAAGACCAAGCCGACGTTCGCGACGCGATCGGTCAGCGATTGCGCGGCAGCGGTTTCAGCATCGACCCGGCTCCATGCCTGGCCGATGCTGAGCTGCTTTTGAACATGCATGATTATGCGGTTTTGATTTTAGACCGCATGTTGCCGGACGGCGATTCCATTCATGCGCTGGAACGGTGGCGCAGCTGCGGCGTGCAAACTCCGGCTTTGTTTTTGACCGCGCTTGACGAAATTCCTGATCGCGTCGCCGGTTTGGAGGCTGGTGCTGACGATTATTTGGTCAAACCGTTTGCCATGGAAGAACTGTTGGCGCGGGTGACGTCGTTAGGGCGACGTGGTGCGAGCCATGCACCGAGCAAATTTTCTTTGGCCGATTTGGAGGTCGACTTGGCGCGTCGGCAAGCTCGTCGCGGCGGCGTTTTGCTGCCCTTGCGACCGAAGGAATATGCGGTTCTGGATTGCTTGGTGGCCAATTATGGGCGCGCCGTTTCGCGTGAAGAGTTGCGCAATACCTGCTGGGACGACACTCGCGAAGCGCACTCAAATGTGGAAGAAGCGGTGATCGCCGCATTGCGCCGCAAGCTCGGGAAACCTGCGCTCATTCACACGGTGCGCGGATTCGGCTGGGTTTTAGAAGTTGAGGAGAGCGACGAAGAATGACGCGTGAGCTGCAATCTCAGTTGCGGCCTCTGCGGCGCCAACTCAGCACCTGGTGGATCGCCGGTTGGGCGGTTTGCGTTTTGAGTTTGGGCACGTTGGCTGTGGTTTTGCGCTTGGACTTAGCGCGCGAGAGTTTGGATTCGCAGCTTTCGCTGTACGCCACCGCGACTTACGGGCTGAGTTGGTTCGATGAACACGGCGACTTTCACGGTGAATTGCTGAGCCGCGATGATGAGCTGGCCAACGCGCCGTTTGATATTTGGATCATTCAACCGGGACAACCGCCGAAGGTGTATCGGCAACCGGAAGAACCAATCCTTGGCGTTGGCGAATTGGCGGATCTCGCGACGCAAGCGATGGAGATGGATGCGTCCTTCCACATCCCGGTCCGTGAATTGCAGGGTGGTCACTACCGCGTCCAGTTATCCCATGTCTTTCGAGAAGGCACGGAAGAAATCCCCTACGCAACTATTTTGGTCGTCGGCGATGCCAGTGCCATTGGCGTAATCGGTGACCGGTTTTTGATTCAGCTTTTAAGCTTCTGCGCAGTGCTGCTCGTTGGCGGAATTGCTTTCGGCTTGTGGTTAACCAATCGAAATCTTGCTCCTGTTGCCAAAGCCCTGCACGAACGGGAGCGGTTTTTGGCCGCCGCTGCCCACGAATTGCGCACGCCGTTGACTCAGCTTCGGGCCGTCGCTGAAAGCGAACTTCACGCCAATGATTCGGAGACTACCGAAGCTTTGTCCAAGCAAACTCTGCTTCGGATTCGCCAGCTGGTCGATGAAAACGCCGAGGTCGTCGAAAACCTTTTGCAGCATGCGCGTTTGCAGAGTGATTCCGCCCCCTTCCATCGGGAAACGCTGCGTTTGGATTTGTTGATCGAATCGCTGCAGCCGGCTGAAGTCCAACTGGAACTCGGCGGCGATGACGTCACCGTCGATGTGGATCTGCAGTTGTTCACCGTGTTGATTCGCAACTTGTTCCGCAACGCCAGCAATCATGTTGGTGGCAAAGTTCAAATCGATGTCGCCGAGAATCGACTGGAATATCGCGACAACGGCCCCGGCTTTCAGGCCGAGGTTTTACAAAATTGGCAGCACCGGCGTGACTTCGTGCATTCGGCGGGCGGCGTCGGGCTGGGGCTGACGTTGATGCGCCAGATCATTGAAGCGCATGGTGGCAGCATGGAGCTGAGCAACCACCCGGACGGCGGCGCGGTGATTGTTTTGCGCGATTTCGGCGCCGAACTCAGCTAGTTTTCAGGTTCGAGGAATAGGGTTGAAACATGCTCAACCTGATCCTTTGCATGATTTCCGCGCTGGCAACGCCGTCGGCTTCGGCTTGCGCAGCTGCCCTGCCTGCCGCTCAGCAGGCGGATTCCATCATTCACCATGGCGAGATTTACACCGTCGATCCGGCACTGCCATGGGCCGAAGCGATGGCGGTGAAGGATGGCAAAATCCTTTACGTCGGCACGAATGGCGGCGCGATGGCGTTTCAAGGTCCGCAGACGCGGATGGTTCATTTGAACGGCCGCATGGTCATGCCCGGCATTGGCGATAGTCACATTCACCTACTGGAAGCGCACCACCCGGCAAGCGGCACGGTGATGCTGCAATCGGGCAAGAGCTTGGAGACTTATGTGTCGAAGATTCAATCGCAAGCCGGCAATCAAGTCGGAACCGATTGGGTGCTGGGTTGGGGTTGGTCGATTTTTGACGTGATGATCGACATGTTCTTTTTCGTTCGCGATCCGATTGAGATCTTGGACGAAGCGGTGCCGAATGGACCGGCGGCGTTGATGGAAGAAACCTCGCATGCGATCTGGGTGAACAGCGCGGCGATGGCCGAATTGGGGATTGACCACACGACTCCCAATCCGCCGGGTGGCGTCATCATGCGCAATCTTTGGACCGGTAAGCCTAATGGAATTTTGATCGACGCCGCCGGTGAGTTGGCGATGGATAAAGCGTTGGAGCGTAGCCCGGAATTGGATGTGCTGAACCTGGATGCGCTGCGCTGGGGTTATCGCGAGGCGGCTAAAAACGGAATCACGTTCCTGGCGGATGCGCGCGCGTTTTGGAAACGCGGATACGTCGAAGCGTACAAAGCAGCCGAGCTCGACGGCACGATGACGGCGCGCACGGTGATCGGTTTGTGGGCTTACCCGGACATGGACGACGCCGCGCAGATCGCGCAACTTGCGTCGATGTATGAATTCGATCCGCAGTCGCGTTTGCGCATCAATCAAATCAAGATTTATTGCGATGGCATCACAACGATGACCACTGGCGCGATGATCGATCCGTACTTGAAGCTGCACCTCGCCAGCCCGACCGGATTGAATTACTTCCCGCTGCCGCGGTTGGCGAATTATTTGGAGCAGCTGGAACGCGTTGGCTTTGACTTCCATATTCACGCGATCGGCGACCGGGGCGTGCGCGAGGCGTTGGATTCGGTCGAGCTTGGGCAGTTGGTCAACCCGACGTTGCCGCCGCGCCGCCACCGCATTACCCATGTGGAGATGGTCGCCCCCAGTGATGTGCCGCGTTTTGAACAGCTCGGCGTGATTGCCGATTTCCAAATGTCGGCCGAGTGGGTGATGCCGGGGCATGATCACGAGCTGAACCATATGCTCGGTCATCACCGCGTTGCCGAGCGCTCGCGCCGGCTGCGCGATATCTACGAGACTGGCGCGCACCTGGTGCTGAGCAGCGATTTCGACGTAGGTTCGATGTCGCCATTTGTCGGCATGGAACACGCGTTGACGCGCGGCGACCAAAGCCTTCCCGACGTCGCCGCTGCGGTCCGAGCTTACACCATCGAACCGGCGTATCTCATGCGTATGGAAGATGTTGCGGGCTCGCTGGAAGTGGGTAAGTCGGCTGATTTCATCGTGCTGGACCGCAATATTTTCAACATCCCCAAGCACCGCATTGGCCGCACTCGCGTGCTGGCAACGGTGCTGGAAGGAGAAACGGTGTACCGGCGATAGATATTTCGACTATACTGGAAATATGGAAACATTCATCGCCGTGCAAAAACTCGCCGCGCTGGCCAACGAAACCCGGCTCGACGTCTTCCGCCTGCTGGTCCAGGCCGGAGACGTCGGCGCGCGGCCGACCGAGTTGGCGGATGAGATGAATGTGCCGATGCAAACGCTGTCGTTTCACCTAAAGGAACTGCTGCACGCCGACCTCGTTCAAAGTGAACGTCAAGGTCGTTCCATTTACTACCGCGCCGACCTCGCGCGCGCCACCGAGCTGCTGGAGTTCATCGCCACCAGCTGCTGCGAAGTCACGCCTAAGCCATAAACGTCATCATGAAATGCATTCTGCAAGTCACCTTCTTCCCGCTGGTACTCGGCCTTGGGCTAGCGGCAATGTTGATTGCCATTCAATCGGGTTGGAATCTCGAATCGTCGGCAATGATCATTTCGATCCTCACGTTAATCGCCATCGCTCTGGCCGAACGTTGGATGCCGCATGACGCCGACTGGAATCGCAATCAAAAAGACGTCGGCGCCGACCTGACTTCGCTGGCCACCATCCTCGCCGTGCTGCAACCGTTGACGCGATTACTCACCCCCATCGCCACTGTTGCCATCTTGCGCCTGATCGGTAAGCCGGATGGCTTGGGTTGGTTTCCGAGTGATTGGCCGTTGCTGCTGCAGCTACCGCTTTTCGCGGTCGGTGTGGAATTCGGCAAGTATTGGATGCACCGCTTGGGCCATGAAAACGCGTACCTGTGGCGCTTCCACTCGTCGCACCACAGCCCCAAGCGCATCTACTGGCTGAATGGATTCCTCCTCCACCCGGTCAACTTCCTCTACGCGCACTTCGCCGGCGTATTCCTGCTGCTACTTACCGGCGCCGGTATCGAAGTGCTAATGTTGCACACGGTGTTCGAAGCCATCGGCGCGTCGTTCCAGCACGCCAACATCAAGTTGCGCCATGGCTTGCTCAGCTACATCTTCAGCACCAACGAAGTGCACTTCTGGCACCACTCCACCAAACGCGAGGAAGCCAACACCAACTACGGCGCACTGTTGATCGTTTGGGATCACGTCTTCCGCACCTATTACCGGCCGACCGATCGCAAACAACCCGCCAAATTGGGCATCGGCTATCTGCCGAATTACCCGGTTGGACGTTACTGGAAGCAGTTGGTTTCGCCGTTCTGTTGGAAGCGCTGCGTGATGTAGCGCTGCAACCGACAACTACTGAATCGTGACCTCAACCACCGGAGTGGTCCGACGGAATTGAAACCCTTGCAACCAAATCGTGCGCCCGGTCAGCGAGAGTGGTACGGGTCTGGACCAAATCGTTGCTCCACTGGAGTCGGTTAGTTGACGCGATTCCAATTGCTCGGGGAATTGGAGGTCGAGAACAACATCCACACCGGGCACCCTCGTAAAGCCTAAGCCATGTCCGCTTGCAGCCAAATACGCCCAGTCGTTTGGCCGCCCACCGGAAAACTCTAGGTCGACGGTTTGTCCGGCAACTGGAACTTCGGGAACGAGGTTTAACCTAGCCATGTCGAAATAGAAAGCTGCTCCGCGATTCGAGCCGCCGTCATCGTGAAACGGCGATCCAGTGACGACCCAACCATTATCACTGGCAATGGAATTTCCAAAGTTAGCCCCCGTCTGGTCCGTGGACGAGATGAATTGCTCTGGAGCTCCCCACTGCCCGGCCAGCATCCGGAAGGCAAAGTAGACTCCACGCTGTGCACGAGTTTCAGGCGCGGTAATCAATGCATGATTACCACGAATTTCAACTGCTGTCCCCAAGCTTTGATCCGCAAGTCCGGGCGCAACGGAGAACTTATGGACTTGATCCCAATGTCCGGACCCCAGATCGAACAAATAGGCGGCACCTTGATTGTTAGCGGCATCCCCTCCCAGCGAGCCAACAAGTACATTCACCGAATCGGCACTCACTGAATAACCGAAACGTCCACCTGCAACCGGGTCATCCGGGTACCCCGTGGCATAAAGGTACCAAGTCGAGCCGTTACGACGGAAAGTGTAAGTTGCACCGCTTTCGGCACCGTAATCGTCGGCGAAAGGTGCCCCGATGGTGGCGTAGTCTTCAGAAATCGCTACTGCAAAACCAAACTGTTCATCAAACGCCGGCGAAGGTGAAAGGAGTTTGGCTTGCTCTACCCATCTATTCCCGTTGTGCATGTAGGTGTAGGCGGCACCGGTGGAATCCCCAAAGTCATCTTTTTCCGGAGCCCCCACGACGATGACCCCGTTATCGATGTCAACCGAATGACCAAACCGATCACCCTGTTCCAGATCGGAAGCCTCTAACAGTTGCTCCTTTTCCCAGCCCGTAAGGGTGCGTCGATAAACAAACACACCGCCCTTTCCTCCAAAAACTGGAGCGCCAACTACGATCAAATCGTCTTCAATCGCGAGGGAATAACCGAATTGGCTGCCAATAGTATTGGAATTGTGAAGGGAAAGGTCTTCGCCGAAATACGTGCTGTATCGGTTGAACACCGTCACCGCCCCACTACGACCTACATACTTGGTGCGGTCAATCGCGGACACTAAAACCGTCTCTCCATCGATGGCAACTGCATGACCATACTTGCTGCCAGGCATGGCTTCGGTCGAGGACAATTGCCCGGTCTCTTCGGTTTGAGGGAGGGGATTGACGCAAAGGAATAGGCTGAGAAATGCGGCGGGGACTTCGAGCATAAGTTTTTGTAAAAGCAAGCTTTGTCCGGAAAACGCCACCGCGGATCAAAGTGTCGCGCGATTTTTAGAACGGAAATGAAATTCCGACGAAAACCGTTTCGTAGAAGCTCTGATAGCCGATGTCCAAACCGGCGTTACGGCTGAATCGCCATTGAATTCCGGCGGTTAGGTTCAGGCCCGAGGTTTCGTAGTGGAGATGGGTGTGATCGTGATAATGATGGTCATCGTGCTCATCATGGCGGTGGCGATCGTATTCGTGATCAAAGGCCATCGCCCAACCGGCGCCGCCATAAAACATGAAATGATCGCCTAGGTGCCGCGCCGCGCCGAAGCCCAAACCCAAAGTTGCGTTGCGGCGGGTATAGGAAAACCCCGGGCCGGAGTGATCGTGGTAATAGTCGTCCTCGTCGTCTTCATCCGGATGACCGCCAACCAAAATGTAAAGCAATTCGACCGGATCCATCGTGCCTTGCCAATAGGTGCCGAAGCTGTCCGGGTCGGTGGCTTGATAAGTGTGCACCGTTAAAGCCGGGTCATAGGTGCCAGGCGCCGTCAAGCCGACGGTCATGCTCCCCCCCCACGGGTAGGCTTCGCCGGATGGCATTGCGCAGCCGGAGGCGAGCAGAACCGGGACAGTAACGGCGACGGCGATCCTTGGGAAAGCTACAGGCCATCGGGTGCGGAGGAATATTTTCAACACATAGAGGATACGCCGCCAGCTACGACGGGCTTGACAATCTCTATTTTCTGCTCCGGAATTCCCTTCTTAGATCAAAGGTCATACTGGTAAGTAGACTGAAGAGTCAGAGTGGCAAGAGCAGTGGAATAAACCCTACCGCCCACACTTCCCCATGCACCGATTGGATCCCAAGATCCTGCAAGTGCTACACCATCTTTCTTGGGACGCTGGGTTTTCATCAAGGCCACCTCAGCGGCCTTGCGCCAAGCCTTTTGGTACTTGGTTTTCCAATTCGCAATCACTAAGCCTCCAAAGTACCAATAAACCAAATCAATACTCCCGCCCTCGTCATCCCAGACTGGGGGTTTGCTAATAATCAAATTAGCATGGGTTGTGAATAGCGGATCCTCAAAAGGATCCGGAATATCGACACGTTTCTTTTTGAGTGTTTTTCCTGGATTGTTTTTTAGCTCACGCTCCCTTTTCCGTTCTGATCGTAGCGTAAAAATGTGGCCATGTGACAAAAGCCTAAACCAAAAGCCCATCGCGGTTAATGCCTCTGATTTTTCAACGGGAAATCGATCATGAGTTCCCTCTAAACGAGTCGGGAATCCCCCTGGTCCACCGCGGTCTCCAAAGGCGCTCCCAATTCGGCCCGAGTCGTAAGCTGTCATAGTTTTCACCCATTCCGTCGCACCATCAAAAGCGTGCTTAGGGACTTGAATGCCCGCCACATGCGCAGCCATCAATGTGCACCCAATCCAAGAAGTGATCGCGGTACGATTGTCACCATCAGGCTGAAGAGATGTTGCCCAGCCGCCATAGGGGTTCTGTGCATCCAGCAAGACCTGCACACCACGCTGCGCAGCCGACCTCAACCGCGGATCCTCCCAAGTGGCCAAGGCTTCGCACAACGCAAGTGTGGCTAGAGTTTGGTTGAACAAATCGCGTACTCGCGAACCAAAAACCACCGGTGCATATTGGTTGCCAACGCCTCCGGGCTTGGAAGACGCTAAGGGTCTCCAAACAATTCCGTGCCCTTCGCAAGGGTCACAATCGGGAAGAATCCCGGAGCAGTCACCGCAGCTGGCACCGTCTTGATCACGACCGCCAAACCCGCATGCTCCGCACAACTTTGCCCCATGTCCGCTGCATTCATGACAGGTATAAAGACGCCATTCCCCCTCTCCTAGATGGGACTCTTGAGCCGTCAAAATTCGATAGTTAAAGATTCCATCGGGGCTTTGATTGCGTATCAGCCACAGCACGCCATCCACAACCGCCTGCCGATCCGGTCCAGTTGCCATCGTATTTCCCTCCGCAAGAAATGCCAGCAAAGCCAAGCTAGTCACCCCTACGTCGTAATACTCTTTACCCGTGTCATTCAAATCCGGAATGCGGTCTTCCGCCTCACGCTTTACATAGGAAGAACTCCCCCATCCGCCATCTTCCCCTTGATTCTCACGCAACCAGCCCAACCCTGCCTGAATCGATTTAAATCCCTTTACGCGCTTATGGTTTTCAAATCTAGACGCATAGATGGCTGGAGGCTTGCGACTGGATGCCAGCACCAATGGTGGATCGAGCAAAAATGCTTGGCTCACTCGCCCGCGGCGGGGAAGGTCAACCTGCCAAAAAAATTCGTCATCCTTAACAAGTTCCCAAAGACTGATCCAACGCTTTACTGCTAATTGATTTTCTTTCACTCCTGCTTCCGTCAAGTCATCCATTAACCATCGCTGGACCACGCCCCCATAAATATTGGCCATCGCGTTATGAGCAATGCGTCCGTCGAAATTCCCCTCTTTGGTTTCTAGCGTTGAGTCGTTCAAAACCTGCAAGAGTGTTGGAATGGCATCACGGCCCAATTGAACGAGTTCGTTGAAGGCTTTCTGGCTTGCCTTTCGATCCGAACCGGTCACTTTCCGAAACAGTGACATTACCTCTGGAGACGGGGTAACTCCAGCGAATAAATCATTTCTCTTTGCAGATGCCGCCCGCACAGTCGCCATGGGGAGCGCACTTTCAGAGAGAGTTCCAGTCCTGTTTCCCTCTTTATATTCCCCGCCAATCATCGACCGGTCTTCGCTGCCGTCCCAGTGCCAAAACCGCCAAGGTCCATCCTTTTTCCCCCGCACGTATTCCCCTTGTGCCTGCAAATTTCCGCCCGGCCACCAATAGTGCCATTCTCCATGAACGTGGCCGTCTAGAGTTGCGCCTTCTGCTCTGGCTGCTCCGTTGTCATAAGTATGCCAGTGGTATCCGTAATCACCGGTCCTAACTACATCTTCAGATCCGTCTTCCTTCCAGTATTCCCATCGTCCTTGGCGTCGGCCATCAACCATCTCACCCTTGGACATTGGTTTCTTCCCGGCAAAGTAGAACTGCCAAGTGCCATCCATTCGGTCGTCGCGGTATTTACCGGTGGACTTGACTTTTCCATCGGGGTAATAAGTATTCCAACGCCCCGCTCTCTCACCATGGCGAAACTTGCCCTTTTCTTCTAAGAATCCCTCACGAGCCCAACGCTTAAATTCCCCATCCCTAACCATTCCCTTTCCAGGGATTTCGACCACTTCATATTCAAGGCGTGGTGTGCCGTCCTCCCAAGTTTCTTTGACCCATTGGGGATCTTGGCTTTGGAACAACAATAAGCAAGTGGTGATGAGAGTGCTTAGCATCAAGGGGGACCTTCACAATCGAGCCGAACTGCCGACCTTGGCAGTCTAAGAGTTCGATTTATGAAGACGACGATTTTCCCCGAGCACAGTCGCCAAGTTTTCATTCAAAATATGGCGTGGAGCAAATATTACGCCCCAACTTCCGGCTCGGTGTTGCGAGCCTCACCCGCATGCTCACGCGATTCCGCCTCGACGAAAATTCGGCGCACTAACGGATAGCGATCGCGAATGCCTTGATCCAATGTTTCAATTGCTTGCTCAACTTCGGCAGCAGTCGAGCCGTCGGCGAAGTCGAGGCTGATGTTCACCAGGATGAACTCTGGACCCATGTGCAGGGTCAGCACCTCGTTGACATTTTCAACGGTGTCCAGCTGCGCCGACATGCCGCTGATTTCTTTGACCATTTCGGGCGAAGCGGCTTCGCCAATTAGCAACGACTTGGTTTCATATGCCAGCCACACCGCAGTTCCGCCAAGGATCAAACCAATGGCAATCGATGCCATTCCATCAAACACCGGGTTGCCGGTGACTTGAGTCAACCAAACTCCCAAACCGGCAACGATCAAACCCAGCATTGCTGCCGAGTCTTCGAACAGCACCACAAAAACCGTCGGGTCTTTGCCTTCGCGCACGGCTTCGAAGTAACCGCTCTTGCCTTTGATCTGCTGAAACTCCTTCAGCGCCATCCACCAAGCCCAGCCTTCAAAAATCAGCGCCAAGCCGAGCACGATGTAGTTGATCGTCGGGTCACCCGCTTCGACCGGATGCAGCACGTGGTGGATGCCTTCATAAATCGAGATGCCGGCACCAACCGCAAAAATCAAAATGGCGACGACAAAACTCCAAAAGTAAATCTCCTTGCCATGCCCAAACGGAAAGCGTTCGTCCGCCGGGCGCTTGGCGCGCTTCAAACCATAAAGCAGCAAGCCCTGATTGCCGGTGTCCACCAACGAGTGAATACCCTCGGACATCATCGCCGCCGAACCAGTAATGCCGGCAGCGATGAACTTGGTGACCGAAATCAACGAGTTGCCGATCAGCGCGGCAAGGATGACCTTTTTGGAACCTGAAGCCATAGCGGCGTGGATTCTAGCGTCCCCGCAAGCTTTGTTTTGAGGATGCGCTGTTTGACCCCAAATCACGCAGATCGAGTAAAATAGAGAACGTGAACCTCTCCGTTGGCCAGGGATTCGATTCCCTGATTTCGAACATTCCAGGGGCGGTCTATCGTTGCGATTACCGGCCCGATTGGAATATGCGGTACATCAGCCCGGCGATTCGCGAAATCTCCGGCTACCCGCCATCGGACTTCCTGGACAGCCAGGTCCGCACCTTCGCCAGCATTATTCATCCCGAAGACCAGCGGCGGCTCGAGAGGGAAGTCCAAGAAGCAGTCGAGCACGACGTCCCGTATACATTGGAATATCGCATTGTGACTGCCAATGGCGATGTGCGCTGGATTTACGAACGCGGCTGCATGGTTAAAAACGCCGACGGCGAGCCGTGCTGCCTAGATGGCGTGCTTTTTGACCACACTTTGGAGCACCAGGTCGACGACGAGCAAGCGGATCTCGTCCTCAAGCTGCGTGAAGCTCTAGCAAAAATCAAACGACTGCACGGGCTGTTGCCGATTTGCTCGAACTGCAAAATGATTCGCGACGATGACGGCTATTGGAAGGAACTTGAAATCTATATTCAATCTCATTCCGATGCGACCTTCACTCACAGCATCTGTCCAGCGTGCATGGACGAGCTGTACCGCGACGAACCGTGGTTTAACCGGAGTCGCTATTCCTGTGATTCAGACGGCAATTCCGACTGAAAAGTCATCGCCAATCCGCCAGGCGCCAGCACCGAGTAAATTTTTTCGCCGTGAGCCACCATCGGCCCGCGCGGCTGCAGCCCCTGCTTGCGCGCGTATTCGGCGTATTCATCGGCATCGTCGACGACGACTTGCAGCATGATTCCCGGCGGCATGCCGTCGCCCTCGGGCCACACTTCAATGCAGCTGTCCCCCGCCGGAAACAGGCCGCCGGCCGGCGAATCGGGGTCGTCGGCTTTTAGGTTTTTGGCGATGCAGGGAAAGCCAAGGCCTAAGCCGAGAAATTCGACGAGTTGATCCGCCTCGGGCGTGATCGCGCAAAATCGGATGCCGAGCACCTTCATGGGGCGGGATTTTAGCTGTTCCCCGGAATTGTGACATTCCACTAGAATGGAATTCATCGCGAAGCTGATTTGGCCTCGCCGGCTGTTATGACAATCCTCCCACTTTTCCTCTCCACCGCGGCGTGCCTTTGCGCGCTCGCTTCCTCCCCCGCGCAAACTGTCGGCGGCAATGGCTTGGATTGGTTCCGCGCTTGGACCGGGCCCAGCAGTGGCGGTGAATTCGGCAGCAGCGTTGCCGGCGCCGGCGACGTCAACGGTGATGGTTTTGAAGACGTGATCATCGGCGAACCGTTCGCAACCGTGTCGGGCAATTACCGCGCTGGTTCGGTTTGGGTTTACTCCACCGCCGACGGCTCGCTGCTGCATGAATTTCACGGTCCCGGTTACAAGACCATGCTTGGCCGCAGTGTCGCCGGCGTTGGCGATCTCGATCAAGACGGTTTCGACGATATTTTGGTCGGTATGGCCGGCGATACCAGTTCGCCCTACACCAACGGCGCGGCGCGCGTTTATTCCGGACGCAACGGTTCGATCCTGCACGAATGGATCGGCCCGACCGACAACTGTAAGTTCGGTTATGCGGTGGCTTCCGCCGGCGATTTGGATTTGGATGGAGTCAACGATGTGCTGGTCGGTGCGCCGCATACTCAAGTTGGATCCCTCGTAAGTGCGGGCTCGGCTTTTCTGCTCTCGGGCGCAACCGGCACCCTGATCCAAGTTTGGCAAGGCACGCGTACGGCCGGATTGCTGGGTTATTCGGTCGCGTCGATGGAAGACTTGAATGGTGATTTGCTTCCCGAGATTTTGGTCGGTGAACCCGGCAATGCATGGATCCAAGGCCGCGCTTTTATGTATTCCGGCCCAACTCCAATTGCCCTGCATACCTTTCAGGCAAACACCAGCGACGACAACTTCGGCATGGACATCGCCCCCGCTGGCGATGTCGATCAAGATGGAATCGCTGATGTGATCATCGGCTCGCCGGTCGACAACAATGCAATCGTGACTCATGCGTTCGTATATTCCGGCAGCTCCGGCGCGTTGCTCGCCGACATACGCTCGGCCGACCCCGACGACAAATTTGGCTTCGCAGTTTGCGGTGTCGGCGATATCGATGAAGACGGTTTCGACGACGTCGCCGTTGGTGCACCGGAAGCCGGCTTTACCAACACCGGTACGGTTTCGATTTATTCGGTGCAGAAACAGCAATTCCTCTACACCATGTCCAAACCCGCCCACCACGGGCGCTTTGGCCATAGCATTTCCCAAGTGGGCGATAACTATGCCGATGGATTTGCTGAGTTTGTCGTCGGCAGTCCGACCTACGAAATCAATGGAACGAATGCCGTCGGCAAGGTCACGATGGGCGGCAACAACCCGAATTTGTTTAGCCACACCAAAGAAGTTTCGGTGTCTTTGGGTGGACGCGTGCAATTCGATTTAAAGTTCCCGAGCTGGTGCGCGCACAACCAGTACATGATTCTGATGTCGGCACTGGGCGACGGACCGACAAACTTCGGCGTCGACGTTCCGCTGACCATGGATAAACTTTTAGGTGATAACGTTGCCGGTGTTTATCACGTACCGTCGTTCCACATGCACGGCGTGCTCGATCAAATCGGAACCGCAACCGGTTGGATTGACATTCCAGCCGCGCACCCCGGCTTGCAACCGGGTGCAAGTTTTTGGGTTGCCGCAATTGCGATTCGGCCGTTGGAACGACCGCGCCATAGCTCGAAGAGCATTCGCGTCGACATTGTTCCGTAGACGCGGCGCAAGCAACCGCGGCTACCGCTTGGGTGCGATCAGATTTCCTTTCTGCTTTTACCGACCGGTTCGGCCGTTAAAAAGACCACCATCAGCTGATCGTCGGTGGTGTAGAAATACGGCAAGAATGCGGCTTCGTCGGCGTGCAAGTTGACCTCGCCTCGAATGATCTGTTCGCTGAACACCGGCACCTGCAACGAAAGCGGGGCGGTGGCGCGCGGGAACTCGGCAGTGATCGTGTCCATGTCGAGTAGGTCGGTCAGGGTTAAATCGAACTTGACCAAGGTTTGGTTGGCAAACGCCGATTGATCCGGCAACAAGCCGACGGCCAAGCCGCTATGGAAAACACCAACTTCCGGGTCGGCGATCACCGAGCCAAGCGCCCGTTTGTATTCAAAACCGTTGATGAACGCGTTTTGCTGCAGCATCGTCACCCATGCTTGCTCGCCGCCGTTGCACAACACCGTTGGCGAGCTCAGGCTGATCGCGTCTTCGGCTTCCGTCATGGCTTCGAACGCGGCTTCAAAATCCGCCTTGGAAACCTTGCCCCCTAGAATTGCCTCGCCGGGAACAAAGGCGCCCGGCAGCAGCTTGTTGACGGCGTGGATCGACATCTGCACCAGCTCCAAATGCACCACCCATTGCTTCGGCGGCTGCTTGGTGCCGGCATCCAAAATTCCCGACGGATGACCGCCGGTCAGGCCGTCGGCAGGCGGCATTTCGGCCATTCGTGCGGCCGGTTGGGCCCGCAATTCGCCGGCGTACTCGACCTCAAAACGGCCGTCATATTCCAACGTCGACCACGAATCGCTGAGGGCAGGGCCAGACTGGCAAGCACCGAGCAGAAGGGTGGCGGCAAGCGCCAGGGGGGCGTTCCAAGAGGGCTTTTTCATCGGGGGGACCCGGCTAATGTAGCCGGAAATCCCACTATTCGCTGGCCCGGCACCGGTAACCGGCTGGCCGCAGCGAGACCTGGATGCGGATTAGGCGTTCTGTGAACAAGCCAGGTCGCTGAGCATTTCCAGCACCGCTTCGCGCTGCGAATGTGAAATCAGCAGCAGCAAATCACCGGGCTGTGACCAATCAAGGGCGCGGCGCACGGCGTCGAGTTCGTGCTCAACGTATTCGGTTTTTTCCGCCGGGTGGCCATTCTTGACGAGCAGGTCTTGAATCATGCCCGACACCACTCCTTTTTCGCGACCGCGTAGGTATTTGGTCAGTTCTTTGACGATGACCAAATCCGGTTTGGCTTCGGCGGTGATTCGCGTTAAATCCTTGATCGATGCGTCGTCGCGGTCGCCGGCTTGACCCAGCAGGACCAGCAAGCGCTCGTGCGGCATGCGCGACGCTGCGTCGAACAGCGCTTCCATGCCGTGCGGATTGTGGGCGAAGTCGACCATCGCGGTGACGCCGTTGAGGTCGAAGACGTTGAGGCGGCCGGGGTTGGAAACCGGATCGCTGCGGAAGTTCTGCAAGCCTTCGCGAATCGCGTCGATGGGCAATCCCATCTTCAGCGCGGCACCGACGGCGGCCATCGCGTTGCCGATGTTGTAACGCACGGCGCCATTCAATGTCATCGGAATGTCGGCGACGTCGGCGATGGTGGCTTGCGTCGACCCAGAACCGTCTGCACTGGATGCAGAATGATGAATGATTTCGGATCCGCGCAAAAAGATCGCTTCACCACCGTCGGTCATGTGCGACTGAATCAGCTCGTCGTTTTCATCCAGCGAGTACCACAGCACCGGTTTGGCGCAGGATTGTCCGCGCCGCCGCACTTCGGGATCGTCGGCATTCAGCACCATCGAATCACCGGCGCGCTCGACGATGAACTTGACCTCGGTCAGCGCCGGCAAATCATGCACGCCCATCTCACCCAGGTGATCGGCGGCGACATTAGTGACCACCGAAACATCAACGCGCGGCACACCCAAACCACGTCGCAGCATGCCGCCGCGCGCGGTTTCCAAAATGGCGACGTCAACGCGATTGTCTTTCAACACCGCGCGCGCACCGCCCGGCCCGGACCAATCGTCTTTGTCCAAGGTGTCGTCGCCGACTTGAATCCAGTCGGTGGACGACGCGCCGGGGGTCAAACCCGCAGCTTTGGCAATCTCGAACAAGGTGCGCACCGTTGTCGACTTGCCGTTCGTGCCGGTGACCATGACGCTGGGAATATCGGCCAGCGATTCCCAATCGACCTCGTCCACGGTCGGCAGCGCCGGCGTATCCCAAGTGCGCCCGCTTTTCCCCATACCAATCGTGGTCCACTCGTCATCGCCGCAAATGTTCAACCCATTTGCGCGCGCCGACTGGTGCAACAGCTGCAACTTCGGATCTTGTTCTTTGGCCAATTCGGCTTGGAATTGGGCCAATTCCTCACTGCCATCCAACGCCAACGGATCGCGGCCGTCCAGCACTTCGGCGACGGATTTCCAAATCCACTCCCCAATATCAATGCCGGTATAAAGCGCGTCGATCGGCGCGCGGAACGCCAAACTCAAACCGGAAGGATGCACGCGCGTGACGATGTGCGAATCACACCACTGCGCCTCATCCAAACTACCAGTCCAACCCAACGCATTCACCATGCGCCAAGTCTGCTGCTGCCATAACTCAATGACTTTGGGCGCGCCGGCGGCGGTCGGGCCCATCGGTTCGCCGTCGGCAAAGCGGCCGAAAGCGACGTCGACTTGAATGCCCTGCCAATCGGTCAGCAGGTTCGGGCCGGTCAATCTACGCGAGGACAAAAACTCCATGATGCATGCGTTTCCAACTTCAGGCGCAGCCTGGATCAGTCAGACTCCTCCACTTCGCGGGCCAGGCGCACGCCGCGTTCGTCGCGGATGACGACCTGATCGCCAAGGTCCATCGAGAAGCTGGATTCGCTTTGCGCCACGGCGATGCCGACCGGAGCCGGTTGCGCCGCTTTTGCCGGCTTGGAGTGTTCGCCGTCGGAGTTAAAGTCGCTGATTTGCTTCCACGAACGCTCGATGTCGTCGCCGAAGATCAGCAGCAAGTCACCTTCATCGGCCATGCTTAAGCCGGCGTCGATGGCCGCAATCTCATCGGGGATGATGACCATCTGCTCTTCGCTGACACCGCAAGCCTTGAGTGTTTCGTGCAGCATGCGCGGCACCTCATCGTGGCCGCGACCGCGCGCGTGATCGTCGCGCTTGAGGATGTAGTGATCAAAACGCCCAGCGCAAACCTTCGCCGTTTCGACGATGTCTTCATCGCGACGGTCGCCCGGTGCGGCCAACACAACAATGCGCCGTCCGCTCGGCTCGAGGCTTTGCGCCAAGTTGGCCATCGCGTTGACAGCGGCCGGGTTGTGGCCGTAGTCAAGGATCACCTTAAACGGATGATCGTCAAACACGTTCATGCGGCCCGGTGCCTGGAAGTAAGTGGTGTCGAAGGTGCGCAGACCATGACGAATCTCTTCCAACTGCACGCCCATGCTGAAGGCGATGCCGGCGGCGAACATTGCGTTTTGCACGTTGTGCACCGCGCGGCCGTCCATGGTCGCCGGAATCAGGTGGGTCCACAGCAGCGGGATGTGCGCGCCGTTGTCATACAGCGTGATCATCTGGCCGCCCATGCCGGTTTCCAACACGATGGCGCGACCGCCGTGCTGAATGTGCTCGCGCACCAACGCGTGCTCGGGGTTCATCGTCACATAACAAACGGTCTTGGCCGGCGTGTGGTCGGCCATTGCCAAGCAGCGTTCGTCGTCGGCGTTGAGCACCGCGGTGTCTTGCGCGATTTCAATGACGGTGCGCTTGACCTTGGCAAGTTCATCCAACGTGTCGATGCCGCGCAAGCCCAAGTGATCGGCGGCAATGTTCAGCACCGCCCCCACCGTGCACTTGCGATAACCCATACCGCGCTTCAGCAAACCGCCGCGCGCGGTTTCCAGCACGGCGACGTCGACCTTCGGATCGCGCAGCACCATGCGTGCGGCAACCGGGCCGGTCATGTCGCCATCGACGGTTTTATGACCATCGATGTACACACCATCGGTGCTGGTGAAGCCGACGTGACGACCCGCCATTTTGATGATGTGCGCGGTCATCCGCGCCGTCGTCGTTTTACCGTTAGTACCGGTAATCGATGCAATCGGAATGCGCGTCGGCACTCCCTGCGGGAACAACATGTCAATCACCGGACCGGCGACGTCGCGCGGCGTGCCTTCACTGGGCGCCACGTGCATGCGGAAACCCGGCGCGGCGTTGACTTCGCAGATCGCGCCGCCGGTGACTTTGTACGACTTAGTGATATCAGTGGTCAGGAAGTCGACCCCGCATACATCCAAATCAATCGCTTCGGCGGCGCGGATGGCCATCGAGCGAATGTCGGGGTGGACCACATCCAGCACGTCGACGGCAGTACCACCGGTAGACAGGTTTGCGGTCGAGCGCAGGAACACCATCTCGCCGTTGGTCGGCACCGACTCGGCGTCGTAACCCTTCTTCGCCAACAACTCATTGGCTTGGCGATCGATTTCCAATCGCGTCAGCACTTTCTCGTGGCCAATACCACGACGCGGGTCTTGATTCACAACCTCGACCAACTCGGCAATGGTGCTCTTGCCGTCACCGACAACGTGGCCCGGCACGCGCTTCGACGCGCCGATCAATTCACCGTCGACGACCAGCAGGCGGTGATCCAAACCTTGGATGAAGCTCTCGACCAAAATGGTGCGACCATGCTCGCGTGCATGGCGGAACGCGGTCTTCACCTCGTCGGCCGTGGTCAAGTGAATGGAAGCACCGCGGCCATGGTTGGCGTTCAGCGGCTTGACCACCACCGGGTAACCAATGCGCTCGGCGGCGCGCACCGCTTGCTCGGGGCGGTATACCAAACGCTGTTCGGCAACCGGCAAGCCCAAGTCACCCAACAACTTATTGGTCTCTTCCTTATCCGACGCCAACTCGACGGCGATGTGGCGCGTTTCCGAAGTAATGGTCGCCTGAATGCGCTTCTGGTACTTGCCGTGACCAAATTGAACCAAGCTGTAATCGTTCAAACGCAGCCACGGAATGTCGCGTTCTTCGGCGGCGTCGATCAGCGACTGAGTACTCGGCCCAAAAGCACGACGCTGTGCAAACCGAATGAAGGTCTCCAGCTCTTCCTCCCAATCGAATTGGTCCGCCTTCCAATCCTTATTGCGCAAATCTTCCGGCAACAACGACTGAATCAAATCAAACGCCAACCGCCCCGCTTCCAAGCCGACGTCTTGCTGAATGTACTCGTACACAATCGTGTACTCATTCGGGTTGCCGGTGCTGCGCGTCTTGCCGAAGGTCACCGAACCACCTGCCATGTTTTGCAACTCGATGGCGATGTGCTCAAACAAGTGCCCCATCCAGGTGCCTTCGTCCTCGGTCATGCGGCGAAGGAAGCCGCCCTTTTCACCATAAGAACAACCGTGTTCCTCTAGCCCCGGCAGCCGCTCAATCAGCGGGTCGGTAAATTCTTTCCCTAGTTTGCCCGTCGGCCATTGTTCCAGTTCACCTAGATCAACAACCAGTTTGATGACCCGAAATAACGCGTAGTGGTTTGGGCCGATGTAGACATTGCGGGAGAGAATTTTCATGAATCAGGTGCGGGCTAGTCTGCTTGAGGGGGTGGCTTCGTGCTTGTGGATGTCGTAAATATCGCCGTCGGTCAAGATGTGGATGCGGGCTCCCACAATGGTGACCGGATAGTCGGCGCGCGACGAATCCATCGACGTGTATTCAATGTCGGAGGGGTCAATGACGGTAATGCCGCCACTGCCGACGACCTCAAAGGTATCGTCGGGGAAAATGAATGCGGCGGTGTCTTCGTCCAAACCAATGCCGCACGGACGCGGGTTGTAAGCAATCGCCGCCAACAAGCGACCCATGCGGTCGCGCTGACGGAAGTGCTGGTCGATGATCGCCCACGGCGTCAGTCCCAATCCAGGTGCCAGGGTCACGCGGTCGGCTCGCGGAATGCCGCCTTCGGCCCCACCGGCGATCATGTGCTCGGGCAGGATTGCGGCGCCGGCCGAGGTGCCGGCTACGTGCAAGCGGTCGTTGAAAAAACGACGGCGCAGCAATTCGGCGACTGGAGTGCCGCCCAAAGTGGTCGACAAACGCAGTTGGTTTCCGCCGGTCAAAAACACGCCGTCGGCTTGTTCCAAAACGGCGAGGTGTTCTTCGTTCGAGCAGTCACTGCGCTCGATGAAGTTAATCGACGTCGCCTTGGCGGCGCCCAGTTCTAGGAACAATTCACAGTAACGATCACCGGTGTCTTCCAAACGCGAAGCGGTCGGAATGATGACAATGTGAGCGTCGTCGCCGCAGATTTCGACAAAGCGGCGCAAGATGGCGGCGTCGCTGACTTTTTCTTCAGCGCCGCCGATGGGAATGATGGTACCCCGAGCCATGTGGGTAAGTGATTAGTTGGGTTGCGTGTGTGGTTCGGGCGCGTTGCTTCCGGCGCCCGGAGTTTGGGTAAACCTTCCGCCCAGCATGACGCGCTCCGGTCGGCCGCTGGCATCCAGCAGCACCAAATCCGCGTCGGCGCCGACGGCGACCTGACCTTTACCGGGCAGTCGCCACGTGTTCGCCACGTTGCTGGTGAAGAAAGGTAAAACGGTTTCTAAGTTGTGGCCGCGCCGCAGCAGGTTTTGCAGGCAATCGGTGATGGCGTACGGTTGGCCGACGTCCATCCGCGTCATGCGGCCGTGCTCGTCGAATTCCGGCAGGCAGCCGCCGCCGTCCGAGCTGATGGTGAAGCAGGTGCGCGGCAGTTCGGTTTCGAGGAACAGCTCGATGGCGTCCTCGGCCGACCACGCGTCTTCGTCTTCGGCCACCGGGAAAGCGGTGACTTCGATTGGGCAGCCTTCGCCGGCGAGGTCGAGCGCTTCTTCAAACAGCGCGCGCTTGCGGTTGACGTGGGTGGGCTGGAACATCGCCGCCGGCAGCTCGCTTTCGCGCAGTGCGGCGCGCACCATTTCCAATCCGCGCGGGCCGTCGCCCATGTGCAGGTGAAGGATGCAAGCTTTGTTGGTGGCCAGCGCGCCGAAGTGGGCTTCGCTGGCGAGGCGCAGCAGCTCTTGCAGCGTCGGCTGCGATGAGCGGTGATCGCTGAGCGCAAACTCGCCGATGCCGATGACGCGGTCGAGATGGACCAAGTCTTCGCGCGCCGATCCCGTCAGCGTGGTCAGCGGCAGGTGGTAGCCGCCGGTCAAACACCACGCGCCGAAGCCGTGCTCGGCAAATCCGCGGGTGGTCGCCAGCAGTTCGGCGGTGGTGCGCGTGCAGTCGTCGAAACCCAACACCCCAATCGCCGACGTAATGCCGTGGTCGAGGAATTGGTTCAGCGCCAGCGGTGGCACGCGGGTGGAAAACCCGGCCTCGCCGCCGCCGCCGGTGAAATGCACGTGGCCGTCGATCAGGCCTGGGATGACGCGCTGGCCGCCAAGGTCGAGCTCGTCGGCGATCGACGCTTTGGCCGCGGTCATGCCGACCTCCAAATCCGAAATCTTGGGCGCCGCCGCCCCCATCCAAAGGACCTTGCCACCTCCGACGATGAGGTCCTGAATTCCTAGCGCGGCGGGCGCGTAGACATCAGCATTCCGGAGGATTTGCAGCACGAGCTTGGGGGATTGGGGAGTCGCTGGGACGGCCGTTTAGTTTAGCAGCGCTCTCGAATTCCACTTACTCCTCCTCAGTGTCGGAATCGGCCATCGGCAGGTCTGCCAGCTCCCCTTGGAGCGCCTCAATCACCCCTGAATCTTCGACTGCAAGCAGGCCAGCGTCTTTCATCTCCTGGAAGGTCAAAATGCATTGCTCCAATGCAGCTCGGGCGGCCACCAAGTCGTGGTGTCGCTGAGGTTCATGGTCGGCGAGCGAGCTACGCCTGGCGATCCGCCATTCAAACTTCTTGTAGTGGCTCACTCCCACGAATCGGTGATTGCGAGGCACTGCAGGGAATTCAACCGCCAAGGCGAGGGCGGTCTGGTGAAACCGATCGAAAGCCAGTTTGGCGGCGTCGAAATTTTTGCTGGCCAAATGGACCTCGCCGCTGTGATTCAGGATGGTAGCCAGCATGGTTCGCAGGCGAAGGCTGTCCGACCACTGCAAAAGTAGCGAATCAAGGATCTGTACCGCGCTCGAAAGATGGTCGATGGCAGCCTCAGGATTGCCCAGTTGGAACTCAATCCGCCCCACCCATTCATGGGCGGTGGCGCGGTCGGACTGTGAAACGAACCCGTCGTCCTGCGGCGCCGACTCCAAAAACTGAATGAACTGCTCGCGCGCCTCGTTCTTTCGTCCCAGGTCCAGCAGCGCCATGCCGATTTTGTGATGGCCGACGGCCAGGTCTCGATCCAGCCGTTCCGGATCTTGTAGACGGCCCCGCATTTGCTGAAGGATGGCTTGCGCTTGAAGATGCAAATCGAGCGCGTCCTCCAGACGGCCCTCCTTGCCTGCCCAAAGCCCGCGGTCTTCTAAGGCGAGAGCAGTCAGACGCTGGCAATCCACATCATCTGGATTCCCTTCCAGCAGTTGTTGAGCAAGTTCGAATCCTTGCTCAGTACCGGCTGCAAATTCTGGCCAACGCTCCATCCTGCGCAATACCTGCCCTTTTTTACGCAACAACTCGAATCTCTGGATGCCCATCCTGCGACCCATGTCCGCTGAATCGGGTTGTGCGGCGTCTAACAAGTCCAACCCCAGCTGGTAGGAATGGATCGCCTCATTCAGCTCATTGGAACTGGATGTGTAAAGGTCTGCCTGAATGTTTCCAATCAGGAAGTAGCCCCGCGCCAACGGCAGGGCGAGAGAGACATCGTCGTTTTGGTTGCGGAGTTGCTGCAGGAAATCCAAGCCGCGAGCAACGATGCGTTTCCTCGCCGGTGCCGCTCCAGGCAAAGACTGAATAAGCGGATCAATCTCCTCAATAAATGCCATCGCTGCCTGGCGAGCTTGATCACGCGAGCTGTCGGCCTCGGAGCGTAAACGCTGCTGGACCAGAGCAGTCCTTCCGAACCAAGTGGCCAACACCAAGCTGGCCAGCGTAATCGCAATTGCCGGGCGATTACGACGAATGGCTAAGCGCAGTCGGTAGGCACGATCCATGCCGCGCGCCTCCACTGGCCTCCCCGCTCGCATTGCCTTCAGGTCGGCGGCAAAGGCGGCCGCTCCGCTGTAACGAGAATCAGGCACCTTCGCCATTGCTTTGGTGCAAACAGCTTCAAGGTCACGCAATTGGTGCGCGGACATCGATAACTTGCTGGCCAGCTGAGGCGGCGCTTGAGATTCGACGGCTTGCAGAATTTCCAGCGGCGTTCCGGTAGACGGAAACGGCAGCTTTTCGGCAATGGCTTGGTACAGCAGTACACCCAATGCGTGAACATCGGTGCGAGTATCCCACTCATTGGCCGGAAGCTGTATTTGTTCAGGCGCCATGTAAGCGGGAGTGCCGGCAGTGAAGCCATCGGCAAAAGAATCACTGACGTTTTTCTCCAGCAGTCGCGCCAATCCAAAATCCAATATGCAGGCGTTGGCATTTTCGTCCACCAGCACGTTTGACGGCTTTAGGTCGAGGTGAATGACACCTCTTTGGTGTGCATGCTCGAGTGCTTCCGCGATCTGCAGGACGACATCAATGCGTTGCTCCAAACTAGGACGGGATTCCATCAGCCACTGATCCAAAGCCAGCCCCTGAACGATTTGCGATGTTACATATCGACGTCCATCACTGGTTTTTCCAGCATCAAATATTGTCAGAACCCCTGCGTGATCCAGCGAGGTTGTGAGTTCAATTTCCCGCTGAAATCGCCGCTCTGCTGACGCACTGGCAAGCGGGCCATCGTGCAATAACTTGAGCGCAACCATGCGAGAGGTTTCCACGTGCAGCGCCCGGTAAACCACTCCTTGGCCACCGCGGCCAATTTCGGCCAGCAATTCATAGCCGGGGATTAGATCCGCCGGCATCGGCCCTCCAGCAAGATCACCACCTCGGCTACTCGGAACCGGACCAGCTGCACGCAACCGTTGCAACCAAGCCCGCGTATCTGCGTCGGCCGTTGGAGGAGCTGGTTCAGTCAACTTCGTCCCCAACTAATGCTCTCATCAATTCGCCGACACGCTTGGTAAGCCGCCACTTGATCGTGTGCACATTCTGAACCGAAACACCATGTTCCTGCGCTACCTTGGCGGCCGATTGTTCTTGAAAGACGAGGCGCTCGAAGATTTGATAGGTCGCCGGTTCGACATCCAACTCGACTTGCTTTAAACAATGCCAAAGATGCTCCTGCATCCACAGTTGTTCGAACACTTGCTCGGCGGTTACCTGCCCCTGCTCGCGATGCTGTTCGCGCTGAAGTAGTTTCGGTTGAGCCCGCTGCACCACTCCGCGACTGCGCACCATGTTGGAAACTCGATTGCGCACCAGCGAATGCAGCCAGGCACGAAATCGCCCACATTTGGGATCGTAATCGAAATCGGCGATTTGCTCGTGAACCACCGCCAGCACTTGCTGCGAAAGATCCTCGGCGTCGTCGGCGGACATACCTAGAGCCCGGCCGTAACGGATGAGCAGCGGCCGGTAGATGCCGTGAAAGCTTTGCCAAGCGTCGACGTCCCCGGCATCTCGAATTCGCAGCAATAGGCTCGGACGGGTGACATCCATGCAACTTCCTCGACTCCTGGAAGCTCAAGTCTACAACGCTAATGGAACGGCGGATGGCCATCTGTATTGAATTCACGCAGCCAATCCAAAACTCTCACCAAATTTGATGTTAGTTTTGAGTTGTTGAGGTTGATACTCCATATGCAGCGCATTCTCGCCACCTCAATCGTGTGGATCGTGCCCTTCCTGACGGCGTTATCCACCCTTTCCACGCCGTTATCCGCCCAAACTTCGCGAGTCAGCCTCGACAATGCCGGCCTCGAAGCGAATGGGCCCAGCAGCCTTCCCGACATCTCCTGGGACGGTCGCTTTGTTGCTTTTGAAAGCACTGCGGACTTGGCGCCTGGGTTCAAGACCCATGGAAGCCACAACAATATTTTTGTTCGCGACCGTGAATTGGGAACAACTGTTACGGTTGATCAACCTGAGGCCGGTGGCTCAAATTGGGGAGATTCCCGCAATCCATCAATTTCTGCGAATGGTCGCTGGATCTGCTTTTATTCCGAAGCAAATCTAATGTCCACTCCAGGGACAGGGATCTTCCTGCGCGACCGCGACCCCGATGAGAACGGAGTTTATGACGAAGGCAACGGCACACTTATTTTGGTTTCGCGCCGAATGAATGGTGATCCCGGTGCATGGATCGGACAAAAATCCAGGATCTCAAGCAATGGGCGCTGGGTCACCTTCCACACTCCGGATCCGGACATCGTGCCCGGCGACACCAACGGCAAGCACGACGTTTTTCTTTACGACCGTTTAACTGGAAACATGCGCATCGCCAGCGTCGATTCCAGCGGCGTCTTCGGCAATGAAGATAGCTGGGATGGAGACCTCTCCCACGATGGGCGCTTTGTCAGCCTGACCAGTGGCGCCGACAACTTTGCGCCGCACCAAGCCAATCACGATATTTACTTGCGCGACCGTGACCCCGACGAGAATGGAATTTTTGACGAGGGCAATGAAACCATGGAACTGGTTTCGCAAAGCACCGCAGGGGTTTTTGGCAACCACAACAGTGATTTGTCACGCATTAGTGCAGACGGCGATCGCATCATTTTCCAAAGTGTGGCGACGACGTTGGTGCTTGGCTTCATTTACTCGGATGTGCGCATTTACATGCGTGAGATTTCAACCGGCATCACCATCTTGGCCAGCGTGAACAATGCCGGCGAAAGTTCGGTCACTCATAGCTACAACCCCGACATCAGCCCGGATGGTCGCTTTGTAACTTTCCAAACTCAATCGAGCAATATGGTCGGCGGTGATGTCAACGGCATGCAAGATATCTTTTTGCGCGACCTGGGTACTGGCACGACCAGCCTGGTTTCGCGCGGGCCCGGCGGAATTTGGGGAGATTTCAATAGTTACTACCCGGCGATTAGCGCCGGTGGCACCAGCGTGGCGTACACCAGCTTGGCTACAAATTTGGTGGCCGCAGACACGAATGGGATGCTGGACATCTTTGCATCGGATGGCAGCGATTCAGACACCAAGTGGCTGCATGTAGGTCAACTGAACCGCGGCACTATGGCCGAGGTGGACGCATATGGCTTTGACGCAGGAGAAAGGGTCTATTTGCTGCGCGGGCTTGGTGGCTTCGGTTCCGGCCCGTGCCCGCCGGAGCTTGGTGGGCTTTGCTTGGATTTGCTTGACCCGATTGTGATTCAAAAGTCAGCGCTGGCGGATTCCTTCGGCCATGTGGATTTTGAAGATTACATTCCGGCTTCCGTGCCGTTGATCGAGCTCTACTTCCAGGCCGTTGCAGCGCGCGGATTGGGTGGCGTGGACTCGGTCAAGAGTTCGGCGGCTAGCGGCTGGATCCAGATCTAGCCGACGAAGTTTTTCCCTGGGCGGCGTCGAGATTGGCCGGATAAGGTGAATCACGCTGTGTAAACTGTGCCGCCCAGGTGAAGAATGGCATGAATGTCGACGGCAAGCACTATCGAACGATTTGGGAAAAGAAAGACGACCCACGGGTGATCCAGATCATTGATCAGCGCTGGCTGCCGTTTGAGTTTGTAATCGAAGACCTGCGCACGGTTGAGGACATGTGCGCCGCGATTCGCGACATGCATGTGCGCGGTGCCGGACTGATCGGTGCGGCAGCTGGTTATGGCATGTACCTGGCGGCGCTGGAAGCCGACACAAGTGCGGAGCTCGAAGACCTCGCCGCTCAACTCGACGCCACCCGCCCCACCGCGATCAACTTGTCGTGGGCGATCGGTCGACAGTTGGCGGCGATGAAGGATGCGGCGGATCCGGTTGCGGTGGCGCTGCAAACTGCGCGCGACATCGCCGACGAAGACGCCGAGAGCTGTCGGCGGATCGGCGAACATGGCTTGGAAATCATGCGTGAGATTGCCGCCGGAAATAACGGCGAGCCGGTCAACGTGCTGACACATTGCAACGCTGGGTGGCTGGCATTCGTCGACAACGGCACCGCGACCGCGCCGATTTATGCCGCTCATAATGCCGGAATCCCGGTGCATGTTTGGGTGGATGAAACGCGGCCGCGCAATCAAGGCGCGCGGCTGACCGCGTGGGAGCTGGGTCAGCACGGCGTGCCGCATACGGTGATTGCCGATAACGTCGGCGGACACTTGATGCAGCATGGCATGGTGGATTTGGTGATTGTGGGTTCGGACCGCACCACTTTTACCGGCGACGTCGGCAATAAGATTGGCACCTACTTGAAAGCGCTGGCGGCGCGCGATAACGACGTGCCCTTTTACGCGGCGCTGCCGAGTTCGACCATCGATTGGCAAACTGAGGATGGCGTCGTCGGGGTGCCGATTGAGCAGCGCGGTGATGAAGAGGTTCGCTTTGCCGAGGGCGCGCTGGACCGCGAGCACAACGATTTGCCCGACGAGATCGCTGACGGTCGGATTTTCGAGGTGCGGTTAGCGCCTAAAGAAAGCGCCGTCGCCAACTACGCCTTCGACATCACTCCGCGGCGATTAGTCAGCGGGATTATTACCGAACGCGGCATTTGTGAAGCTAGCGCAGATGGCGTGCTGGGGTTATTCCCTGAGCGCGATCGCCGCAATGGCGGATCGAGCCACTCGACTGGCGGAGACGAAGCATGAAAAGTTTGTGGGATGACAAGGTTGCGGCGCGCATCAAACCGCTGTCGCTGAAAATGCGGGTGTACACCTCGCAGTTGCTCGGCCGCGACGAAGATTTGGTTATGCATGGCGGTGGCAATACGTCGGTGAAGCTGCGCACCAAAGGGCGACTAGGCAGCGATGATTTGTTGTACATCAAGGGCAGCGGTTGGGATTTGCAGACCATCGCCGAGGCTGGATTTGCACCGGTGCGCATGGACGCACTGGCCAAAATGCTCGAGCTGGATTCGATCACCGATGCGGAAATGGTTTCGCTGCAACGCGCGTCGATGACCGATCCGTTTGCGCCGAATCCGTCGGTGGAAGCGTTGTTGCATGCGCTGATCCCGAGCAAGTTTGTCGACCACACTCACGCCGACGCGGTGGTCACGATCACCAACACCGCTAACGGCGCCGAGTTGATTGAGCAGATCTACGGCGACAAGGTGTTGCTCATTCCTTACGTCATGCCCGGCTTTGTGCTCGCGAAGGAAATTTACAAACGCACCCGCAACGTTGATTGGAGCAAGCTGGACGGCATGATTTTGATGAATCATGGCGTCTTTACTTTCGACGACGACGCCAAGCAGAGTTATTTAAAAATGATTCGCTTGGTGAGCAAGGCCGAGGCTTACTTGCGCAAAAACGGCGCCAAAGCAGCGACGGGAAAAAAGGCGCAGCCGGATTTGATGCAGCTGGCACAAATGCGCAAAGAAGTGTCGGGATTGCGCGGTGCGCCGGTTTTGGTCGGCAGCAATTTTGATGGTCGTCATGCGGCGTTTGCGCGCTTAGATAACGTCGCGAAGATTGCCACGCGCGGACCGATTACGCCCGATCATGTGATTCGCACCAAGCGTGTACCGCTGATCATGAACGGCAAAGCGGCGCGAGAATGTGCATCGTTTGCGCAGGCCTATCAGAAGTTTTTTGACAAGCACAATCCCGGGGATTGCACCATGCTGGACCCGGCGCCGCGTTGGGCGGTATGGAAGAATCGCGGCGTGCTCAGCTTTGGCCGCACGCTGAAGGAGGTCGGCATTATTGGCGACATCGCCCGTCACACCATTGCTGCGATTCAAAAAGCCGAAGCCTTGGGTGGTTGGAAACCGCTGCGCCAACGCGACTTGTTCGAAATGGAATATTGGGAGCTCGAGCAGGCCAAGCTCAAAAAGTCGGCAAGTTCGCCGGTTTTCCAGGGCAAGGTTGCATTGGTCAGTGGAGCCGCCAGCGGCATCGGCAAGGCTTGCGTGGATGAACTGGTTGCCCAAGGCGCGGTGGTCGCGGCGCTGGACATCAGCGCCAAGGTCAAAACAACTTTTGCTTCCTCCAACGTGCTGCCGATTCAGTGTGACGTCACTTTAAGCAAGCAGCTGCGCGCGGCGGTCGAGCAAACCATTACACACTTTGGCGGTTTGGATTTGCTGGTCAGCAACGCCGGTGTGTTTCCGCCGAGCGCGTCCATTGAAGAGATGAACCGAGCGACTTGGCAAAAGAGTGTGGAACTGAACCTGACCAGCCATCAACAGCTGCTGCAAGAATGCACGCGGTTTTTAAAGCTCGGCATCGACCCGGCGGTGGTGTTGATGTGTTCCAAAAACGTGCCGGCTCCCGGACCCGGTGCAGCAGCTTATTCGGTGGCCAAAGCCGGACTCACCCAACTAGGTCGTGTGGCTGCGCTGGAATTGGCGCCGTTTGGAATCCGCGTCAACATGGTTCATCCGGACGCGGTTTACGACACCGGCGTATGGACCGATGAAATCCTGCAAAACCGCGCCGAGAGTTACGGCATGTCGGTGCAGGAATACAAAACCAAAACTCTGCTCGGCGCCGAGGTGACGTCAAAAGAAGTTGCTGCGCTTGTTGCTCAACTGCTTGGCCCGGTGTTCGCAAAAACCACCGGCGCACAAGTCCCAATCGACGGCGGCAACGACCGCGTGATTTAACACCTGCCACATCGCCGGGACCGATGGCGCAGTTACGCCATCAGCGCGGTGCGTAATTCGTCGGCCGAGACGCCGTCAAAAGTGGCCATTTCGGCCGGCGAATGTTCGAGGATGGATTGCGGCATGACTTCGATCAAACGCTGCCATTCTTCTTCGCTTAACGAGCTGATGAAGTCGGCAAACTGATCGGCGGTCGCGTTCGACGGAAGGTAGTGGCGGTAAAAGCTGACCACGGCCTGCAGCATCGAAAGGTACGGCTGCACATCAGTGGTCGTCGACAACGCTTCGCTATCAATCCACGCCAAAGGCACGCGGGCAATGCAGCCGCGATTGCGCAATTCGGCGCGCACCAACAACTCGAGGTCGAAAGCGAACTTTTTCTCCAAGGTCTGGCCGACCAGATCCGGGATCGCCGATGCGCGGAAGGCTTTGAATCCGCACTGCGTATCGGTGATCTCGCCGAGCAACGGTAGCAAGCGCTTCCATAAGTAGATGAACAAGCGACCGCGCTGATTGCGATGTCCCTCCTTCACCACCACCGAATGAGCATCGCGGCGGTTGGCGATGGAAACATCTTTGCCATCCAGCAAAATCGGCGCCGCCAAACGCGCACACTGCCCAAGGTGCGTCGACAAATCGGCGTCGGTAAAAATGACGACGTGATGCGGATCCGGATCATCCGATGCCGCTTCATCCATACCCAACAACACCGAACCGCCCTTACGGCTGTCATCCGGCGTGGTCAGCGGCCGACTAACCGGGTGATTGGCTTTGATCGCATCGGCCAAATGCAGAACTTCCACGCATTCTTGCAAACCGGAGTTCTGGGCAATCAACTTGACCTTCTGTCCGCTGTGTTCCGGGCAGCCGTCATCAACCACCACCATTTCCCAGCGGTGCGGACCCTTGTGATTTTCGTGCGGCAAACCGGCATCGGTGCCGAACAACCAATCCAGCTGCGCCGCCTTCTGACGCAGAAAATCCTCGCCCAGCGGATCCTCTAGCCGCGTCTTCAAGCGCCGACCTTCTTTGTAAACCGCAAAGACCACGCTGACGCGGAAGTCGTCCGGCATCTGATTCATCAGCGCTTTGGACTGCGCCAATTTGCAAACCACACGCGCGCCCAACGGGAACTCTTCGGTGGCGGCTTCGATCAGCTCATGACCGGCTAATTCTTCGGCGATTACGCGATCGGCCAGCTGTTGCAAAAGCAACTGCTGATCGGGGTCGGTCAGGTCTACTTGTGAAGGCGCGGCTTCAATCAGCCAAGCCAAAGATGACTTTAGTTTTTCCATTCAGGAGCCTCCCGGCTCTTGTTCGGTGGCGGATATTCAATTGTAGAATGAATCCATGGATCTACAAACCATCGTCACAATTGTGCTCGTCGCTGGAGCGTTGCTGGTGGTCGGATTCATGTTTTTGGCTGAAAACGGCATCGAAAGCCTGATTTCATGGCTTTTTCGCAAAGGCGGAATCAGCTCCGGCCTAGGCCCAATTGCCACGTCGGCTCGAGTCGTTGACGACAACTTGGTGGTATCGCTGACCAATCTAGGCAAAGACAAAGTTCTGCTTGCCGCCATCGAAGCACGCGACGCCAAAGGTCAGCGCTGCTTCCCCATTCCCCATCGCTTGGGTGAGATGGCAATCGATCCGAGCGACGAAAAATCTGCCCGACAGCAGTTGGCCGCGTTATCGATTCCGCCAAACGCAACGGTGCAAGCATTTTTCCCCATCGAGGAGTGGTTGGCTGCGCAATATCGTTCGATGGCCGCCCTCGATCGTGAAGGCAAGGCATGGCCTATAGACCTCGCCGACCTATCCCCGAATGAGTAATCCTTGGATCCCGGTCCGCGATCAAAGCGACATCGAACATTTGATGAACCGCTTTGGCAACTTCCACGACGGTTGTGTGCGTGAAGCCCATCTTTGGACCGATTCCTGGGTAGCGAAAAACCTAGCGATGAACGTACCCGGCGGCTTAGACACGCGAATTCGGTTCCGCATTCAACGCCAATTTCGCGATCCTTCGGTCATCGAAATGATGTTTGAGGAAGTGGTGATCATGCATTGGGTGCCGACGCCGGATAACTGCGACTCCATCATCTTGGAAGCCTCGCTGCTCATCCGCGAAGACCTCATTTATTGGTCGCCGGATTCCAACTGGAATCCAGACCTGCCTGACCGCGACAACTTCGCTTGGATAGCCGCCAAAAAACTGAGCTGGCGTGAAGTCGATGGCTTGGGGGAAGAACTGCTCTTTGGAAAGACGCCGTAATCACGGCGGAGCAATTGCATGAATTCAGGTCGCCCAACAACGCCTCCAAAACTGACCGCAGGGTTGAGAATTCATGCGCTGGGATTGCTTCTACTGCTGGCGGTCACCACCTGGCTTTGGCTTGGGATGGAGCAACCGCATCCCGGAATCTTCTGGCTCACCCTTGCCATTCCGATTGCTCACCAAGTGTTTGTTTGGTTGAGTTGGAGGCTGGAGCTTCAATCAGGCTGGACCAGTCGCAAGATTGGCTATTCCACATACCTAGCCATTTTCTTCGCACTGTTGATCGGCCGAGTCGTCAGCTTGGTGTGGTTAGCCGCCATCGACAGCGGAAGCATGCCAATGTTCCGCCAACTGCGCCACTCGCTCGGTCTCTTATTCGCCGCCCCCGCCTTGTACACTCTCGACAGCGTGCGCAAACATTTTGGCTTCCAACGAGCAGCCGGAGCCGATCACTTTCATTCCCATTACCGACGGCTTCCGCTGGTTCACGAGGGCGCCTTCCGTTGGAACAACAATGCGATGTACACCTTCGGCTTTCTGGCGCTTTGGTCCATCGCGATTTTTCTGCAATCCCAAGCTGCGCTGTTGGCGGCCGCATTCAATCACGCCTATATTTGGATCCATTACTACGCAACCGAAAAGCCCGATCTGAAATACTTGTACGCTGATTCCGAGAAAATTTAGACATGTCTCTCTCATCGAATTCCCTGCTTCTCCTGTCGTTGCAGCAACAACGCCAACATGAACAAGACCGTTTAAAAAAGCGCCGTTTGCGTAGACGTCGGCGCCGGCGAGTGATCGTAAAAAATCAAATCGATCAAGACCAAGACAAGTTGATTGCCGACCTGCAAGAGGAAAACGAACAGCTACAGATCTGTTTGGGCGCGGTGATTGAATTGCTCGTCGAACGAAAAATCCTGACCTTAGGCGACAAGGTTGGGTTGTTGGAGATGCTACGCGAAGACGTAGACGAAGACGAAGAATCCGAAGATTAAGCTACCGACGCCTTGGGGCGCAGCAGCATCGCCAGAATTACTAGCGCCCCACCGATCCCCAGGCGAATGGCGTCGATTTGTTCGCCGAATACGATCAGCGACACGGCAACGGCTAGAGGTACTTTTAAATTATTGGCTACAGCTAAGCGCGACGCGGTGACTTTTCTTGCACCGCTATTCCAGAAAAAGAAGCCTAGGCCGGAAGCAACGACGCCTAGGTAAACATAAGCGCCCCAGGTTTGCAGCGTGGTCGGCTTCATTGGCATGTCCAACCAAACCCAGCGGGCGACACCAACGAGCAAACCGCCGAGGAACAGCCAGGCAAAACAGTTGACGTCGGCATGGCTGCCGGAATCGCTGTGGTGGTTTTTGAGCAAACGACGGTATTGCACTTGGCCGAAAGCAAAGCAAAGGTTGCCTAGCTGCAAATACAAAAATCCGGTGTCGAAGTTGAAGTTTTGATCACCCGAATACCGCACGACGGCGCCGCCGGCGATGGCTAAAGCCACCGGGATTAAGCCTCGAGTCAAGTGCTTAGGATCGGCGAGCAAAAGCACCCAAAATGGAGTCAAAATGGTGAATAGCGCGACTTCGTAGGCATCTAGATAGGCGAAGGACTGGAATAAAAAGATGTACATCGCGCCGTATTGCACCGCGCCGATCAGCACCAGTTGCAAAGCGAAGCGATTGAACTTCTGGCGCAAGAATGGCAAAAAGACCGCAAAGGCCAACGCCAATCGAACCATCGTATTAAACGATGGATCTTGGTCTGCAATCTGCTCCTTGATGATCCCGAATGAGAAGGACCAAATCAGCGAAGCAAGAATGAGCAGAATCAAATCAGCACCTTATTGCAGCTTGCCCACCGCGGTTTCGGCGGCGGCCAAAATCGAACCCGACGCAACCAGATCGTGCAAACGATCTAGCTCAGTGCCGAGATAACGGTCTTCTTTCAGCGGCGGAATGTTGTTGCGGATGCACTTGTATACCGCTTGAGCACCGGTTCCGGCCTTCAATTCAGGGCGAAACTCGCGCGCCTGCGCAGCGGTGTATAACTCAATGGCAAGCACACGTTCGGTGTTCCAAACTGCTTGACGCAATTTGCGCGCCGCATGATTGGCCATCGACACATGATCTTCCTGGTCGGCACTGGTGGTCACCGAATCGGCGCTGGCCGGGTGAGCCAAGATCTTGTTTTCGCTAATCAGCGCCGCAGCGACGACCTGCGGAATCATCAAACCGGAATTCAGCCCCGGCTTCGGCGTCAGAAACGCCGGCAAGCCCGACATCGCCGGATGGATCAACTCGCTGGTGCGGCGCTCGGAAATGTTGCCCCAAGCGCAGCAAGCATTGGCGGCATAATCCAACGGCATGGCAATGGGATGGCCGTGAAAGTTGCCGGCCGAAATCGAGTCGCCCTTGTTCGGGAAAACCAGTGGGTTGTCGGTCGCCGATTGCGCCTCGCGCACCAATACTTCGCCCAAATGAGCAACCGCGTCTTTGGCCGCACCATGCACCTGCGGCATGCATCGGAAGCTATACGGGTCCTGCACCCGACTGCAATCCACATGCGCATGCTTGACCTGCGACTTGGCCAACAGATTGCGCAGATTCTTCGACGTGGCAACGGCGCCTGGATGCGGCCGCACCTTGACCACGCGCGGATCAAAGGGCCGATGACTGCCCATCAAACCTTCGACCGAAAGCGCGCCGGCGGCGTCGGCAACTCCGGAGATGTTGCGCAAGCCGGCCAATGCGGCCAAGCCGATTGCGTTGGAGATCTGCACGCCGTTGATCAACGCCAATCCTTCTTTGGCCGCGAGTTCCATCGGTTCCAGACCGATTTTTTTCAGCGCAGTGGCGGTTTTGACCTGCTTGCCGGCTGGCGAAATCATCTCGCCGGCACCAATCAACGGCAGCGCCAAATGCGCCAGCGGTGCCAAATCACCGCACGCCCCTACCGATCCTTTTTCCGGCACGCGTGGCAACCACCCGGATTCAAACAACCGCACCAACCAGCGCACAACCTGCGGACGAACGCCGCTGACGCCCTGGCACATCGAATGAATGCGCAACAGCAATGCCAAGCGTTTCACCGGAGTGGGCAGGTCATCGCCACATCCCACCGCGTGCGACAGCAGCAAATTGCGTTGAAGGGTGCCGGTGTCCTTAGCGTCGATGCTTTCGGATGCCAGCGCACCAAAGCCGGTGTTGACGCCATAAACCGGCCTGCCTTTGGCAACAATGGCCTCCACCGCCTCGCGCGCCGCTTTGATGTTCGCCAACGCGGTGCGGCTAATCCGCAGCTTCAACTCGGCGCCGTTGGCAACCGCCAACAACACCTCTTCGGACAAATTTTCACCCAGGGGGACTACGCGCATGGCGCGAATTCTAGCAGGCCGCAAAAAGTACAGCCGACCGAGTCAGTCCCTCGCCGAGCTATTCCAGCGTCAACCGTTGGCGCCCACTGATTCGCAGTTCCGACCGCTGCAATAAAACACGGTCTGCGCTCCGCACGACCAGCTCATACATGCCGACGGGAAGCCCCTGCAAAGCCACGCCCTCTACAGAATACCCTTTTTGCTCCTCGGCCAAACTGCCATCCAAGTACCAAGTCACCTCCGGTGATGGCGCCCCGGCCTCCACCGATGGCTTGGGTAATTCCAACTCGATGACCCCGGAACGATCCTCTCGCAGTAAGCGCAGCTTCAAGTTTTCGTGAGCGCGAGTAATTGCCACCCGCCGCGGCTGATATCCCGGAGCCGACGCCGTCAAAACCAACGAACCGGTGCCCTGCGGGTGGTCACCGACGGCAAATTCATAACGTCCGCGCGAGTCGGCGCGCAGTTCACGACGCAATGCAGCCGGCACCGGCAATTGAGTGACCGACGGCACCTTCTCCAGGCCGGGGTAAATCCGCCCCAACATCGCCGCCGGGTCGGCGCTTTCCAAAACCAGTTGCGCTTTGGGTATAGGGTTGCCGTCGGCGTCGAGCACTTGGCCTTTGATGTGACCGACACCGCGCTTAATCACAAAGCTCAGCGAGGTCGGCACCTCTTTGGTTGGGCGGACCGCGCGGTGAGCCGGATCACAAACGCCGCGAGGGTGGAAAACGCGGATATCGAGCAAGTGGCTGGTCGGCACGTTCTCCAAACGGAAACGTCCATCCGGATCGACGGCAACACCCTGCCAAGTTTCCCAAGCGTAACGATGACTGCCGATGCGATCGCTGCGCGGCACGATGCTGACCTGCGGCAACGGGTTACCCGGCCAAGAGCGCACCACACCTTGAATCAAACCGCCTTTGGGTAGTGGCGGAACCGCGATGGGTTCGGAATTTGAAGGTTGGGTGCGCAAGTTCAACTCAACTCGAACGGGCACATGGCCTTCGGCGCGCACGGTGACCAAAACTCGATCGCCACCAACGACGCCATGCAATCGTCCAATGCCGTGTTCATCGGTCAGGGTCTCCAGGCCATTCAAGTCGGCAATGATCTTTGCACCCTCAAGCTTCTTGTTCTCGTGATCAAAGATCGCCAACTCCACTCCCATCTTCGGCGCAACCAAAAAGTCTCGTTGAGTGGACCCGCTCATCTTCACCCGCTGACTGCGCACAGCTCGGCCCATGCCGGGGATATCGAGCTCAAAGTAGTGCGTACCCGGCAGCAACTCAGGAAAGAAGTATCGACCTCCGTCCTTGCTTAGTGTGCTCCAACCGTCCTGGGGTCCGCCGACAATGCTCAGCCGCACGCCGCTGATGCCTTCGTTTTTGTGGTTCAAAATCCGCCCTTCCAGGCGGCCGGCGCGCTTGGGACGGATTTTTTCTTGCTCGAATCCGCCTAAAAACCGTAACTCAGCAACGAGCGGACCGTCTACCCAAGTGGGGGTCGGCTCATTTTCGACCACCGCCTCATCGAGGTTCGAATCTTCGCCGTTATCGTCCCCGGAACCGCTTTGCCCCTCGGTTTGCGCCGGCTCCAAGATGTCGACCGGCTCCGGGTCGCTGCCCAAAACCAAGTACATCAGCACCACCAATACTCCGCCCAGCACCGCCCATAACCAGGGCGGCAAAAGCTGGCCGGAACCAGCACCGGGGTGGGAAGCACGCGGCATCGTCCTAAAGTATCCTGGCGCAGAGCTCCGGTTTCAGCCCCCGCTCTGCCGACGCCCATCATCGCCTAAGATTCAACGGCCTCGCGCCGGAATCTTCCGACCCAAGGTCAAATTTTTGCCATGAGCTCCACGGACACGCTGCAAACCCGGACCGCCCGCACCACGGTGCAGGTTGCCGGAGGCTTGTTCCTATTCAAGTTGGTGTCGTTTCTGATCACCGGATCCTCCGGCGTCCTAGGCTCCACCTTGGATTCAGGTTTGGACATGTTGGCCTCGTTGGTCGTGCTGTGGGCAGTAACAGCGGCCGCCCGCCCCGCCGACGCCGACCACCCTTATGGTCACGGCAAAGCCGAATCGGTTGCCAGTTTGCTGCAGTCGGTTCTGATCTTGGTGTCGGGCTTGGGCTTGGCCTACCACACGATTCGGCGCGCGGTCTTGGACGAGGCAACCATTGAAATGCCGATGGTCGGTATTGTCGTCATGGTGATCAGCTCGTTTGTGACGGTTTGGCTGATCAAACGATTGCGCCACGTTGCTCGCGAGACCGGATCGCCGGCGCTGGAATCGGATAGCGCGCACTACGCCAGCGACTTGCTGATGAACATCAGCGTGGTTGCCGGCTTGGGTGTGCATTATTTGCTCGACGGCGCGGTATGGCCAGATATTGCGATCGGTCTTGGCATCTCGCTGTTGATTCTGAATACCGCGCGCGAGGTCTTTGCAAGCGCAACGGACCACTTGATGGACAAGGGATTGGAGCCGTCCGAAGAGTCGGCAATTCTGACTTCGGTGCTGCAGTTCGCGCCCAAGGTGAAGGGCTTTCACGATCTGCGCACGCGCATGTCGGGCACCGAGGTGTTCGTCGATTTACACCTCGAGATTCAACACGACCTCAGCTTCGTCGAAGCCCATGACTTGGCAGAAGAGGTCAGCAAGGTGATTCAATCCAACTTGCCGCGCTGCCAAGTCATCGTGCACGCCGACCCTATTTAGTGCCGACGGTGACGATCATTTCGCACGGCCCGCAAAAGCCGTCATCGCCTTCGTATTGCTTCAGGCTTTCTTCGATCTCGGCCCAGGCTTCATCCTTTTCCGAGTCGGACAACCCGCCAAGCATTTGGTGAAGCGCGCCGAATGATTCTTTTTCAAACTGCAAACATTCCGCTGCCGACGACACCCGCACCGGCGCATCAATGACTTGCGTTTGTATGTCGCGGAAGCCGGCTTCGGCAAACGCCGTTTCCAACACGCCTTCCCCGCCCAGGCTAAACGGGCCCGGTTGACCCGGTAGCGGCGGCGGCAATTGCGCGCGACGGCGAATGATGGACACCGGTACTGAGAAGAATTCGTTTTTGTCGGCGGTGGAATAAACCATTGCCGCGACCTTGCCGCCCGGCTTGAGCACATGCTTCATCCCTGCAAGCGCGCGTTGCTGGTCGGGAAAGTAAATCAAACCCACGCGCGAAATCACCGCGTCAAAAGACTCGGCGTCGAGCTGATCCAACTGCTCGCCATCCATGGTCAAAGTCTCGACGTTTTGATGGCCGGCTTCCTTAGCACGATGAGCAGCGAACTCCAAAATGCTCGGCGACAAATCAGTGGCTAAGACTCGCCCACCGGCTCCAACCCGAGCAGCAACTTGCATGGATTGATCGCCGGCACCTGCGGCCACATCCAACACATGGCTGTCCTTGCCGACACTAGCCATGTCCAGCATGGACTCGGTCGGTCCGCCTAACCAAGCGGTCAACAAAGGACCCCACCGATGCCAAGCTTCGGCAGCGGTTTCCCATTGCTCAAGCGTGGTTGTTTTGTATTGGGTGGGATTAAATTGGGGCGATGAATTGCTCAAATGTTTGTTCTTTCGTGGTGGTGAAAGGGACAAATGCACACTAGCACAATGAGCCACCCCAAAACTGTGAAGTATTTTCAGCCTTTTTTAGCGCGCGATCGCAAACCAATTTGCGGCGCTTCTTGTTGCGCAATCGTTCCGGGTTCCAAACTTTGAACCAACCAAACACCGGCACCGATGACGCAATCATCTCCAATCACCGTGTCGCCGCCAAGTAGCGTTGCATTGGCGTAAATCACCACGTTATTGCCAATAGTCGGATGGCGTTGCTCATCACTGCTTCGCGCTTTGCCATTTGGATCGCGTGGAATGTTGCGCGCGCCGATGGTCACACCTTGATAAATCGTCACGCCATTGCCAATCACCGTGGTCTGACCAATGACCACTCCGGTGCCATGGTCAATAAAAAAGCGCTCACCGATGGTTGCACCTGGATGAATATCAATCCCAGTTTCAGCGTGCGCTTTTTCTGAAATCATGCGCGGCAACATCGGTACGGCGGCGCGTTCTAATCGATGCGCCAATCGGTGTGCGATGATCGCACGAACACCTGGATAGCACGCTTCCACTTCTTCGCGTGAACCGGCGGCGGGGTCATGGAAAAGCGCGGCGTCGACGTCCATCGCCAGCCTGGCTTGCAACGCATCCAACTCACCGACCAAAGTTATTGCCAATTCCTCGGCGGCGAATGCGTCATAGCCGCACAAACGCATTGCCTCGGCCAACTCAATGCGAAACCGCTCGCGCTCGGCCCGGGGATGAGTGCCGCGGCCGGCCTCGCAAGACGGAGTAAATCCGGAGGTCATCAGCGAGTGAAAGCGGTCGAGCAATCGACCGACGTCGTCCATGCTTGCATGCATTCCCCTATTTCACACGCGCCGCCATTCCGCGGCTACAATCCCCGGTTATGACCGCTCAAGACACCCTTGATTTGGCTGAATTCCTCGGTGATGGAATCTCGGCTGAGTTGTCGCAAGCCGTGCATCGCGTCGCCGAAGCGCTGCCGCTGGAAGTGCGTTTCCACCCCGTCGATCTGTCGCTGGAACGCCGCCGCACGGACGCGGAAGGCAGCTACAAGGATGCCGAAGAAGCCATCCGCCATTACAAGATGGCGCTGAAATACCCGACGGTGACCGAAGCCGAGTCGCCGAACAAGGTGCTGCGCGAGCGCTTTGATTTTTCGGTGATCCACCGTCCGGTGGCCAGCATTCCGGGCGTGCAAACGCCGCACACCGGCACCGTCGACCTGCACATTGTGCGCATTGCCGTTGGTGGTACTTACGAAGACGCCGGTCGCCGCATTGGCACCGAAGCTGCGGTATCGGTTCGCGTGATTGAGCGCCGTCCGAGCTACCAAGCCAGCCGTTTTGCTTTTGATTACGCACAAAAGCGTGGCTTCTCGGTGGTCAGTGCTTCGAAGTACACCATTCAACGCGCTACCGATGGATTGTTCGAGGAAGTCGCCGAAGAAGTCGCCGCCACCTATCCCGACGTCCCCCACCGCGCTGAATTGTTCGACGCGTTGCTGGCCAAATTGATCATGGCGCCGGAGGAGTATCAGGTCATCGTCACGCCGAATGAATACGGCGACTTCTTGTCCGACGCCGCCTGCGGAATGATCGGCTCGATCGGCCTAGGCGCGAGCGCAAGCTACTCCTTCAACGACGACGGCGACGTCACTCTGGCCATGTTCGATCCGGCCGGCGGCACCGCGCCCGATATTGCCGGCAAAGGAATCTGCAACCCGACGGCGGCGCTGTTTGCTTTCTCGATGGCGTTGGAACATGGCGGTTTTCGCGGCATCGGTCGCGCGCTGGATCAAGGCGTTCGCGACACCATCGCCGCCGGCAACACCACCGGCGACCTCGGTGGCAGCTTGAACACCGCCGAATTCACCGAGGCGGTACTCGAGTCAACAAAAAGACGTCTCACCGGCGAATAGCGCGGGGTAAGCTAATCGTGCCATGTTGAAAGTCGGCTTCGACATCCGTCCGGCGCTCTTCGACTATGCTGGTATCCACCGCTATGTCAGGGAGTTAGGCGTTGCACTCACGCAACTCCAAGAAGGCCCATACCTGGAAATGTTCGCGCCGTCGTGGCGTGGCGGACGCAAGATTCCCAGTGGTCTGGCGGCCGAACGCCACCGCATGAACAAGGGCTTACTGCCCGGCCGTGCGATGAAGCTGTTCAACCGCCTGCCCGGCCTGGATGCCGGTCGCCACCCGGCCAAAGTCGATGTCTTCCATTGGACCGACTTCACCTTCCCGGTGGTGCGTTCGTGCGCCACGGTGATGACCATGCACGACGCGGCGTTTGCCGTCGACCCGACCTTTCATGGTTGGAATACGTCGAACTTGTTGGACCGCGTGCGCCGCCATCTTTCCCAGGCCAACGTCGTCATCGTCCCCAGCAAGCCGACGCTTTCCGATTCCGAGCTCCTTGGCTTGGATCCGGATCAGGTTCAAGTCGTCCCGCACGGCGTCAATGAATTCTTCTGTCCGCCGGAGGAAACGCCGAAGAATGCCGGCTATCTGCTGTCGGTCGGAACGGTGGAACCGCGCAAGAATTTCGTGCGCACGTTGAAGGCGCTTGAAACTTGCTGGGACAAAGACCTGGCGCCGGATTGGGTCATTCTTGGCCAGCGCGGATGGGATCACGAAGGCTTCGTGGAAAGGATGAAGGCTTCGCGGCATGCCAAGCGCATTACTTGGATATCGGAAAACGTGCCCGAACAGCAGTTGCTAGAGCTTTACCAAGGTGCGTTGGCGCTGGTGCACGCTTCGCTGCACGAAGGCTTTGGATTGCCGGTGCTGGAAGCCATGGCATGCAAGACTGCAGTGGTGGTTTCGGAAAATACCTCGGCCTCTTGGGTCGCCGGTTCGGCAGGCATGTTGGTGAATCCGCGCGAAATCGATTCCATCGCCGAGGGCATTGAACGCATTGTGGCCGAATCATGGTGGCGCAATCACGCGTCGGCTGTTTTGCTGCGCCGGTCCAAAGAATTTACTTGGCAGCGCTCGGCCGAATTGACCTACCAGGCGTATCAGACTGCGGTAGAACGCTACCAGTCTTAGGGCGAAATCACGCCCATCAACATGCGCACGCCAATTCCGACGCCGTAAACCACGCCGGCGCCGATTGCGAGCACCAACACGATGACCCAAGTCGGCTGCTGCGACAAATCGCCAAGTCCGCGACTGCGACCACTGCCCTGAGCTTCGCGACGTAACCGCGCACGCTCAAGATCGGTGGCGCTGGGCTGAGGTGCGGAAGTGGCAACCGGCTCGGGTTCGGGAGCCGCGGCGAAGTCGGCCGCCGGATCTTCCAACTCCAAGCCGAAATCACTTTCGTCGGCTGGAGCAGCAGCTGCGGGTGCAATGACGTCGAACGCAACCGTGCCCATGGTGATCAAATCACCACCACGAAGCTCAAACTCACTTTGCCGCTGACCATTGCTGGCGATGCCATTGGATGACTTCAGATCCACCAGCCACCAAGCCGATCCACGCTGTTCCACGCGCGCGTGTTTTCGCGAAACACTGCCTTCCTGAATAGCCAATTGGCAATCCTTGGCGCGACCGATGACCAGTCCGTCGGTCAATTCGGTTTCCTGTCCGGTCTCTCGGCGACGTATCTTCATGCGACTGCGACGGCGGCGGTCATGTTAGCAACTACAGGATAGTTCCGGCAGGGCCGCCATAAACGCGCCGCGAACACTAAAATTCTGGCGCGTGGACTCGGTTCTGGAACTCCTGAGCCATCACCCGGCGGTGGCGACCTTCCTCCTACTCGTTTTGTGTGGGTTGGGTCTGCCCCCGTGGTCCGAGGAAATCGTCATCCTGGCCAGCGGTTATTTCGTCGCTCAAGGTTCGTTTGAATACTGGGAAGCGGTGATGTGGTGCTGGGCCGGCATCTTGGCCGGCGACTCGATCATCTATGGCTTGGGTGCGCGTGTGGGTACGCGGGTCTACAAATGGCCGGTGCTGCGAGCGCATATGAAAGAAAAGCATCGGCACAAGTTCAACCGACTGTTTTTCAAGCACGGCACCTCAGCCGTGTTCACTGCGCGCTTTTTACCAGGCTTTCGAATGGTGGCTTACTTCGTCGCCGGCAACCTCGGCATGCGCTATTGGAAGTTCATCGTGCTCGACTCCATCGGCGCCGCGCTGACGGTACCCATTTCAGTTTGGGCAGGCTGGTATTTGTCCGACAACTTGGATCGCGCGCGCGAGCTCTTCCATCAATTCCAAGTTCCTATTTTCATCTTATTCGGCCTACTCGTCGTGCTCTTTTTGAGGCGGCGCAAAAACCTGCGCATCAAGCGTTTGGCCGAATTGCGCAGCCAGCGGGCCGACCGCAATCAGAACGGCGACTAGAGCGAACAATTTAGGCCGCCCACAGCGCTATTTTGCTGACCCGAAATCCTTCCGAGCGGGTACAATTCGCGGCTCATTTTCTGGAGGTCCTGCTTAAAAATTTGGCAGCGCTTCCTTCCCCCATCATTAGCCAAAAAGATGGAACAGCTGGTTACTTACCTCCCCTGGATTGGTGCAGGCCTCGCTCTGGTCTTCGCCGTCATGCTGCAGCGCAAGGTCATGGCCGCGCCTGCTGGCACCGACCGCATGAAAGAGCTCGCTACGGCGATTCAAGAAGGTGCAAAAGCCTTCCTGGTCACCGAATACAAGCTTCTTTCCGTGTTTGTAGTCATCGTCGCCGGTTTGCTCTTCGCCCTTGGTGAAAAGAAAGGTGGCGGTCCTCAAACTGCAATCGCCTTCCTCGCAGGTGCATTCGCCTCGGCCCTCGCTGGCTGGATCGGCATGCACACCGCAACCCGCGCCGCCGTACGTACCACCGAAGCAGCTCGCGAAGGCTTGGCCGGCGCACTGACCGTGGCGTTTAGCAGTGGCACCGTCATGGGTATGACCGTGGTCGGCTTGGGCTTGCTGGGCGTGGTTGGTTTCACCACGCTGTACGGAGCAGACGCCGTTGGCCTGCAAAGTGTGCTCGGCTTTAGCTTCGGCGCATCTTCCATCGCACTGTTCGCTCGTGTGGGCGGAGGCATTTACACCAAGGCTGCCGACGTAGGCGCCGACTTGGTAGGCAAGGTCGAAGCCGGCATTCCGGAAGATGACCCGCGTAACCCGGCCACCATCGCTGACAACGTTGGCGATAACGTCGGCGACGTCGCCGGCATGGGTGCTGACTTGTTTGAGTCGTACGTCGGCTCGATCATCGCTGCCATGACCCTGGGTGCCGTAATCGCAGTGAAAGGTGCAGAAGGTGATGCTGCTAGCGGCCTGATCATGCTGCCGATGGCATTGGCCGGCATGGGCATTCTGGCTTCGGTCATCGGTACCTTCTTCGTCAAGACCGAAAACGAAGAGAAGATTCACAGCACCTTGTTCAACGGCTTGATCATCGCTTCGGTGATCTTGGTTATTGGCGCTTACGCCCTGACCAACTTGGGCTGGATGGACTTCTCGCTCGCCGACGGCACCGCTCTCGAGGGCATGAACCTGTTCATCGCCATCGTCGCCGGCCTGGTTGCCGGTGTATTGATCGGCAAGATCACCGAGTACTACACCGCATTCGAGCACAAGCCGGTGCAAAACATCTCGGCTCAGTCCGAAACCGGTGAAGCAACCAACATCATCTCGGGCCTCGGCGTCGGCATGAAGTCGACCGCACTGCCGGTATTGGTGATCTGTGTGGCAATCGGCATTGCTTACGGTCAAGCCGAAATCTACGGCATCGCGCTGGCAGCCGTCGGCATGTTGTCGACCTTGGGCATCTCGCTGGGCGTTGACGCTTACGGCCCGGTTGCCGACAACGCCGGTGGTATGGCTGAAATGGCCGAACTGCCGCCGGAAGTTCGCGAGCGCACCGACGCACTGGACGCCGTGGGCAACACCACTGCCGCAATCGGTAAGGGCTTTGCAATCGGCTCGGCTGCGTTGACCGCGCTGGCATTCTTCAGCGCTTTCGGTCAGAAAGCCAACGTCGACCTCAGCATCACCAACCCGGATGTCGTCATCGGCATGCTGATCGGTGCCATGTTGCCGTTCGTCTTCGGCGCCATGACCATGGAAGCTGTGGGCCGCGCTGCGTTCTCGATGATTGAAGAAGTTCGTCGTCAGTTCAAAGAGATCCCGGGCATCTTGGAAGGTACCGGCAAGCCGGACTACGCTTCTTGCGTGTCGATCTCGACTCAGGGCTCGCTGAAGGAAATGGTTCTTCCGGGTCTGTTGGCGATCATCGCACCGGTTGCCGTTGGTATGTACTCCGTGCAAATGCTCGGCGGCTTGCTCGCCGGTTCGCTGGCCGCAGGCGTGATGATGGCTATCTTCATGGCCAACGCTGGTGGTGCTTGGGACAACGCTAAGAAGTACATCGAAAAAGGCCACCACGGCGGCAAGGGTTCCGACCCGCACAAGGCTGCTGTAGTGGGCGACACCGTCGGTGACCCGTTCAAGGACACCTCCGGCCCGTCGCTGAACATCTTGATTAAGTTGATGTCGGTGGTCAGCTTGCTGCTGCTGCCGTTCTTCCTTGCTTAAAAGAACTTTGGCTGAATCCTCCGCTCAAACGGAGTCCGTCTCGCCTCGGGAGCTGGCTGAAAAGCTGGCTGCCGAGGCAGTCGCGTTGAAGGCGGAGGACGTGGTGGTGCTCGAAGTTACCGAGCTGCTTTATCTGACGGATTACTTCGTCATTGCCACCACGCAAAGCTCCCGCCAGACCCGCGCATTGGCGGAATCCCTGAATCAGGTCACCAAGGACCTGGAAGGCCACAAGGGCCGCTTGGAAGGCAGTCCCCAGTCGAATTGGCTGTTGATGGACTGCGGAGACGTCGTCGTCCACCTGCTCACTGCCGAGGCGCGTGAGTTTTACGGACTCGACGACCTGTGGGCCGATGCCCCACAACTGGAACTCAGCGACGTTCCGGAACAGGCCTAAGGCCGCAATTAGTTCGCCCGACGCAGCGGATCCAGCTGACAGCGCGCTGGATCGTGACTAACCATCCAGCTGCGACCATCGTCGAGCACCAATTCCCGCTCGGGGAAGCGCAGCGCCGCCAACGCGGTGTGCAAGCTGTAAGCCCGCCCCTGCGCGCGCTCGACATTGCGGTGCCCTGCCGAGTAGTCAATGCAGAAGGCGTTCTGTAGCGGCCCTAACGGCGCCTCTACCGGCAAACCGTCAAACAAGTACGGCCCCGCCTTCACCGCCCGGTCCACCGGGCTGAGCGAGCGCCAGTAATGGCCGAACACCACCGCCGGCGTGGAGCGATATTCCTCCCACCAAGGCACCCGTTCGACGTTGCGCATGCGTCCACCGGCCCAAAACGGGACTGCCGTGCGCCGCTCGATACCGCTGGTCGCCACCAAGATCGGGTTTTGATTCTGGCGCCGCAGATCGCCTTGCATGCTGCGCAGTTCGATGCGCTCGCGCTCCAGCAGTGCGTCGATTCGGCCACGCCAGTCGCGGAAAGCCACATCGGCCGGCCCTTTGCTCATGCGCAACTTGGCCACCAGCGAATCATCCCAGCAAGCATGCACCGCGCGCACATCGGAACGGCACAGCGCCGCCGGCAAGGTGGCTAAAAACTCCAGGATCCACTCGCGATCTGCTTCGGTCGCCAGCACCTGCGGCAACAGCCCTTCCTCACGCAGTTCCTGCGTTTCGCCGCGGAACCACTCATTGCCTTCACGCCGCTTGCCCAGCAACAAGTTCAACTCGTGATTTCCGAGCACGCATTGAGCCTGCCCAGCATCCATCATCTCCTTTACGACCCGACAAACGCCAACGCTATCCGGCCCGCGGTCGACCAAGTCCCCCAAAAACACAACGGTGCGCCCCTGAGGATGACTGCCATCCGCCCGATACCCCAACATGGCCAACAGACACTCCAAGGAACCGAGTTCGCCATGGATATCTCCAATAAAGTCCAGCGGACCGTCAACGAGGGGATGAACCAGAGGATGCATGATTAACCTATCGACCAATTCTAAGCCGCAAATAAACAGACCCAACCCCTAACAGCTACATCTCATTTACAAATCGAAACGCCTGTCTAGTCCGCCCACCCCTATTGAAGAAGTGGCCCCTATTGCTGTTAATTGAGGCGTAATGACTGACTGAGATCCTGTGGGTTTTTGCCGGGCCGCTCCGAGGCGCCTGGGACCGGCGAAGCCGGCCCCGCGGAGCGTAAAGCCTCGGCGCGGCCCGGCAAAAACCACCAGAACCACACAACCCAATACCCAACAAAAAAGGCGAGAGCGCCTAAGCACTCTCGCCTTAAGTTGGTTTCTAGTTCTGGACTAGAAAGGCAGGGAGATGACAGTCCACAGGGTGTCGTCATCCGGCAAGCCATCGTCGCTATCGGTGTGGGCGTAGCCGAACCACAGGTCAACAGCGTCTACCAAGGTGGTACCGAACTGGATGTCCCATTCGGTCAGGTCGGCAGAGCCGACTTCCACGCCGTAGTAAGAGATCATGCCGTTCCAGTTTTCACCAGGAGCGAAGCCGAGGTGAGCACTCAGGGTGTCGGTGTCCGGAGTCCAGATACCGCCACGACCGAGGGCGTCACGCAAACCAGCGACACCGTGGTAAACCGGAGCCAGAGGCATGAAGTCGTCGTCAGCGCCGGTGATCTGCAGCAACAAGCTGCCGTCTTCAACGCCCGGGATGGACTCGAGAGCGTCCAAGCCGATGGTGGTGTTCAGCACGTAAGCAGTGCCGCCACCAACGCCGGAGCTATCTTCGTCGAGCTTGGCCCACTCAGCACCCCAGCCGAAACCAGCCAGGTTACCGGAGAACTCAGCGCCCAAGTAGAAGCCATCTTCCAGGGTCAAACCGTTGTCGCGAGCGGAAACCAAGTAAGGCGAAATATGAATGTCGCCAACGGTCTCTCCACCTTCAAAGACGTAATCAAAGGCAAAACCGAAGTAGTCTTCGCTGGGGTAGAGACCACCACTCAGACCGCCACCATCCTGGGCGTTAATGAAGAAAGCCTGGAAGTTCAGGCCACCAGCCTCGTGGGCGTACCACAGACCAGTTTGCTTCGACGGCGACTGATCCCAGTCATCCGAACCAAGAATGCGGCCGGAGCCAACGGTGAAGTACTTACGGCCGAGAGTCGCGGTGCCACCATCGCCGAACAAATCGTGAGCCCAGTAGTAAGCCTGATCGATGCGAGTGTCATGACCAGGCGCCAAGCCGGCAACGTTGTTGATGCCAGTCTTGCTACCAGTTGCGGTATCGGCGACCTGGGTACCCCAGTGCTCGAAACCAAGGATGCTCACGACGGCGCCAGCGTTCTCGTTTACGTTGAACTCGAAGTTCAAGCGAGCACGAGTGTCCACGTCCTTGGAAGTGCCACCGGACGTGTACAGGTTACGCAAGCGAGCGTCGCCGCTAATGTCGTAAGAAGAGCTACCTGCCGGAGCAGTGAGGCCGTTGTTGAGATCGGCCAGAGCGCGCTCGAGGGACTGCTCGCCCTGTTGGGCGACGCCCTGAGCACTCAGGGATGCAGCAGCAATTGCCGCCAATGTGATCATGTGAACCTTCATCACTTCCTCCTAGAAGCCTGGAGAGGCTGAGTGGTTTCCCCGTGCGGGGAGTGAATTCTCTGATTGCTAGGATTCGACGAAGGTCGAGTCCCACCCGGGGAAAGGGGTGCAAGCAGCGAATTTTCAAGTCAACTTTCAAGCCCTTGGGGGACCGTTTAGAAAGTTGGCGAAACATTTTGCCGTGACGGCTTAGGGATGCAAGCCCTTTCTGCAAGAACCGAAGCAATGTGCTGAAGTCCTTCCCGTAACCATCGACCCGGAATTGGGCTGTTTTCCTATTTCTCCCAAGATCGGGGCCTTTTTGGCTAAAGGTACACAATGGCATGAAAACAAAGGACTTACGTGCGCAATTGCATAGCTTGCAAAAGCACTAAACTTAAAGATAGCCCCTCATGATCCCCATAAAGCGTTTAACTGAAACCACTTATGGCCATTTATCAGTTTTTTACTCCAAATTCTTATAAAATCTCGGCATTAGGAGGAACGCGACTAGGATGCCTACCACATGTAGCGGCCGGAACGGAACGGAAACCGACCGAGGCCACTACCATTAATAGGTGGCTCTGAAGAATCCAACCAGCCACAAAAATTCTTCGCAATGCGCGTACTTTTAGACGGAAGACGGCTCACCCGGCAACACATCCGGGGTGGAGCCGACGCTTCTTGGCGTCAACTCCTTCCGGCATTGCTGGATCAAGCGGAAGATCCGAGCCAGTTTTCCATCCTGTCGGCCAGCGCATACCCTTGGCGCACATCGATGCTCACTGCATTGGCGGCCACAGGCGCCGGCGTTCATCACCATTGGGCGTCGTCGTCATTATTGGCCACCCTGGGACGGCTGGGGTTGCGCACCGAATGGCTAGGGCCCGGGCAAATCGACCTATTGCACCTCAGCCACCCACGCTGGTTCTTGCGCACCCAGGCACGGGTGGTGGTCAGCGTGCAGTCTTTGCTGCATCACAATCACCCGCAGCTATTCCAGCCAAAGCAAGTTGCACGGTTGGAGCAGGGCTTCCGCAGCATTGCCAACCGGGTTTGCATGTGGATTTGCACCAGCCAAGGCACGCGCGAGGATTTGGTGCGGCTTTACCGGGTTCCACGCGGGCGCACCACGGTGATTCATCCCGGTACCGCCAAGGATTTCACCACGGCACGCGGCAACCGCCATTTGATTGACCGCACTCAGGCTAAATATGGCTTGGACAAACGTCCGTACTTGGTTTTCCTCGGAGCATTGGAGCCGCGCAAAAACCTGAAGAACCTCGTCGACGGCTATGAAATGGCGTTGACTCAAGGATTGACCTCGGATTTGGCGCTGGTGGGTCCCCATGGGTGGCGTTCCGAGTCCATCATCAAGGCTTGCCGGGCTCGGCCACGGCTACAGGATCGCCTTCACTTCCCGGGTTTCTTGCCGCAAGAAGAATTGGCCCATGTGGTGGCCGGCGCCGAGGCCATGGTTCATCCGGCTTATCACGAAGGAACCGGGATCACCGTGCTTGAGGCCATGGCCGCCGGTACGCCGGTGCTTTGCTCGAACCGCGGCGCCCTACCAGAAGCGACCGGCGGCAATGCGCTGCTGTTCCAACCCAATGATCCGGCATCCATTGCGCGAACCATGCTGCAAATTCAGGATGACGAAGGCCAAAAAAAGCGGCTTCAGCAGCAGGGCTTGGCCCATGCGCTGAAATTCACCTGGGAAGAAGCGGCGCGGCAAACACTGCAGGCTTACGACAAGGCGATGTCGCTCCCTGCCTAAGCGCGGCGCTTATTCAAAATCCTTGGAAGTAAGCACGCCGCCTTTGGCGAATGCGGCTGCGCGGGTCAGCTCGTTCTGAAGTTGACGGATATTGCCGGGCCAATCGGACTGCTGCAGTGCCTGCATCGCCGAATCATCGAGCTTGGCGGTGGGCAAACCTTCACCTTTGTTTTTAGATAGAAGGAACTTGGCCAGGTGGGCAATATCGGTTTTGCGTTCGCGCAGGGCGGGCAGCGACAAAGTTAGGACCGCCAACCGGTAGTAAAGGTCTTCGCGGAATTCGCCGGCCTTAATGCGGTCGGCCAAATCTCGGTTGGTTGCAGCTACAACCCTTACATCGACGATGCTGACCTTATTGCCACCGACGGGACGTACTTCACCCTCTTGGAGGAAGCGCAGCAACTTGGCTTGCATTTCCACCGGCATTTCGCCGATCTCATCCAAGAACAAGGTGCCGTGGTTGGCTGCTTCAGCGTAGCCTTTGCGATCTTTGTGAGCTCCGGTGAAAGCGCCTTTGACGTGACCAAAGATCTCACTTTCCAAAAGCGACGCCGGAATCGCAGCGCAATTCACCGCTACAAACGGTCCTTTACGCCGCGGACCATAATCGTGCAGCGCGCTGGCAATCAGCTCCTTGCCGGTACCGGTTTCGCCGGTGACCAAAATGGGCACGTCGGTATGCATGACGCACGCGATCAGCTCAAACACCGCCTGCATTTCCGGCGATTCACCGATCATGCCGAACTTGCCGGGGAAGCCGTCGGCTGGTTCGCATTCACCCTCGGCCTGGGCGTCGGCCCAGCCGCGAATCAGGGTGGCGAGCTCGGTGCGTTCGGCGGCGGGGAGACCGTCGGCTTGGTCGAGCAGGTTTAATATTTCGTCTTTCAGGAGGTTCATTCCGCAGGGGCTTGGCTTAGCAACTTGGCGCCACGGACGATGTAATTCACACCGGACAGCACCGTAAGTCCAACCATGGCAACGAATAGCGCCGCAAACAGGTGCGGTTGCCTGGTGAATACCAAGAAGTCCAGGTAGAGGAAGCGCGGGATGCCGCCCATGATCCCCAACGGGATGGCGATGTACACCACCTGAATGATCAGCTTCAGCTTGCCGTAGCGGTCGGCGCCGAAGGACAGGCCGCGACTTTCCACCAGGCCGCGCAATGCTGTGACCAGGAATTCGCGCGCCATCATCAGCACCACGGCCCACACAGGCATGACAGCTAGTAAATCGCCGTCGCGGGCGTATGCAGGTGTTGCAGCCAGGTAGGTCAGCGAGCCGAGGGTCAAAACTTTGTCGACCACCGGATCGGCGACGCGGCCGAAGGCGGTGACCCAGTTGTATTTGCGTGCCAGATAGCCGTCGAGGAAGTCGGAAATCGACGCGAGTAGGAACAACCAGAAAGCCCAAAACGCGTCGCTGGAAGCCTCGTCGCCGACCGTGCCGTGTTCGAGCACCTCGCCCATAAACCAAAACGCCGCCACCGCCAGAACCAGGCGGCTCATCGTAACGATATTCGGGATTTGCTTGCTGTCCATTGGGGAGGAAGTTTAGGCGGGCTCCGCTGTGAGATCGTAGCCGTCCGCGGCGGTTATCGTAGCCATCAGCATCGATCCGGTGCTCAAATTGTGTTGCGGATCGTGAATCTGAACGATGGAATCCACTTCCGGCGCATCGGCGTGGGTACGGCCGATGGCCCAATCGCCGTCGCTTTCGTCGATCAACACTTCGCAGGTCTGGCCGACGCGTTGTAGCTGCAACTCGGAGTGGATTTGCCCTTGCAGTTGCATGACCAAAGCTTGGCGCTGCATCGCTTCTTCGTGGCTGCAGCGGTCTTCGTCGTCGCCGGCCGGAGTGCCGCGCTCGGGCGAATAAGCGAAGGCGCCGACGCGATCGAGGCGGTATTCATCGAGGAAGTCCATCAACTCGGTGAATTCGGCTTCGCCCTCGCCGGGGTGACCGACCAGCACCGTCGAACGCAGGGTAATGCCCGGAACTTCGTCGCGCAGGCGGTCGAGGATGCGGCGCACCGAGTCGCTGGAGCCGCCGCGGCGCATGCGCTTCAGCACCGGGGTGGAGATGTGCTGCATTGGGATGTCCAAATACGGCACCACGTTGTCGTGCGCATTCATCACATCGGTCAGCCGCCAGGGGAATGCGTTCGGGTAGGCGTACATCAAGCGCAGCCAACGCAAACCCTCGACCTGAGCCATGGCTTCAACCAACTCGGGAAGGCGGGCATCGCCGGCACCGCCATCGGTGCCGTAACCAGTGGTGTCTTCGGCAACCACGACGACCTCGCGCACTCCCTGGGCGACCAGTTGCTCGACTTCGGACACCACGGTGGCAACAGGTTTGCTCGATTGGCGGCCGCGGATATCGGGAATGATGCAGAAGGCGCAGTTGTGATCGCAGCCATGCGACGGCCGCAAATAGGCATAACTTCGCGGTGTTTGCAGCAGGCGCAGAAGCTCACCCTGACCTTGCGGCGCGCGACCACCGGAATCCACGCGTACCTTGCGACCGCGCAACACCTCTTCGACGATGCGTGCGATGTTTGAGTAATCACTCAGGCCAAGGAAGGCGTCGACATCGGGAAAGCGCGCTTCGACCTCGGGCAGAAACTTCTCAGGCAGGCAGCCGGCCACAATGACGGACCGTAGTGCGCCCTGCTTTTTGGCATCCAGCAGCTCCTCAATCGCCGCTTCCGATTCATCTCGCGCATCGCCAATGAACGAGCATGTATTCAACACCGCAACATCGGCCGCGCCGACATCCCCGGTCAGCGTGAACCCCTCAGCACCGAGGCGCCCAAGGATGTTCTCGGAATCGATCAGGTTGCGCGCACAACCCAGGTGCACCAGTGCGACGTGAATGTCTTTGCTAGTCATGACGGCGGCCTCCGCAAAAGGAAGCGGTGGCGGTTATTCCGAACCTTGCTGCGCTTCCCATTCTTCGACCGTCAGCATCACTTCACGAGCCTTGGAGCCGACGAAGGGACCCAGCACACCTTGCTCGGTCATGATATCGATGAGGCGGCTGGCGCGGGTATATCCGATCGACAACGCGCGCTGCAGCAGCGACGCCGAACCGCGTCCTGATTGCAGAATGATGCGCACCGCGTCGTCGTACAGCGGGTCGTCGACCTCGCCGCCGCCGCCGGCTGCGCCCTTCATTTGCACCAGGTCCTCGAGGAACTCCGGCTTGCCGTTTTCGCGCAGGTGATCGCAAATCTTGCGCACCTCTTCTTCCGACACAAACGCGCCCTGGCCACGCGTCATGCTGCTGGCACCAGGCGGGCGGTAGAGGAAGTCACCATTGCCCAGCAGCGCTTCGGCACCGCCTTCGTCGAGAATCACGCGGCTATCAACCAGCGAGGTCACGCGGAAGGCCATGCGCACCGGCAAGTTCATCTTGATCAAACCGGTGACCACGTCGGTGGACGGACGCTGCGTGGCAACCAGCAAGTGAATACCGGCAGCCCGCGCCTTGGCGGCCAATCGCGAAATCGCGATCTCGACCTCCTTCTTCGACACCATCATCAAGTCGGCCAGTTCGTCGATCACGAGCACGAAATATGGAATGGCGTCCGGGAATTCTTCCGGGTCGTAAGCCTCGCCGACGCGCTTCTTCAGCTCGGTCGGCGACAGCGCGTTGTAATCGCTGATGTTGCGCACTCCTGCCAGCTTGAATTGATGCAGCCGATCCTCCATCGCCCGCACCGCCCATTCCAGCGTGAACGGCGCGCGCTTCATGTCGGTAACCACCGGACACAGCAGGTGCGGAATGTCTTGATAAAGCTGCAATTCAACCTGCTTCGGATCGATCAGCACCATGCGCACCTGCTCCGGCGTGCGCCGCAGCAGCATGGTCAGCAAAATCGAGTTCAAGCACACCGACTTACCCGAGCCGGTTGTACCTGCAATCAGCATGTGCGGCATCTTCGCCAAGTCTTCGACCGCCGGACTACCTAGCGTGTCGCGACCCAGCACCATCGGCAGGCGATTCTTCTCCCAAGTCAGGTCGGCGCCTTCGTAGACGTCTTTCAAACGCACCGGATCACGCTTCAAGTTCGGCACCTCAATGCCGACGGTGGTTCGACCGGGTAGCGGATAAACAATGCGCACACCGTGACTGCCCAAAGCCACGCCCAAGTCGTCGCGCTGGTTATTGAGCTTCTTCACCGACACGCCGGTGGCCAATTGCACCTCGAACAGCGTTAGCGTCGGTCCGCGTTCGGCGCCGACCACGCGGCCGTCCAAGCCGAATGCATCAAAGGCGTCTTGCAGTTGACGTCCCAGCGAATCGATTTCGGCCTGCGCTTTGGATCGATCGACGACCTCGCCACGCTCCAATACGCCCGGATCCGGCAGCGAATCCAAGCGCGGCTTCTTGCGACGTTTTTTGGCCGGTTCTTTGTCGAAATCCAACGCATGGTGCCGCTCTTCCGGCGCCTCCGAAATCCCGGGCAACGATCCGCCGGCTCCGGCCTCCAATTCCGCCAACTTCGCCGACGAAACCCCAGCCGACGCCGCCGATGCCGCGCTGACTTTGGCTTCGCCAGGCGTGGCTTGTGCTGCTTGCTTGGCGGCGGCCGCAGCGGTTGCAGCTGCAACCTCGGCTTTCTTCTGCTCGGCGGCACGCTTTTTCGCCGCTTCTTGCTCGGCGGCGGCAGCCTTCGCCGCAGCAGCGGAAGTTTGCGGCTTTTGCTCCTCCAATGGAGGAGGTGCTTGGCCGTCTTCCAAGCGCTTCCCCTGAAGAGTTGCCGGAATGGTATCTAGACGCTGCGGTAGATTCGGTTGGGCACCCGCATCACCACTCGTGCCGGATGCGGCACCCGCTGCTCCGCCAGTGGCTGACCCGACAGCCGCCCCACCTTGGGCGGCACCATCCCCCGCCACATCTGCGGCATTGCCGGAAGCTCCAGCAGCCTCACCCGGCGGGTGGAACGGCGACAGCAAGCGCTTGAACTTGCCCCAAGCACCCCTAACGCCTTGGCTAGCCATTTCGTGATTGCGCTTGGTCTGCTCACGCAAGCTCGGTCGCTCGGCTTGCAGCGGCAGATTCGGTTGGCGCAAACTCTCGCGTCCTTTGCGCGCCAAGTCGCGAATCAACGGCACAAACGCCCATTCGGTGGCAAACAGCGAGGACAACCCACCCAGCAACACCAGCAAAGTCACCACGCCAAACTGGCCGAGTGCTCCACGAATGTTCGGGTAGAACCTATTGCCGAACCAACCACCCGGACCATTGGGCAGCATCATCGTCGCGGCGACGTCGCCGGTTAGGCCGCGCGCGCTCAGCGAAACGGTGAGTGCCAATACCAAAACGCCGGTGAGCTTAAGCACCGCACTGCTTCCTTCGGCATGGCGAAGCAAGCGCGCGAATCCCCAGAAGATGCCAAAGGCGGGGATCAAAAATGCGCCGTAGCCGAGGAAACGAAGCAATCCGTCTGCCAGACTGTGTCCGATTCGCCCTGACCAGTTGGAGCCGGGGTCACCTACGGCATAACTCACCAACGCAACCAACGCGAAGATGGAAATCGCGATCAGCATCATGCCTAGAGGTTGACGTCCGCGTTGGCCGTGCAAGGCTTCCCAGGTGCGGCGTGCGATCCACGAGATCAGCGAGCCGATGCCGATGACCAACGCGCCCATCCAGCCGGCGATCATGCGGCCACCCTCCCCCAGGAAACTGAGGTGATTGGCGTTGGCGGCTTTGCTTTTGCCCTTCGCTTTTTTGCTCGAGCGTTTCTTTGCCGACTTCTTCGCTTTGGTCTTCTTTTTGGCTGCCACTTTGCGGTGCTGCTCCTGCCCTCATCCTAAGCCGTTGGCCGGTTCCGATCCAGAACCAACAGCGGTCTAGGGCGGTCAATTCAGGGCGACTTCGACCAGTTCGGCTGCCAAATCCGATTTCGGCAGCGGGCCTATGGGGTGGCGGCTGCCGTCGGACTTGAGCACGATCACCTGCGACTTGGCGGCGCCTTGTGCCTCGGGTCCGTTCAGCACCACTACATCTAAGGATTTGCGCTGCATTTTGCCCATCGCGTGCTCAATTCCGCGCTCGCTCTCCAAGGCAAAGCCGATGACTTTACGCTGCCCCTTTTCCGCGGCCAATGTGGCAACAATATCCGGATTCGGGACTAATTCCAGCACCTGACCTTGGCCCTCGGTGCGCTTCAGCTTCTGCTCGGCGACGTCTTTGGGCCGATAATCGGCGACCGCGGCGACGGCAATCAGTGCATCGCAGCTTGGCCAATGCTGCTGGCAGGCAGCCAACATTTGGCGTGCGCTTTCCACTTTCAGCAATTCAGCGCCATTCGGGGCGGCGATTTGCACCGGTCCGCTGACCAAAACCACCTCGTGGCCCTGTGCAAGCAGCGCCGCAGCAATGGAATAGCCCATTTGCCCCGACGAGCGATTGGATAAAAACCGTACCGGATCGATGGCCTCGCGGGTGGGCCCGGCGGTGATGAGGAAACGCACGCGCTCATGCTAGCAGGCGCGAGAAAGTCCTTGAGCCGCCGACTGCCCCCGCCGAATCCGGGGTAAAATACGGAATGCTCAGCCTCGTCCTTCCCCTCGTATTCCCGCTGATCCCGGTCCACGTAGTCGACACCGAAACCACCCCGCTGCCGACCGTAGACCCCATCGTTGCTTTCGACCACAACAGCAACGCCGCCGTCGATGAACCCGAACTGTGGTTCTCGCTGCCATCCTCCGGCGAATCGCTGACCCCGGTTTTGCTGTTCGGCATGGATTTCGCCGACGAAGGCTACAGCCCGCGCTTCGGCCTGACGCCGTCGGTGGCGTTGTTCCAGTTCGGTGTAGACCTGCCATTCATCGGCAAGCCGTCGTTCATGTTGACCACCGCCCCGCCCAGCTTCTTCCCGGGCGACGTCGACCTTTACTTGAAGCGTGGTTTGCTTGGTCGCGAAAGCAACCGGCTGACTTGGACTTACCTGTAAAGCGGCATCCGGCAATGTTGTAAAGCCTGGTCAACGGGCTTGATCCAAGGCCTTGCGGAGTTATTTCATAGATAGCTCCGCAAGGCCTTCATCATGAATGAGCATCCACGGGATTCACGCGATGGGATCGCCGATCTGCATCAGCATTTGGCGCTATTTTTAGGGCCGAAGGCTGAGCACCGCAGTGTTTTTGAGAACGCGATCCTGACCATTCTTCGCGATTATGTGCACTGGCGCTCGAATTACTTTCCGGGCGATCCGATTTTGGTGAAGTCGGCGGTTCAGCGTGAGCTGCAGTCGGGCACCGACACGATGGCGGATTGTGTGCATGAAATGATTGCGCAGCTGCGTCGCAATTTTCCGTTTTATAGCCCGCGTTATTTGGGGCATATGTTGTCGGATGTTTCGATGCCGTCGATGCTCGGTTACTTCGCCGGCATGTTGTACAACCCGAACAACGTGACCACCGAAGCTGCGCCGGTGACGGTGGAGTGGGAGTTGGAAGCGTGTAACTCTTTGATGCGCATGTTTGGTTACACGCCGCCGGCTGCGTTGCGCGCCGAGGAAGATGAAGCGGAATATTTGCAACGCTTGCGCCGGGGCGGCGTGTTTGGTTGGTCGCATACGACTTTCGATGGAACGTCGGCAAATATGGAAGCATTGTGGATTGCGCGCGGCGTGAAATATGCGCCGCTCGCCATTGCCGACGCCGCGCGCGAACGCGCAGTGGATTTGGATGTGCGTTTGCCTGGAGGTGAACGTATTGCATTGTCGGAAGCGACCCGCGAGCAGTTGATCGCACTGCGCCCCGCCGAGACTTTGCGTCTGATGGATGCTTACTTGGATGCGGCAACATCGAAGACCGGCTCACGCGCGAAGGCGTGGCAGCTTTATCACGACTCGCCGCAGAACATTTTGGTGCGTGGTTGCGCTGAAGAATTTTCGCAGCAAGCACCGGTGATCTTTGCCACCGGAGCAGCACACTATTCGATCAAAAAAGCCGCCGACGTGTTGGGCTTGGGAACGGCGAATATGGTTGCGGCGGTGACGGATTCCATGTTCCGCATGGATGCCGACGACTTGAAACGCAAGATTATTGCGGCGATTGAATCGGGCAAAACACCGCTGGCGGTGGTTGGAGTTTGCGGCACGACGGAAGAAGGCGCGGTGGATCCGCTGCACCGGATTTTGCAAGTGCGTGATGAAATTGAAGAATCACATGGCGTCAGTTTTTGGGTGCATGGCGATGCGGCTTGGGGTGGTTATGTGCGCACGTTGTTTGCGCCAACCGACCGCGACATTGCCGACATAGAGTTTGATGTTTTTGCCAAGGCGCATGGATTTGAATATCCGACCGATTCCAAGCTGGCGCTGTGGAGCCGTCAGTTTTTGATTTGGGCGCGTGACAATTTCCCTGATCGCGGCATGCGCAAACGCATTCGGCAAATCACTCGCGATTACGCCGGCGGGCGTTACGCCGATGCGCTGGAGAAGTTCCGCAACTTACGCGCGGAGTTGGATGTAAGAATTGACCGCGATGCAGTTGCAGAACGCACCCGCGAATTCCAACTGCAACGCATACGCAAACAGGTCAAAGACCAAGTGCGCATTCGCAAGCCGGATGGTACTTACTTACCGGTGCGCTACCGCTGGGATGATGAGGCGGTACATCGTGCGTTCATGGCGTTACCGCAAACGGATTCCATTACTTGTGATCCGCACAAAATGGGATATGCCGCGTACCCGTGTGGTGTGGTCGCCTTCCGCGATGACCGCGTGCGCAAGGTCACACGTCATGAAACGCCGTACATCACATCGTTGGAAAACGGTGAGATGGACCGCTTTCCGCCGCGCTATCCGAAATGGAACGGCGAGCATCAGCGCAACGTGCCGTACGTCGAAGCATTCGCGCCGTTTATTCTGGAAGGATCGCGACCGGGTGCGGTGGCGTCGTCGTTGTGGTTGGCAACGAAGGTATTACCGCCGGACTTTGATGGACATGGGCGCATCATTCGTTCGACGTTATTGGCGGCGCGTGAATTGCATGAACGCTTAAATGCGTTGGCAGCGTTGAAGAAAGGCGAAGACTTCCAAGTGGTCATGCTGACCGGCCGGCCGCCGGACACCAACGTCGTGACCTTCGTCATTAAACCAATGAACGATGGGTCGCTGGAAGGCATCAACGCGTTGGCCGAAGCGGTGTACGGGGACTTTTTGATCGACGCCGAGCGCGGTGATCGAAAGTTTTCATACAACCAAGACTTCTTCATGTCGCATACGACGATGCATGCGCCGAGCTATCCGTTGGAAGTCGTGCAGGAATTGCTCGAACAGCGCTGCGGCTTGGAGGGCGAGGTTGCGAATGACTATGCCAAACACGGCTTGTTCGTGCTGCGCGCGACAGTGATGAACCCTTACTTACTCGCCACGCGTGATTTGTCTACGCAAAACGTGCTTGAGGACTTTATCGCGCGCTTGGTGGCGTCGGCGCGGATGCATTGCGCTTAGGCGAGTGCAGCCAAATACGAATGTGATAGCCAAAAACTGCTCCAAGAATCAAGGCGGGAAACCAACCGAATAGCAACATGATCTTGGACACCGTCCAGATCGATAGCCAGAGGTGACCCCAGTTCTCCGCCCAAGTGGTTCCGTCTTCCGGAATGCGCACCAAGACCGCGCTGACCACGCCGCCGATCAGTAGCGAAAGATAGGCAGTAGCAGTTCCCAAACCAGTCGCCCACAGCACTTGATTCTTGCGCTGAAACCACGGCGCGGCGACGCGTCCGCAAAACCATGCGGTCACAACCGAAGCCAAAACACCGAGTTGAATTTCCATCGTCAGGTGCTTTTCCAAACTCCCTAATCGGATCAGGGAGAAAGAAGCAACCGCCATACCAACCACGCAGTAAGCAGCAGCGAGAAAGGCGATGCGATTGGCCACAGACATAACGATAAGCCGACCGAGAATGAATTCCCGGTCGGCGCTTGGTTGAGGCGTTAGTTCGACTCCATTCCGGTGGCGGCATCGAAGGCAGTTAAGCCGCCGACAACCGGGAGCTGCAATGATGTTGCGTCGAGGTCGATCGACAACTGCGTGCCGGCTTTAGGCAACAGCGTGAAGTCGCGGTCGCTGGAGAAGATCATCAGACCCAGGCGCTGGCCGGCGGGAATGATTTGGTCGTCGGGCTCGAGGTTGAATTCGAGGTCGACGAATTGGCCTTTCTTCAGTGGCTGGCTTTCGCGCATGGATCCGGCGTTTTGCGGATCCGCCCAACCGCGGGTGATGATGTTGTCGTTGATGTGACCGCCGCTTTCCCACGGCAGCGCAACCAACCACACCGACAGGTTTGCGGCCTTTTTGTTGGCGGCAACGCGGATCTTCAATCGCGGCGTGCCGGAGATGTGCAGCGGCGCGGTGAGTTCTTCCGACACGTACATCAAGCGGTGCTTCGACTTGTCGGCTTTGGCCAACTTGGTACCCGACTCCTTGACGTCATCGATCAGCTTCTCGACGCCTTGGCGCTTGCTTGCAGCAAAGGCAACCATTTCACCCTGACCATTCCCACCCTTGCGCAAGTGCATGGTCACGGCTTGCGAAGTCGGGTTCGGGTAATCGGCGTATGCGGTCGCGTCGGTATGGCGCGCGCCTTCGCGCACAATCCACGCGCGCGGCAAATCTTTCACGCCGTTATCGACGCCGTACAAGTAATGGCTGAACCACTTGTTCATCAGCTCCGGCGCCGGCGGTCCGCCGTGGCCGCCTTGATGCAAGTACGCCATCGCCGGCTTGCCCAACTCTTTGAGCTTGAGGTAAACGTCGACGCTGTGGTTCGGCATCACGTTCCAGTCGTTGAAGCCATGCGAAATCAACACCGCCGCGCGCACGTTGCCGAGGCGTTCGCGGTAGTTGCGGCTGTGCCAAAAATCGTTGTAGTCGCCGGTGATCCGATCCTGGTTTTCATTCATCAACTCATCGCGCACCGTCTTGTTGCACGACTTGCGGAAATCCGGATCGCCGCTGTTGACGAAGTCGTACAGCACGTCGATGTCTTCGCCCATGTAACCGCCCGGATGGCGCACCAATCCATTGGCGCGGTAGTAGTGGTAGTACGACGTGTTTGGCGCGTCGGGAATGATGGCTTCCAAACCCTCCACTCCGGTGGTCGCGGCGGCTAACGGCAGCGTTCCGTTGTACGAGGTACCGGTCATGCCGACTTTGCCGGTCGACCAGTAAGCTTCGACCAACTCATCGCCATCGGGCGTGGTGAATCCGCGCGCGCGACCATTGAGCCAATCGATGACTGCCTTTGGCGCAAGCTCTTCGTTTTCACCGCCGATGGTCACGCAGCCCTGCGACAAGCCGGTGCCCGGCGACGCCGAATGAACCACGGCAAACCCGCGCGGCACCCAAGTGCGGATCAGCGAGCGCGACATCGGCACGCGGCGCTTGGCGAAGCGAATTTGCGGTGCCTCCTCGCGCTTCGGCGGCTTGGCGCCCACCGCGTGCTCGGTATCCCAGAAGAAGTGCTCGCCCGGCGCGATGCCGCAGTAGTACGGACTGGTTTCGTAAATCACCGCAACCTGCAGCCCTTCGCTATCGGTCTGCCCCGGCCGGGTGACGTCGACGTGCATGCGGTCGAGCTTGCCGTCGCCGTCGGAGTCGAATTCGGTTTCAACCCATAAGTCGTGCTGGATCCAGTTTTTGCCGTCTTTGAATTCGGACACGACCTGAGCCATGCCGTCCTTGAAAACGGGGCCGACGACGTCGGACTGAGCCGCCGCCGCAGATGCAAAAAGAGGCACGATGGCAACCGCCGCCGTGCCCAGCCACATGGAGGAGCAGGAACGCATGGGAATAGCTTAGCTCTTTTTCAGCGTGCGGAGTTGCGCACTCACTGCCCGATAGTTTCCACCCCAGCGTGAAACTCACCTTCGCGGTCAATCATTCGCCAGCGACCGCTCTTCCGTTGCACCAAAGCGACGCCGTCGTAAAAGTCGCTGGCGAATAAAAAGTTGCCCTCGATGACGACAGCACCGGTTTCGTCGAGATAGTGCATTTGGTCATCGAAAGTCACGGCTGTCGCCATTCCTTCGACGTGCGTGGTTGCGGATTTGTATTGGGCTTCCACAACGGTATTTCCGCTGAGATCGACGTATCCGTGTTTGCCATCCATCTTGATTGGCGCCAACCCAGAAGCGAAGTCGCCGGTCCATTCATATTGCGCGGGAATGACTTCGCTGCCGCTGCGGTCGATGAAGCCCCACTTGCCGTCGCGAATGATCCGCGCACGACCTTGATGGAAGTCCCCTAGTGCGTGCGGTTGAAAATCAATCACCAACTTGCCGTCGCGGTCGATGGCACCGAGTTGGCGTTCGCTGTTGACAACCATTGCTAGTCCTTCCGAAAAGTTGGATGTGTTGAGGTAAGTCGGAGGGATCACCCATTTGCCTTGCAAATCAATGAATCCATACAACCCATCTTTTGCGGCGGAGGCTAATTCTTCATGGAACGGCCGCGCATCGTCAAATGTGCCGGTGAACGCCGTTTCAAAGGTCTTCGGACTCCAATAGGTCCAACTTCCATCCTGCTGCGGATTGGGTTGAGGAAGTTGATCCGATTCCGGCAGCTCAATTTCCTTTTTTGGACCGAAGCCGTGAAGCTCCACCTTTGAACCTCCATTCACTCCCCCATTGGACCCATTCATGGAGTGATACTTCGGCGCCACCACTTGCAACGTACCCTCCAAGTGCGGCGCATCGCGCAGCAAAATTCGATACAAGCGCATATCGTCTTCGATGCGCGAAGTGTTGACCTCAAGTAGCGCTTGCTCTAGATCGCCCAGGCGCGCAAATTGCACCGCCGCGCGCAGATCGTCTTCCACCAAATGCAGCGGGAATTCAACCGACGTCAACCTGGTAAAGAACATCGACAAGTCAATCGCATAAACGGCATAGCTATCACTATCGACGCCGACGCTTACCACAACTTCTCCACCGGAACGCACCCGCGCATGAGCAAGCGCTTCCTGGAAGCTTCGATAAACACCGACGGCTTGACCCAGCGCGACGGTTTCGGTTTCGTCGCCGAGTGCGGTCAAGACTTGGCACGCATCTTCACCGGTTCGTGTTTGGGCAAGTTCCATTTCCCATGATTGCACCGGGTAATTTTGCGGTGCCCAAATCAACTCGCCTTGTCGATCGATCCAGCAAATGCCGTCCTGAAACTTCACCATTGCGTAGCCGCGATCGAAATCCCCGGCGTAACGCATCGGCAACTCAATACGCCATTCACCCGATAAATCCAGGTATTGCCAAGTTGAAGTATTGCCGACGCGCGCGGCGGCTAAGCCATTTGAAAACGCAAACGCACCCTGCAATTGACTCGTGGTTTCCACCACCCCAAATGGAGTTTGATACTGCCACTCGCCGTCGCGCAGCACCGCCACCGGCCCAGACTCAAGCGGAACCGCAACGCCTTCCACCCAATCCTGATGCCACTCATTTCCGTTTTCGCCCAGCACCTTAAACAGGTCTTCGTTCGGCGCTTTTTGCAGCACAAAGCACCCCGGCACGCGCGTCAATACACCTTCTTTTTCAAAAACCATTTCTCCTTTGATGTCGATCGCGCGTGAATAAGTTTGACTGACCAAACTACTGCTACCAATCAGCGGAAAACTGTACGCCGCCATGCCGTCATGAAACTCCGACGGCAACTTGCCGGCAAAGGCGAAGGTCATCGCCAACTTTCCTTCGCGGTTTAAATAGCCAACCCCGGTGCCGTCGATCACGGCGGCGAAGCCTTCCGAAAAATCGCCGACCTTGGGCCAGCGCTTGTTCTTCACCAACGGGCGTCCGTTGTGATCGATGAAGAACCAATTTTTCTCTCCCATATTCGGCAACAAAACCGCAGCGTATCCTTCGCTAAAGTCACGCGCTTCACGAAACGGCGTAGCAATCACAACTTTGCCACTGTCGTTGATGTACTGCCAATGTTCGCCCTGCTTCACCGCCGCACGTCCATCGTGAAAACGCCGCGCCGCGTCAAATTGAAAAGGAATCACCACCTCGCCGGCCGGATTGATGTACCCCCACTCCCCACTAATGCACACCGGCAAATAAGTCTCGGACGGCTCGGTACTCTGCAGCACCGCGGCAAGAAAAATGGCAGCAATCATCATCACTATGCCATTCTAGCCCTATGCCCGCCGGTGCCACCAAACCCCACCTGATCGGCTCGATCCCCTACGTCTGGGTTGCGGACGTGCCCAAAGCCATTCCCTATTACCGCGACGTGCTCGGCTTCGAGCTTGAGTTCCTTCACGAATATGATTGGGAAGGCGAAAAATTCGGCTTGGCGCTGATGAACCGCGGCGACGTCACCTTGCATCTACGCGTCTGCGAATGCGGCGACTCCCGTCACACCGGCATGTCCTTCTACCAAATCATGATGGAAGGCATCGACGAGCTGCACGCCGAGTACGTCAAAGCCGGCGCCATCATCCGCTTCGAGCCCACCACTCAAAGTTGGGGCGTGCGCGACTTCCAAGTGGAAGATCCGGAAGGCAATCGCATCTACTTCTTTGAGGGCGTTTAGTGGCGACTTAGCCGAGCAACGCCAAAATTTCGTCGATCTCAACCATTCGACCGGCGCCTTCTTCCTCACATGCTGTGCGGCCGGCGACGGGGCCGATTTGGGTCCAGCCGTCTGCATTAAGTTGGGCGACGTTGCGTTGCACTGCGGGGTGCTTCCACATTTCCGGGTTCATTGCCGGGGCGTAGATTCGCTTTTTGGATTGCTCGAAGGCCAGCGCCAGTGAACCGAGTAAATCGGGAGCAAGTCCGTTGGCGAATACGCCGATGCGATCGGCGGTGCATGGAGCCACAATCAAAATGTCGGCGCGGCGGGCGAGTTGAATGTGATCCATTCCGGCCGGATCTTCCGGTTGCCATTCATCGCACAACGCGCGGCGGCCGGTCAAACAGGAAAACTGCAGCGGCGTCACCAACTTCGACGCAGCATTGGTCAAAACCGCAGTCACTCCATGACCTTGCTGAACCAGAGCGGAAGCCAATGCAGCTGCTTTGAAGCAAGCTGCCGAACCGGAAACACCGAGTAGAATTTCGCTCATGATTTCAGGCCGAAGGCCGAGTTAAGACTGGGGCTGCACTTCCAATCCAAGCAGGTCGTGCACCTGTTGGATCATAACCTGCAGATCGTCGTTGACCACCACGTGGTCGTAGTCGTTGGCGCGCGCCATTTCTTTTTCGACGATTGATAAGCGCCGCGCCATCTGCTCTTCGGTTTCGGATTTGCGGTCGCGCAGACGCTGCGCAAGCACTTCCAGCGACGGCGGGTTGACGAAAATCGACACCATCGGCAAATCCGATTGGCGCAGTTGATCAAAGCCTTGCACGTCGATTTCCAAAACTACGCTCAAGCCGGCAGCAAACGCTTTTTGAATCTCGCTGCGCAAGGTGCCGTAAAAACAACCGTGCACATTGGCGTGCTCCAGCAACTCCCCCGCCGCGATCAGCTGCTGAAAGCGCTCATCGCTAACGTAGAAGTAATCCTTGCCATCGACCTCGCCCGGTCGCGGCTGGCGCGTGGTTGCCGAAACCGAAAAAGTCACCTGCGGATGCTGCACCAGCCGCCGCCACAACGTCGACTTGCCCGAGGCAGTCGGACCGGAAACAACAATCAAACGTGGCGCAGCAGCGCCGGAAGGACTGGAATTACTCAAGGTTCAGCACCTGCTCTTTCAACTGACCGGCCACCAACTTCATCGTGACCACATGCTGAGAAAGGGTGGCGTCGGCGGACTTGTTGCCGAGAGTGGTGATTTCGCGATGGATCTCCTGCAACAAGAATTCCAACTCGCGGGCGACGGCGCCGCCTTGCTCCAGCAACGCGGTGAAGCGCTCGAGGTGGATATCCAATCGAGCGATCTCTTCTTGCACGTCGGCGCGATCGGCCAAGATGACCAACTCACGCGCCAAATCCAACTGCGTGGTCGACTTCGGATTGCTCGACCCTTTACCCGAGGCGGTATCAAAACCGGCATTCTGCAACGCCGACTCAACGCGAGTCTGCATCACCTTCTGCGCCTCAGCAATCGCCTTCGGCACACGTCGACGCGCTTTGTTCAACGCAGTGCGCAACTGCTTCCACAAGCGCAGCAACTCCTTGCCCAAACGAGCACCTTCGACGCGACGCGCTTCCAACAACGCCTTCAACGCATCATCCATCGCGTCGACCGCCGCCTTTTGCACCGCACGCGTAATCACCGCGGTTTCTTCATCGGCGGAGTACGAACCGGGCATGGCCAACAGCTCGGCGATGGTCGGATCGGCACTGTCCATGCCCAACTCCTTCGCCAGTTTGCGCCACTCCTTCAAGTGCTGCTGCACCGCCTTCACGTCGATCGAATGCGACGACTGACTCAGCAAACGCAAGCGCACGAAGCCCTGCACCGAACCGCGCGCCACCAACTTGCGCACGCGCGCCTCCAGCGCCGATTCCAACTCGCCGCGATCCGGCGGCAGCTTGAGCTTTAGGTTTAAGCCTTTGCCGTTGACCGAACGCAGTTCGATTTCGGCAGCGGCGTGTTTGTTGGCCGCACTGCCGCGACCGTAACCGGTCATGCTGTGCAGCGTGCCTAGAGTTGTTTTGCTCATGTCGCAGTCGGGCGGCTGCCTGGTTTGACAGCGCGCGCCAGGCCGGCGTGATCGGCCGGCAATTCCGACGGATCCCACGACGGGATCTCCAATTTCATCAGCGGGAAGTAATCGACGCCGTCACCAAACGGGTTATCGACGCCGCTGCGATTCACCAACGAAGCAACCGCCATTTGCGTGACGCCGGCTTCTTTCAGCATTTCCAGCACTTCCTTCACCGAGCCGCCGGTGGTCACCACGTCTTCGGCCACCAGCACTCGTTCTTCCGGACGCACGGCAAAGCCGCGGCGCAACTGGAAGCCACCTTCGGCTTTGCGTTCGGCAAAAATGCCGCGCACGCCCATTGCGCGCGCCAACTCGTAACCCATCGTCACCGCACCCATCGCCGGCCCGACCACCACGTCGTATGGCCGCTCGTTTCCGGCGGTTTCTTTGATCCGTGCTGCCAACATTTGGCAGACTTCGCCGGCTTTGTCCGGGTACTGCAGCAACTGAGCGCATTGCACGTACTTTTGTGCATAGCGACCGGATGACAGCAGGAAGTCGCCCTCAAGCAGGGCTTCGGTTTCGCGCAGGAGTTCAATGGCGCGGTCTTCGGCGGAGGTCATCGGCTTAGATCAATCTGCTCAACAAAAGGTCGACGTTATTCGCCATCCGGAGCCGGAGCTCCAGCGCCTGCCGGCGGGGTATCGACCGGATCGGTACCAAGAGTGTTTTGCTCGGCTTCAGGAGTTCCCTGCATGACCGAGTTGTCGAGAGAATCGGGCGAGCTCCAGTGCAGCGCCATCGCCGACAGCATGAACACGCCGAAGACGATGAAGGTGAAGCGGCTGATGCCGCCGGAGCGCACGCCGAAAGTTGCGGCGCCGGCTCCACCGAAGGCGTCGGACAGACCGCCGCCCTTACCTTCTTGCAGAAGGATGATCAGGATCAGCAGCAGCGCCGAGACGAAGAAAATGGTGTAGAGAAGGAACTCCATGATGTGACGTGGTTAGGTCCGAGCGAGCTCGGTTTTATGCGTTGGCGACGCCCTCCGGCACCGCATTCATGATCGGGGCGAACTTTTCGATGCTCAGCGATGCACCACCCACCAAGCCGCCGTCGACGTCGGGCTGGGCCAGCAGTTCGGCAGCGTTGTCGCCGTTCATCGAACCGCCGTAAAGGATGGGCATGGTGGCGGCAACTTCATCGCCGAGATTCGCCGCAACTTGGCGACGGCACTCAGCGTGGGCTTCCTGCGCGATTTCGGGCGTGGCAACCTTGCCGGTGCCGATTGCCCAAACCGGCTCGTAAGCCAGCGACACTTTGCCGGCCAGCGCGGGCTTGACCACCTTCAGTGCTTTGATTTGACGGGCCAAAACCTCGAAGGTCAGGCCGGCTTCGCGCTCTTCGATCTTCTCGCCGACGCAAAGCATGACTTCCAACTTAGCCTTCAGCGCCAACTTGACCTTGTCGGCGATCAGCGCATCGGATTCACCGATGACATGACGACGCTCGGAGTGACCAAGCAGCACGACCTGCACGCCCATGTCGCGCAGCATGTACGGGCTGATTTCGCCGGTGAATGCACCTTCCTTTTTGTGCCAGCAATTTTGCGCGCCAAGAGCGACGTTACTGCCCTTGAGGTTGCGGCGCACGTGATCGAGGTGCACGTAGGTCGGGAAGACAATCGAGTCGCGGTGCGTGCTCATTCCCTGAGCAGCGGCGACGTCGCGCGCTAAGGCGGAAGCCTTGCGCTTGGTCAGATGCATTTTCCAGTTGCCAGCAATGACGGGGGTTCGGGCCATGGCTTAAGAGTGGGCTAATGAAGTCTGGTTGCGGCATGCGGCCATTTGACGGCCGGTAGCCTGAAGCACCGCCGATACAGTTTCGGCGGCGGTACGGAATGACGGTACGGAAATGGTTTGGTGGGCGTCGGATACGGATTGTGGCGGGTTAGCGTGAACCTCGACCAGTAAACCATCGGCACCTGCGGCGGCAGCGGCCACCATCATAGTGGGAACTAGGTCTGCGCGCCCGGTTCCGTGGGAAGGATCGACGACCACCGGCATGTGGGTGCGTTGCTTGAGCAGCGGCACCGCCGAAAGGTCGAGTAAGTTGCGCAGCTCGTGATCGAAGTGGCGCAAACCTCGCTCGCATAGGACGATCTGGCTGCAGCCGGCGTCGGCGAGGTATTCGGCGGCTTGCAGGAACTCGCTGATGGTCGCGCTCATGCCGCGCTTCAGCAGCACCGGCCGGTTGGCGGCGCCGGCTTCGCGCAGCAGGGCGCCGTTGGACATGTTGCGCGAGCCGATTTGCAGCATCGCGGCGTGCTCGGCGACCAGGGCGACGTCGGCGGGGTCGAGGACTTCGGTGACGATCGGTAGGTCGACCTGGCGCGAAACTTCGGTCAGGATTTCGAGGCCGGCGGGGCCTTGGCCAGGGAAGGAATACGGCGAGGTGCGCGGCTTGTAAGCTCCTGCCCGCAAAGCAGTTGCGCCGCAATCCTTGAGTTCGATCGCGAGCTTGAGCAGCGACTCTTGGTCTTCGACCGAGCACGGTCCGGCGATCAAAGAGGTGTAACCTTCGCCGAATTTTCCGTCTTCTAGGGTGACCTGGGACTGCGTTTGACTGCTGTCCACGACTTTGAAGAGTGGCTCGTTCTCGATAGAGACGGCGACTACCCCTTCTAAATCCCCCAGTTCTTCGCGGGCGACGTCCGTGTCGGCGGCGGGAATGCCTTTGATCGACATGACCCGATCCATTTGTTCACCGGCTCCGCGCGGCTCGACGATGCGCAATCCACTCCAGCCACGAGCTTCTGCCCAGGCCAAAATGCGTGCAACCGTGCGTTTTTCGGCCGCTGCGCCTTGTTGGTGGTCGATGAGCAGATGCAAGGGTCTGTGGATCTCCGCTTTCCCACCGGGTCGGTGGGCTTCGGCGAAAATGGCGCAAAATGTTAGTTTTCCGCGGCTTTTTGGTCAATCCCACCAGCCACGATTTCCCCGATTCGTTGATCGAGAACCCCCAAATTTCACCCTCTCGTTATCCTTTTAGCCCATGAACCGCCTCCAGAAAGAGGAGTGGGAACTTCAGCACCTGCATCCGGCCGCCGCCAAGTCGGCTCAATCGCAGGGTCGCAGCTTCGACGAACTCCCCGATGACTGGCGCACGCGCTACGAGCGCGACCGAGACCGCATCATTCATTGCTCGTCGTTTCGGCGCTTGATGTACAAGACGCAGGTCTTCATCAATCACGTCGGCGACAATCAACGCACGCGAATGACGCATTCGCTGGAGGTGCATCAGGTTTCGCGGTCGTTGGCCAGCGCGTTGAGTTTGAATGAGCCGCTGTGCGAGGCGATTGCGTTGTCGCATGACTTGGGCCATCCACCTTATGGGCACTCGGGTGAGGTGGCGCTGGATAGGTGCATGAAGGACTTTGGCGGGTTTGATCACAACCGCCAATCGCAGCGAGTGGTGAATACGTTGGAGCGGCGAAGCCCCGAGTACCGTGGTTTGAATTTGACGCTGGAAGTGCAGAGCTGTCTGCGCAAACATCAGAAGGCGGAGGATCCGACTACTGGTGAAGTGCTGCGCTTCCCGATGTTGGAAGCCCAATTGGTCGACCTAGCCGATTCGACTGCTTACCACTACCACGACGTCGACGATGGCATTCGTGAGGGCATCATCGATCCGGAAAAAATGGCCGAAGATTTGGCGCTGTGGGACTTGGCGGTAAAGGCTGCGAAGAAACGCCATCCGGATAAGAGTCGCGACAGCATGTTCTGGCAGCGCGCGGCAAATGAGTTGCTTGGGCTGACCATTGCCGACATCCGCACCGAATCGGAGCGCCGCTTGGCCGAACATCAACCGGCCGATTCTCGTCAGGCTCAATGTGCGGACCAGCGCTTAATCGGTCATTCGGCCGAGTTCAAATCGATGGTCGCTGACCTGCACCACTATCTGTACGAGCACATGTACTTCCGCGAGGAGATCAACTGGCACGTGCGCCGCTCCACCGACTTGCTCGAACACCTATACCACTACTTGGTCAAGCACCAAGCAGCAGTCCCGAAGCGTTTCTTCGAAACCGCCGATACACCGGAACGCGCAATCTGTGATTTCCTAGCCGGCATGACCGACCGCTACATCGACAAGTTCGCGCGTGAGTGCGGTGTGTTGCCGAGTTACTAAAAGTTAAAGCAGATTCCCATTAGCCGCAGCGATCCAATCGCTCATTAACCGCGAAGCTTTTTCAACCGCATCCACGCGATTCAGATTGCCTGCCAACCCTACTGCAATCGCAGTGGATAAAGCACAACCAGTTCCATGTAAATCGGCGCCGTTCTTAATGCGGGGTTTGAGCACGGTATGCGCTAACTTGTCATCAATCCAAAGTTCATCGCGCACCGAAGTGCAATTCTTAGTCAGTCGATGCCCTCCTTTTAAGAAAACGCTGGCGCAGTTTTGATACTCGCTGCCGTCACCATATTCGATCGTGTTCGGTGTGACGATGGTTGCCAATGGAAACAAATTTTGCTTCATTGATCCCCACCCAGATGCGTCTAACAATTGAGCGCCCAAGTCTTTGGTAGCCGCCCGAACAGGATCGATCACCAATGGCAGAGGTCGATCATTGCATTCACGGAAGCGGCTCAGCTCAGCGGCAATGGCTTCAATTATTTCAGCATTTCCTAGTGCGCCCGTTTTGATTGCCACACCATCCGATGAATCAGCGGAAGAGTTAGCCAACGAATTCGCGGTCTCTAACGAAGCACGCAATTCATCAGCCACCCACTGCGGATCTCGCGGTGTGACCGAATGCAGTCCGTCGTCATCTTGCACCGTGTCGACGGCGACCACGCCGCGGAATTGCACGCCCAAGCGCCAGCAGGCGCGGGCGTCCATTTGCAATCCGGCACCGCGCCCCGGGTCGGAGCCGGCGACGGAAATGACAAGGGGCATGGCTACCCGCTGATGCGACCAGTCACGTGGTAACCGCAGTCGACGTACAGCACATCGCCGGTCACTCCCGACGACATGTCACTTAAAAGGAACACCGCCGAGTTGCCGACGTCTTCGCCGGTCACAATTCTGCGCAACGGATTGGACAACGCCTGAGCTTCCAGCTTCTCCTTCAATCCGCTCACCGCAGACGACGACAGCGTTTTGATCGGCCCGGCACTCAACGCATTCACGCGAATGTTCTTCGGCCCCAAATCCTCGGCCAAGTAACGCACACTGGCCTCCAACGACGCCTTCGCCACACCCATGACGTTGTAACTGGGCACCGCGCGCACCGCGCCGATGTAGCTCAACGTAATGATCGATCCACCGTCGGTCATCATCGGCTCCGCCGCTTGCGAAAGCGCGGCCAGCGAGTACGACGAAATGTCCTGCGCGGTGTGATAGCCCAAGCGGCTGGTGTCGACGAACCGACCCTGCAAATCCTCGCGCTGGGCGAAGGCAATTGCGTGCACAAAGAAATCGATCTTCGGATGCTTTTCGGCGATCAGCCTAAAAATCGTCTGGATCGACTCGTCGCTGGTGACGTCGCAAATCAGCGGTTCGGGTGCACCGAGCTCAGCGGCCAGCGGCGCGACCTTTTTGCGAAAGCGCTCGTTGGCAACACAGAGAATGACGTCGGCACCTTGCTCGACGGCGGCCTTGGCGATGAACCAGGCGAGGCTCATCCGGTTGGCAACACCGAAGATGATGCCGGTTTTTCCTTGGAGAATCATGGCGGTGGGTCTGGGGAGACAGCCATATTCTAGTTCGACTCGGTGATGAAGCCATCAACGGCTAGAATTCGGCCATGTCTGAATCGGGTGCTGCCCCCCGAAACCTTGAGGCGCGCCTGGGCTACCGATTCCGCGACCGCTCCCTGTTGGAGGAAGCGCTCACTCACGCTTCGGCCCAGGAAGATCACAACGAACGCCTCGAATTCCTCGGCGACGCGGTCCTGAACCTCGTCGTCGCGGACCACCTATTCCGATATTACGCCGGCGTGCGCGAAGGCCGGCTGACCGAGCTCAAAGCCTTCCTCGTTGCCCGCAATACGCTCGAGGAAGTTGCTTCCAGGCTAGAGCTTGGTAAGGAATTGCAAATCGGCAGCGGATTGGAAAAACGCGGATCTTTACCGCGTTCACTGCTTGGAAATGCCCTCGAAGCTGTGCTCGGTGCCGTCTACCTAGATAGTGGCGACGATTTGAATTGCTGCGCCGAGCTGGTGCAGACTTGGCTGCAACCGGAAATCGCCACCGTCGAAGAGCGTCAATATCAGCGCGCCGCCAAGCAACAACTGCAAGCTTTGGCGCAGGCGGACTACGGCACCTTGCCGAGTTACACGGTGCTGGAAACTTTTGAGCATCCGGAAACTTTTGCCTTCTGTGTGCGGGCGAAGGTCGGCAAGCGCGAGTTTCCGTCGGCGTGGGGCACGACTAAAAAAGAAGCTGAGCGGTTGGCGGCGTGGGAAGCGTTGTTGGAGCTAGGCGTGACCCAAAGCGCCGACGGAGCGGTGGAGGGCAATCATGCCGATTGAGCATCTGCGCACCATTCCGTCGTACAAAGCGCTGCGCAAAAAATGGAATGCGCAGAAGCAAGGCGCGCTTCGTTGGGGTGGACTTTGGGGTTCGGCCAAGGCTTGTTTGACCGCAACTCTTGCCGCCGATTCGAAGCACCCATTGCTGGTCATCGTCGCCGATCCGCACGCCGCCGAAATGGCGCACGACGACCTTGCTGCCTTCGGTTGCGGCTCGGCTCCCCTACCCGCACGCGAATCCAATCTCGGCGCCGAACCCGAAGTCTTGCGCGAACGTCACCACGCGATGGACTTGGCCACCCGCGATGGATTCACCGGCACCTTGGTTGCGCCGCTTGCCGCGCTGATTCAACCGGTGCCCGAAGCCGACGACGAGGATTCGGTGTTGTCGCTGGAGCAAGGCATGACGCTGGATCCGGATCAGCTGATGGCCAAGTTGATCAAACTCGGATTTGAACGCGTGCCGGCAATTATGGAAAGCGGCGAATTCGCGCGCCGCGGCGACATTCTTGATTTATTCGCGCCGGGCTTGGGTGAACCGCTGCGCTTGGAATTCTTCGATGACGAACTCGAAAGCATTCGCGTTTTCGACCTCGGCTCGCAGCGCACACGTCACTTGCTGCACCGAGCCAAGGTACCGCTGAGTCACGACCTTAAAACCGTGGCTGGCAGCGAAGACCTGCTGCCGCTGGATCGACTGCCGAAGAAGATGCGTGTCATCGTTTGGGAGCCGGCGGCGGTCAGCGAAATGGTCGACAAGTTGCGCTTCCTCGGCCCCGAGGCGGTGACCGCGGTGCAACGCAATCAAAAGCTACTCGATCAACGCAACTTGCTCGAGCTCGCCACCCTGCCCGGTAAAGACGGCACTCTTTCCACGCTAAGCGTCGAGGAATATTGCCGCGGAGTCGTAGACGGCGCCGCCCTGCTCGCCCAACGAGCCGGCGATGGCGAAAACGCAGTTGTCTTCTGCGCCACCCACGCCGAAGCCGATCGCTTGCAACAAATTCTCGCCGACGGCAAGCATTCGGCGGAAGCGCTCGATCTACAAGAAGGTGGTTTAGAACGCGGCTTCCGCATTCCGGAAGCGCGCTTAACCGTGCTCCACCACCGTGAATTCGTACCGGGTCACGGGGCGCACCGTCCAAAGGCGCGGCATCGCCGCAAGCACGACACCGAATCCATCGACAGCATCATGTCGCTGCGCCCCGGCGATCCGGTGGTGCATGCGGTGCACGGCTTGGCTGAGTTCCGCGGTTTGGAATCGGCCGAGCAAGAGGGCGGTCAGGATTGCATGTTATTGGAGTTCGCCAACGGCGCTGCTTTACGCGTGCCCGTTTCGCGAGTGGATCTAGTCGAGCGCTATATCGGCGCCGGCGGCGGCATGCCGACACTCGACAAGCTCGGCTCGGGTTCGTTTGAACGACGTCGGCGCAAGGTGGCGGAAGCGGTCGAGGATTTGGCTGCGGAGATGTTGGAGATCCAAGCGATGCGCGCCGCCGTGCCCGGATTAGCTTTTGATGAGCCGGCCGAATCGCAACGCGACTTTGAAGCATCGTTCCCGTGGGAAGACACGCCGGATCAAGGGCAGGGCACGCAGGAAATACATGCTGATTTATCACTGCCGCGTGCAATGGATCGTTTGCTTTGCGGTGACGTCGGCTACGGCAAAACTGAACTGGCGGCGCGCGCGGCGTTCCGCGTGATGGACGCCGGTTATCAAGCGGCATTGCTGGTCCCGACCACGGTTTTGGCCGAGCAACACGCCCGCAGCCTGCGTCAACGCTTCGCCGATTGGCCGCTGCGCGTCGAACAACTGTCGCGCTTAACCCGCCCGGCGCAACGTCGCGAAATTCTCGAAGGACTGGCCGACGGCACCGTTGATTTGGTCATCGGCACGCACCGCATCCTGTCAAAGGATGTGCACTTCAAACGCCTTGGTTTGGTCATCATCGATGAAGAACAACGCTTTGGCGTGCGCCACAAAGAAGTGCTGAAAAAGAAGCGCGCCCAAGTCGACGTGCTCACCCTTTCGGCAACGCCGGTACCGCGCACCTTGCACATGGCCATGGCCGGTTTGCGCGACATCACCACGCTGTCGACGGCACCGGCAGGTCGCCAAGAAGTGCACACCGAAATCCGCTATGGCGACGAACGCAAAATGATCGCTGAAGCGCTGCAACGCGAATTGGCGCGCGGCGGCCAAGCGTTTTTTGTGCACAACCGCGTCAAGTCGTTGCCGCGCATGGCCAAGATGATCGAAGACTTGGTGCCCGGCGCCAAGGTGGTTTATGCGCACGGCCAAATGGAACCGCGCGAGATGGAAAAAGCCATGCTTGCTTTCGTGCAAGGCAAAGCCGACATCTTGTGCTCGACAACGATTATCGAAAGCGGTCTCGACATCCCCAACGCCAACACCATTTTGATCGATGACGCTCATCGCTATGGTTTGGCCGACTTGCACCAATTACGCGGACGCGTCGGACGGGCGGCGCAACGCGGTTATTGCTACTTGATGATCCCGCGCGGACAACCACTGCCGTTGGATGCGCGTCGGCGTTTGAAGGCGGTGGAAGAACTGCGCTACTTGGGTGCCGGTTTTCAGATTGCGATGCGCGATTTGGAAATCCGCGGCGCCGGCAACTTGTTGGGGTCGGAGCAATCGGGGCACATTAACGCTGTTGGCTATGAAACCTACCGACGCTTGCTCAGCCAAGCGGTCACGCGGATGAAGCGTGAACAGCAAACGCAGCAGCTGCAACAAGCCCAAGCCGAAGCCGGAGCGCCGGCCGAACCGGTTTCCGATATCGCCGTCGGTGTGGCCGCTGCGGTCTCGCCGGAGTACATCCCCGATGAAGAAGCGCGCATGGCGGTGCTGCGCGAGTTCGACCGCATTCGCTCGCCGGAACAAATCGAATCGGTGCTCGATGGCGTGCGCGATCGATTTGGACCGCCGCCGCCGTCGGTTGGCCAGCTGGCGAAGTTGTTCTTCCTTAAATACGAGCTAGGCGGCCTCGGCTTGTCTTCGGTGCAACGCGTCGACGGCCACCTGCTGCTGAAGCCGCGCGATATGAAAACCTTCACCCGCGCGACCAAGCCGCTGCAGATCGATTTGCGCGTGATCACGCCGCGCCGCGCCCACTGGGTGCTGCCCAAGGAAATCGTCAAGCCGGATTCGGTGCTCGACTATCTCTATCAATCGGCTATCGCTTGCCGTAAACCGCGGGCGAAGCGAAAATCCCCAGTTCGGCGCAGTCGCTGACCGCAGCCGTGGCGGCATCGCCGCTGAATCGACTCATGATTCTTACCTCACTCCTACTCATGGCGCCGCTGGCGCTGCCCACCCCGGACCAAGGCCAAGCCAAGCCGTCGGGTGGAATTTTGGTTGGCGAGCCGACCAACATCGACCGTCTTGCGGTGATCATCAACGATCAGGTGCTGACGGTGCGCCAGATCATCATCGAGCGCGACCGCTGGGCCAAACAGCGCGGCGAAGATCCGGAAACGCCGGGTTTGATGTATTACATCGCCCGCCAAACCGCGCTCGACATGCTGTTCCGCGAGGGTTACCGGCAAACCGGGCTCGACGAGCAGCTGATCGACCAGGTGGTCAGCGACGAGGTTCTGCGCCGGACCGAGACCGCTGGATCTGCTATCGCCTACGCGCATTACCTGGAACAACAAGGCACTACCCTTGAGAAAGAGCGCCACAACATCAAGCAGATGTTGATCGCGACCTTCTACCAGCAGGCTGAATTGGGCCTGCAGCCGCAGCTGGGCACCAAGCAGTTCCAAGCCTTCTTGCGCGTGGCGCCATCGGAAATCCGCGAGTACTACGACTCCAACGCCGAGGAATTCACCTCGCCGCACCGCGCTCGCGCCCGCATTTTGCTGGTGCTTGATAGCTCGGTGGCCGATTCCGAAGCGACGATTTTCGATCTGCAAGAGCGCACCACCGACAGCACCTCCTTCGCGACCCTGTGCGCCGAATACTCCGACTACGCGCGTGAAGAAGGTTCGCTGACGCCGCTGCGCGACGTCGAAAATTTCGCCTTTGCAGGGCCTTTAAAGGACTTTTTGCGTACCGCCAAGGCGGGTGACTACAGCGACCCGATTGAGCTGGCTACCGGCTGGGCGCTGGTCCACGTGATTCAGGTCGAGGAAGAGCGCGTGCTGAGCGTCGGCGAGGCCCACCTGCAAATCGAAGATTTCTTGCTCCGCCGCAAGCAAAATGTGGCCCTCGCGAATGCGGCCAAACGGTTGCAAGAGCGGTGTTTTGTGTGGCTTGCGCCCGATCTGGAAACGATTTTCGACGACCCGTACGGAGTCGCCCGCACAGAAGACGAAGAACTGTAGAATTCTTCCTCGCAGCATTGAACCGGCCGCGTAGCCGCCGCGTTTCATAAGCAACACCATGTCAGACATCGAGCCTCTCCACCTGGAATCGCACCGACACTGGGAGCACGAAGCATCGTTCAACGAGATTCTCGCGGAACAGCTGAGCAAAGCCCCCTACCTGATCGCGTCGATTTTCATTCACGCGGTGATCTTCTTCGTTGTTGGCGGCATCATGCTGCTGACCGACGATTCCACCGAAACCCCCGTCATCGAAATGCAGGCCGCCCCGCCGCCTCCTGAAATTGAGGAGGAAGAGGAGGAGCCGCCGGAGGAGGTCATCGAAGAGGTGGTCGAAGAGCCGGTGCTGCAGGAATCCGAACTCGAGGAAACTGTCGAGCAGGAATCCCTGGAAGAGACTGGTGACCCGGACTTCACTTCCGACGCCGCTTTCGATGCCGACGCCTGGAACAACGCCGTGGGTATCGGCGGTGGAGCCGTTGGTAAGTACGGTGGCCGTGGTGGTCGCGGTGGCGGCAAGCGCGGTGGTAACCCGACCGAAGCTGCAGTGCTCGACGCACTGAAGTGGTTGCGTGACCACCAGAGTGCCGATGGCCTGTGGGACTGCGAAAAGTTCATGTACGAGGACAAGTACCCGGATATGCCTCCTTCGGATGGCGCCGGTGGCTCGTCCAACAACGTCGGCGTAACCGGTTTGGCCTTGCTGGCCTTCCTCGGTAACGGCCACACCATGAGCAAGGGTCAGTTCAGTGACCAGGTGCGCACCGGCATTGGTTGGTTGCGTCAGGCCCAGGACATGACTTCGGGTCTGTACGGCAAAGAGGTCGGCAACCCCACCCTGTACAACCACTCGATCGCATCGATGGCTATGGGTGAGGCTTACTTCTTCGGCAAGTCGCCGCTGCTGAAGCGCAACCTGCGCAAGGGCGCGACGCTGATCCTGAACGCTCAGAACCCTTACAACGCTTGGCGTTACAGCCTCGAGCCGGATGGCGCGAACGACTCCTCCATTACCGGTTGGATGGTGTTCGCACTGAAGACCGCGGAAGACGGCAAGATCGCCGTGCCGAAGAGCTCCTACGACGGTGCGAAGGAATGGTTCAAGACCATGACTGACATGGGCACTGGTCGTACGGGTTACGCCTTCGGTAATAATGGTGGTGGTCCTGGTGGTCCTCCGTCGCGTGCGAAAGCTTACCTCGAGAAGTTCCCGCCTGAGAAGTCGGAAGCGCTGACCGCGGTAGCTTTGCTGTGCCACATCTTCATGACTGATACCTCGAAGATTAAGAGCTTCAAGGATCACGAAGACTACGAGATGTTGAAGAAGCAGGCTGACCTGCTGATCAGCAAGCCTCCGGTCTGGGATGAAGAAGGCGGTTCTTGCGACATGTACTACTGGTACTACGGCACCTTCGCCTTGAACCAGTGGGGTGGCAAGCACTGGAAGAGCTGGAAGAAGTCGATTGAAAAAGCTCTGCTTCCGAACCAGCGTCAGGACAAGGGCAACTTCAAAGGCTCTTGGGACCCGATCGGTCCGTGGGGTGAAGAAGGTGGTCGCGTTTACTCGACCGCAATCTGCGCTCTGATCCTTGAGGTGTACTACCGCTACACCCGCGTCTTGGGCGCTCGTTAAACGAACGCTTTAGACAAACGTCTGACGAAAGGTCGAGGTCTTTGGACCTCGGCCTTTTCTTTTTAATTCACCATTTGATGTTGGCGTTTCGCGAGGATTGAAAGTGCATCGTTTTGAACGACGGCATTCATGACACGTTGTACTTGTGTCATGAGATCCAGTCTTTGGTTTACGCGGCTGCAATCCTTTGGCATATCCATTGTGATTCATGCAGCCATCGCCGCGCTCATCGTCGGTGCTTGGATATGGAAAACTTCCGAGAGGTCATCGAACCCACTCAAACTGAGCATTACTCCACTCTTGGTAGACGGCACTCTTTCCAAACCATTTGGACGCCCTGGCGATGGAACCATATATTGCCCTGCCGACCCTGAACCACGCTTTGACCCGGCTGAGCCGCCAGAACCAGTAGTGGTAAGTTTCATAGAGGTTTACCAAGGTTTTATGGCGGAGTATGAAGACCTCTATGTCGACGGGAATCAGTTGTGGCGCGACAAGAATTGGGGTCCGGGAAATTCAGCCAAACTTCACAGCATGCGATTGGCTGATCAGTGGCTGAGGCAGGCCCGTTCCAAGAGCGCGTTTTGGGCAAGCAATGAAGAGCCTTCGATTCAAGCCGGCGTAACTGCGTTGGCGAATCATGCCATCTCACTGAATAATTATTCCATCTATGGACCTGGCGCGGATCAAAGCACGAGCCCTAGCTATCAATGGCTGCGCAAACAGTTGGATCTTAAGAAGGGGAAGCTCAAAGGTGATGCTGGCCAGTTCCATTGGTTGAACCACTCCCTCACGACATATGGCTTGATTAGCCTCAATAGCACAAGCCGAATCGCTGGACCGCGCCTAACTGGTAAGCGCATGGCAAAGGAAATGCTGCTTTGCCCTGAACCATGCGGCGGCTGGGCTTCACTCACTTTGTTGATGGTTGCATCAATGGATTTGACCGAACATCGGCAAGCCCTGTCCATACGCGTCAAACAATTAAACGAACATGTGGAGGAAACGAAGCCACACCTAGCAACCGCTTTGAATTTTCTTCATCAAGCCGAGTTTCAGTACCCCAATCAATGGCTTGCGCACCCAAGCAATCCTGAGGGCACGCGATTCTTAGAGGATGCGGAGTACCTCTTAACTCAAATCGAGCAATTGGAAACGAATCCGATGGAGGCTGATTTAGTCAGCCTGCTCGCCACGACTTATGCGTTGATGCATTCGAACAGTCATAGTTGGGATCGGTGGAGAAAAGCGGTTTGCGCAGCGTTGCTCAAACTTCAACGCCAAGACCAAAGTGAGTTTCGTGGCTCTTGGGATCCCATCGGATCCTCGGGTCGTCAATTCGGTCGAGTTTATACCACTGCAATTTGTCTCGAGCTCCTAAACATAAACCGCTCGTTTAAGTAGAACTCTCCCGCCTGACCTTCGCGGCTATCAATGCAACTCTTCATGCATCACTTTGGTTCAATCATTCCCATTTTTCTTTTGTTAGGAATTAATTGAACGCGCGAACTGTGAACGATTTCCCACCGTTGGCCTTGGGAAGCTATGACACAGATCGCATACACCTACACTCACAGTCCCCCCCATGTTCATGAGGAGGTGACTTTCCAAGAGGTCATGGCGGAGCAACTGCGCCGCGCGCCTTATCTGATTGCATCGATGTTCCTGCACGCGTTAGTTGCATTCGCATTGGCAGGCGTGATGTTGTTGCAAAACGAAGAATCGGAAACGCCGACCATTCAAATGATGGCCGCACCGCCGCCACCGATCGTGGAAGACGAACCGCTTAAGCCGGAAGAGAAGCCCATCGAAACGATTGTTGATGAGCC
>CAYFOM010000016.1:0-92713 GCA_964344765.1 uncultured Planctomycetales bacterium | reverse complement strand
AGACAGGGCGGTTGCAGGGACGAGGGAATTTACAGAAAGGATGTTACGCTAACTGGGTGCCGCTGAATAGCTAAATCAGGTGTGCAATCTTTTTGTTACACGGGACAGTAGTGCGCCAGCCCCCCGGGCTGTTTTTCGACAGCAATGCCGCGGCTATCACCTTCTATTAATCGCGGCTAGCCGGAGTTCTTCCAACTAGGCGTTGATCTAGGTTGCTGCGCATCAATTGCAAGTAAGCCCCGGCTGATAAACCTGCGGCTGAATAGACCATGCACATCACCATGATTTGGTAGCGGGCGGCAATCAGCGGTGAAACGCCGGATAGGATTTGCCCGGTCATCATGCCGGGCAAAGAGACGAGCCCAACAGCGAACAAAGAGTTGGTAATGGGAAGTAATCCGGCGCGAAAGGCAGTGGCGCGTGCCACTTCCCAGTCCTCGTTTCGCTTCAATTCAGCTTGCAACCTCTCCCCAGCCAGGCTGACGCTATTCATCGCATTGGCAAAGATCATCCCGGCCAAAGGGATGACGTAGCGCGGGGCAAACCAAGGCTCGGGAGTGAGGACACCAAATACAACGATTGCCAAAACTACGCCACCGCCACCGCCAATGGCCATCAACGCTTTTGGCAACTGTTGGCGCAGGGTTTGGCCATGGCTGCGAAGGGCAATTGCACTGGATGCAAAGATCATCACCGCCAAAACCACAAAGACCAGCCATGGGGTTTCGGCTTCGAATAAGTAGACCAATACGTAACCGATGGCCAGCAACTGGGCCAGCATCCGGCACATGCCATAAACCGCTCCACCTACACCAAGTTGCCACCGTTGCAGAAGGATGAAGACAGCAAACACCGGCAGAAATGCCAGCGCCAACCTAGTTAGAGGGATGGTATCCATGGTTCCACAGCCGGGCGCGACCCAGCCGTGGAACAGCCTAACCGACGACGATGTCTTCGCTGTGATGAGCAGTCAACTCACCGTACATTTCACTCAGTCGTGCGGTGATCGGACCCATTTCGCCATCGCCGATGGTGCGGCCGTCGATCTCGGAGATGAACGCTAATTCGCCCATCGTGCCGCTGCAGAAGACTTCGTCGGCACGGTAGAACTCGGCTTGGGAAAGATTGCAGACCTCGTGGGGGAGGTCGTGTTCGCGGCACAACTTCAGCACCGTAGAACGCGTAACGCCTTCCGGACAAGCATGAGTGTGGCTGGTTTTAATCACGCCATCTTCAACCATGAACAAATGCGTTGCGTTGGTCTCGGCTACAAATCCGCGCAAGTCCAACATCATCGCGTCGTCGACGCCAGCGGCGTTGGCTTCAATCTTGGCCATGATGGATTGGATCAAGTTGTTGTGATGAATCTTTGGATCCATGCAATCCGGCGGGAAGCGACGCACCGACGAAGTAATCAGCCGGAGCCCAGTTTTTTCATAAACCGGTGCTTTGTGTTCCGCCAAAACAATCAACGTTGGCCCGGCTTGGTTCAAGCGAGGGTCCATTCCAGAAGTGACCTTTTCACCACGCGACAACGTCAATCGAATATGAGCGTTGTCGTGCATGCCATTGGCATCCAAGGTGCGCTTGATCTGCAGCCGAATTTCGTCGTCCGACGGCGCGCCTTCAATCATTAGCGCCTTAGCCGAATGACGCAGCCGATCCAAGTGCTGTTGCAGCTTAAAGATCTTGCCGTCATAAACGCGCAAGCCTTCCCAACAGCCATCGCCACCTTGCACCAGCGAATCATAGACACTGATTTTGGCGTCGGCGCGCGGCAGCAGCTTGCCATTGATGTTGATGACTATGTCAGCGTTTTTAGGATTAAAGGTCTGTTTCATGATTGCACCTCGTTCGATGCCATCAGCCGGAACGCGGCCAATTCCTGATAAAGGTCTTCACATTGACGCGCCAAGCTTTCGTAGTCGGCCGGCACATCGGTATCGCTTTCGTGGTAGGGGGTAAAACCAGTCGAGTTCGTCGCCTTGCCATACCAATGCGATTCCCAAACACCGTCGGTCGGACGCGATCCAGCCTCCCAACTCAACATTTGATCGGTGTATGCAATGCCGACGCGATCGCACAGCTGGCGAAGCACTCCAGCCGGATCCAACAACAGTTCGCGGGAATCAACGACCGCCGGAATGCGGCCGGTGCGTTCGGCCTCCCAACGGAACAAATCCACTTGCTGCGGGAGGCCGGTGTCGTTGATTTCGACGTCGTCCAGCACCTTCAGCAAGGACACCAACATTGCGCGCGGTTCGCGGATCAAAAACACGTTGTTGAGGTTGCACAACCAATCGCGCGGAATCTCATCGAGCAGATGGTGCGCCATGTGCTTTTGGTACCAAAGCTCTTGGTTGCCAGGAACCGGGCCGATCAGCTGTTGAGTGACGGTCGGCCAATCGGTAGCCATCGCGGCGATGACCTCCTCGGCGATCGGGTGGTTGGCGCCGGTGGTCGCGAGGTAATAACCGTATAGGGGTTCGTCGCTGACCACACAGTCAGGGCGGGAGTCAAAAGCTCGCATCAGCGCCGTCGAGACGTTCCGCGGGCCGGACCACATGGCGAGGCGCATCGGCATTTGTTCACTATAGCGGATATTCTGGTAAAATCCTCGCCAGAACCAGCCGATTTGAACACTAAAGCGAATATTCGTCCACTCCACCGCCCTTAAACACACCATTCCGCATGCAAACCAACCTCGCCGACCGCCTCCGTCACCTGCGCAACGCCCAGGGGCTCAGCCTTCGTGCCCTCAGCCAGCGCAGTGGCGTTTCCCAGGCGATGCTTTCCGATATCGAGCGCGGCAGCAAAAACCCCACCGTCAAATTGGCCTATCAGATCGCCCAGGCCTTCCAAATCTCCATATCCGACCTGCTGGAGGATGACCCCACTAGCCCAACGCTTTTTCACCATTTCCCATCCGGAGTGACCCGCGTCAGCCACCCCAACAACTTGCTCCACGGCGCACTGGAAGTGGTGCTTTACACCCTCGACGGGGGAGCCAGCGCTGGTGAGCTGCCGCCGAACCGCGCCGGCACGTTGGAAACCGTGGTGGTGCTGGACGGCTTGCTTGAACTCATCCTCGACGAGCAATCCCACCATCTATCCGCCGGCGAAAGCAAAGGCCACGGCGTGCACGCGATGGAGTACCGAAACGCAAAGCAGGACCAGGAATGTCGATTCCTAGTCCTGGTCGATACCAGCCGCTGCACCTAAGCGCAGCGGTGGCAGAGTGCGCGCATGAACTCTTTATGGATCCGCACGTAGATTCGCGCCGTAACCCTCGGCTTTGAGCGCGTCAATCCACGGATCGGGGTCCATCGGACCGTCCGAAACTGGCTTGACATAGGCAACCTTTTTATCGAAGTCGATGGCAACGTCTTCAATACCGTCGACGGCGAGCAGCGTGTTCCGCACACGGCGGACACAGGACACACCTCAGGTCATGCCCTCGACATTGAGCTGAATCGCTTGATTGCTCTCGGTCAGCGTCGCCAAAGCGGTGTCATTGGCGGCACTTTGCTGGTATTGCCAGCCGAAATACCCGGCGACGAGGCCCAGGCACAGGATGATGGTGAGAATGCGCATGATGACCTGTATGATATAATCCAACCTAACTAAAGTGGGGGCGATCGGTTTCGACTGGAAGCTTTCCTGATTTTGGTTGCGTGCCGAGGTTGCGGAGATGGCCTCGTTAAACCCTTCGCAAGGCATTAACTGCCGATAACAACTACGCTCTCGCTGCCTAATGCAGCGCACCCAACAGTTCTTCGCCCGCTGGGGATGATGGGTGATTGATCGCGGGCTTAGCTGCGTGTCCCTGGCCCGGGAGCACAACGCGAAATTCAATGGGCTGGTTGCTCGCCGCGCCTGTCTCGGAGCTTGGCGAACAATAAGATTTGATCCGAAACTACGCACGTAGACGCCCTGATTAGGCCTTCGCAGGACGCGGGTTCGATTCCCGCCGCCTCCACCACCTTTTTTGTCAGATATCCCAGGATTCGGCGTTATCAATAGATGCGCCACCTCAGCCGCCTATACCCAATCCTCCCGTTCTTGTTTGCTGGGCCGGTTTTCGGTCAAAGCGGCGAGTTTGGCACTCGATTCGACGTTTTTGGGCCGACCGCCTACGCCAGCATCGGCGCCGATGTAGCCATCCTTGATGACGTCGACGGCGATGGCGTTTTGGACTTGGCCTGTGCCGATCAGCCCTACGCCCAGAACTCCAGCTTGGGTTTCGGTTGGGTCCGCGTGTACTCCGGCAAAGACGGCACCCTGATTTGGGACATTTATCAGGATCCGGAAGTGAACAGCTTTGAGCTGAAGGTGGCGTCGGCGGGCGATCTGAACGGTGACGGCCGCGGGGATTTTGTCGTCGGCAATCCTTTTGCCACGGCTGCCGGGGGACCGCCGAATGCCGGCGTGGTCACCGCTTATTCCGGAATGGACGCGAGCGTGATTTGGCAAGTGAGTGGCGATGCAACCTACAACTGGTTTGGCCAAGGATTGGCGAATGTCGGAGATGTGGATGGCGATTTGGTCGATGACTTATTAGTCGCTGCTCCAAACGCGGGCTCCATCACCGAGGGGCAGGCTTATCTCCACTCGGGCGCCACCGGCACGCGGTTCCTGACCGTGAGCGGAACACAAAGTTATGGCTATATGGGTTACACCGCGGTCGAGGCGGCCGGTGACGTCAATGGCGATGGGGTACCGGACCTCCTGCTAGGAAGCGATACTGCCGACGACCCGGGTTCGGGAGGTTGGGATTACGGTCGCGCCCATGTTTTCTCGGGCGCCGACGGCACCCTGCTTTATGAATACGGCGGCGCTTATTACTACCACCAACTCGGGAACTTTGTCACCGGTACCGGCGACGTCAACAACGATGGCTTTGATGACTTCGCAGTGGGTAGCCAAGATGACATCACCATTTACTCCGGCGCCGACGGCACCTAGTTGGTAATCATCGACCCGGCTGGAACGAATTACTCCGGCGAAGCCACAAGCATGGGCGATTTCAACAACGACGGCGTGCCGGATTTGGCCGCGACGGCAGGTTTGGTTTCGGCCGGTTTCTATGTCGCCATTTACTCCGGCGCGGACGGCAGCGAGCTGTACGGCATGCACGAAGATGTTACCGGGAGCTACTTCGGCAGTGGTTTAGCCGGCGGCCGCGACGTCACCCAAGACGGTCAGCCGGACTTGCTGATCGGCAGCATGCATTCGGATTTCAATGGGTTCACCTCGGCGGGAATGATTCGCTTGGTGGGCGGCGAGACCTGGATCACGCCGCTGCAATCCGAAGTTTCCAACGCAAGCGGCGCCAGCATCGACTTCGAACTCGATTTCCCCGACGACGCAGCCGGAGAAACCTATCAAGCGCTGTTATCGGCAAGTGGGGTAGGCCCGAGCATGTTCCCGAACCAAGTGTCCGTGCCATTAACCGTCGACGCGTGGATGGCACAAACCTTCTTGGGCATGTATCCGCCGGTTTTCCTCAATCCAACCGGAACGCTGGATGCCAACGGCGACGCCAGCTTCGGCCTGCAAGTTCCAAGTGGTGTGATCCCGGCCAGCCTCATCGGTACCCGCTTTTACATGGCGGTTACTTCAAGATCCGCCCTCGGCGTCTACCGCTACTCCACTCGAGCCGCGTTCATCGACCTGAATCCCTAAGCGCTAAACTCCAAGAATGGACCACGGGCAAATCAACCGCGCCCAAGGCTGCATTCTTGGACAACTCGCCGGCGACTCACTCGGCAGCTTGGTGGAATTTCGCACTGCCGATGACATTCGCCTGCAATATCCCGACGGCGTGCGTGAACTCGCCGACGGAGGGCATTGGGGCACCATTGCCGGTCAACCCACCGACGACTCGGAAATGGCGTTGTCGTTGGCGCGCATGCTGATCGACCGCGGCGGCTATTGCGCCGATGCCGCCCTTGGCGCTTATCGAAGCTGGATGGATTCCGTTCCTTTTGATTGCGGCTTGACCGTTTTGCTTGGATTGACCGGCAAGGCCAATACGGAAAGCCAAGCCAACGGCGCGTTGATGCGCATCAGTCCGCTTGGGATTTACGGTGCCGGCCAGCCGCTGGAGAAGGTGGGGGAATGGGCAATTCAAGACGCCGCGCTGACTCACCCTCACCCCAACTGTCAACAAGCCAATCGACTCTATGCCATGGCGATCGCCTTCGCCATTCGCACTCCAGTCAGCGGCCCCGAACTGTACCAGCAGATCGTGAAATGGGCCGAAGAAGGCCCGTGCGAGGACGAGCTGATGGATTGGATTCACCACGCCGCAACCGAGCCACCGCAAGCTTTTTCCACCCATATGGGTTGGGTGCGCATCGCCTTTGGCAATGCCTTGTGGCAGCTCAAGCACGCAGCCAACCTGGAGGAAGGCGTCGTCGATACCGCGCGCCGCGGAGGAGACTCCGACACCAATGCGGCGATCGCTGGTGCTTTGCTGGGAGCGGTTTATGGCCGCGAAGCGGTGCCGGAACAATGGCAAAACGCGCTTCAGAACTGCCGACCCGAGAAAGGGAAGCCCGGCGTCGAGCATGCACGGCCGCCTCAATTTTGGCCCACCGACGCGCTGGAATTGAGTCTGAAACTGCTGAAAATCGGTAGTAGACCCCTTGTGGCTGACTGATTGTTACAATAATGTCATCTCCGCCGGGTGCCCCAACCCTAGCCGGCGCAGCTATGTCCCCCAAGCCCACCCACATCGAATCCCTAGATCAGCTGAAGGCTCTGGCGTCACCGGTACGTCAGACCATTTGGCATCTGGTAACCATTCTCCAGCCAGTCGCTCCCCACACGTTGCAAAAGCACATGGGTTTGGAGCGCCATGCGCTGTACTACCACTTGCGCATCCTCGAGAAGTGCGGGCTGGTGACGAAGACCCGCCAAAGCGGCACCGCGGTGACCTACCACACCGAAGCCGAAGACATCTTTATCAATCAAACCAACGATAAGGAATGGCGCGACGTCGCTAGGCAGGTTTCGATGACCTCGTTACGTCGTTTGGGTGCTCGATTGGAGACGGCGATGGACCAGGACCTCCCCGAGGATGGATCACGTCGCTATTTGTCGGGCTTCATCACCCTGTTTCTCGACGACGAGGGGCGACAAAAGCTGCGCGACCGCCTGAACGAAATTTGGGGCGAACTGGTAGAAATTCAGCATGTACCCAAAGAAGGCGAGAAGCCCTATTTCCTCGGCTTTGGCTTTGCGCCGGAATCCTATGGCCACGATTAACGCGACTTTCTTGGCCTGGTGACTCGAATCCAGCCTGGATTTCCCGTATCCTCTGCCCCGACCATGTCCGGGCGCACAATCCTCCCTGCCCTTAGCCTGCTGATCCTCGCCACCCTGCTGGGATCGTGCACCGCTCCGTCGCGCCGCGGCATCGAGGATCTTGCCGCGATCCACGACCCTGCCACGTGGACGCCGCGCTCACCCGCCTTCCTGTCGGTTTCCCCCGACGTCTATCTGGCGGCCAAACCGTCGGTCAATGGCGGCCCCGGGCGCTACCCGATCCACGACCACCGTGAATTGGAGCATGCGATTCTGAAATCGGTTGCAACCGCACCGCGCGAGGACCCCGGATTGGTGATCGAAGCCTCGTCTTGGCTGGCCATTGAACTGCTCCACGATGACTATGCCGCCGCCCGGATCCAGTCGGCCGCAATCCTGTCGTCGTTTGCCGGGCATTGGATCGAGCGCAACAGCATCACCTTGCCGCATGCCGACCCCGCCGACGCCGATCGCTATGCGCGAGCCACCACGGCCTTCCTCGCAGCCGATGAAGCAGGGGACGATCAAGAACGCCTTGCCGCGCTTGAATACCTGATCACCCTCGAGCCACCGACGCCGCTTGCTGCCGTGCGCACGATGACCGGCGTCGGCCGCCGCCTAGGCCGAAAACCCATATCCGACGACGCCAGTCCGCGCGCACTCGCCTTCGCGCTAAGGAATGTGTTGTACCTGCTCGAGGTCGGCAGCCAGGATTCCGATCCTGATGTCGCCGAGAATTGCCGAAAGAGGTACAACATGTTGGCCGCATACGCCCTCCCTAAGACACCGGCGAGTCTGTGAAACAGATTGGGATCAAGCTATTAAAAGTCGTACTCGCAGCGCTGCTGGCGGTGTACGTGGTGCTTCAGGTGGAGACCAAAGACCGCTTGCTTGGCCCCAAGCCCGAGGATGACTCCGACCGCATTGAAGTTTTCGGTCAACTCCACGGCGATTGGAGTAGCGCGGAATGGCAGTTCGAATTTTTCGATTTCCCGCCCGACGTCCAGGTGCCGGGAGCGGCCCCGTATGAGCGTCTCAGTGCCAACGGCCTGTCCGGAGCGCTCGACATCGGCTGGGAGGTGCGGCCCGGTTTCCTGACCATTCTCAGCGGCATTCGCTTTGGCTGGTTCTTTGTCGGCGCGGCATTGTGGGGAGTGCTGCTGGTGCTCGCTGCCATTCGCTGGCGCGTACTGCTGAACGCGGCAGGCATTCAAACCTCGGCCAGCAACGCGCTGCGGCTTTGTTTCGTCGGCTACTTCTTCAACAACGTAATGCCCGGCGTCACCGGCGGCGACGTCGTACGTGGCGCGCTCATCACGCGCGGATTAGAAAGTCAGCGCTGGAAGGCGGCGCTATCCGTCATTGTCGACCGAGTGATCGGCTTGATCGCGCTGCTGTCGTTGGCGGCTATCGTGCTGGCCTGGGGTTTATTCCTCAACCCCGACCAATCGCGCTATCCCGACGTCCTTGGCCAGGGCGTGTTTCTAGTACTGGCCGCAGCTCTGCTGGGTGGAGCAGCCTACCTTTCGCGACGGGTGCGAGAATTCCTCGGTATTGAGCGCTGGCTCAGCAAGCTACCCGGTGGATCCACCCTGACCAAAATCGACGGCGCCTTATCCGTTTATCGCAACAACCTTCACGGCCTACTCAAAGCCTATGTGATGTCGATTCCGCTGCAGATTTGCGGGGTATTGTCCTTTTGGGCAATTGGCGAAGCCCTGGGCGCGGCAATTCGATTGGAAGACAACTTTGTCATCTTCCCCGTTGTACAGACCATCTCAGCCATCCCGGTGGCTCCAGCCGGCTGGGGAGTCGGTGAGTGGTTGTACGGCACTTCGTTCGAGTTGTTCGGCTCGACCTTCACCCTCGGCGTTGCCGTCTCCATCCTCTTCCGCTTGACCACGCAACTGGGCTTCGGCCTGATCGGTGGTTTGGTTTGGGTTACTTCCAGCCAACGCAAGCGCGAGGTCCACCTGATCCCGTCAAAAAAATGAGCTTAGTCGTTGTTGGTTCGTTCGGTTTAGACACCGTAGAAACCCCTTATGGCCGACGCGAAGAAGTGCTCGGGGGATCGGCGGTTTACTTTTCGTTGGCGGCGTCGCTATTCACTGAGGTGCGCCTGGCCGGTAACGTAGGCGCCGATTTCCCGGATACGGCGTTGGCTACGCTGAAGCGCCGCGGTGCCGATTGCAGCGGCATTCAGGTGTACGAGGACCAGCAAACCTTCCGCTGGGCCGGTCGCTACGAGGGCGATATGAACGAGGCGGAAACCTTGGTCACCGAGCTCAACGTGCTGGCCGAACCGCCGACGGTACCCGACACCTATAAGGGTGCGGATTACGTCTTCCTAGCCAATATGGGGCCGGATACGCAACTGCAAATGCTCGATGAGTTGAACGGCGGAAAGGTGTTCGCCGACACGATGAATTTGTGGATCGATATTCAGCGCGACAATCTGATGCAGCTGCTGGGACGGCTGGATGGCTTGGTGCTGAACGATGCCGAAGCGCGCGCGCTGACCGGCAAGGCGAACTTGATTCAAGCGGGCAATGCGCTGCTGGAGATGGGGCCTGAGGTGGTCATCATCAAGAAAGGCGAGCACGGCGCGTTTTTGTTTGAACGCAGCTTCCATTTTGCGCTGCCGGCGTACCCGACCGACAAGGTGGTCGATCCGACCGGCGCGGGAGACTCGTTTGCCGGCGGGTTCCTCGGCTCGCTGGCCGAGATGGGGGAGCTGACTCCGGAAAACCTGCGGCGGGCGATGGCCTTCGGCACCGTGGCGGCGTCGATGACGGTGGAGCATTTTTCCACCGACGGTCTGGAAACGGCGGCTCGCGACCACCTGGAGCGGCGCTACAAGCAGTTGCGCGATTTTGTTCGCTTCGAGGTGTAACCTTTCGCCAGGCTTTCCGTCTTCCGTGTAGAGGGAATTTCGCTTTGGGGCGTTCCATTGGCGGCCCTCAAACCCTACACTCAATAGGAATACGGAGACTCCCTTGGCTACCAGAAAAAAATCAGCATCCCCATCCCAGAACCGCGAAACTGCCATCAAGGCGGCCTTGGCCGAGATTTCCAAGGCCCACGGCGAAGAAGCGGTCATGGACATGTCCAAGCAGGACATCGGCCCGATTCAGGGCATCGCCACCGGCTCGCTTTCGCTTGACCAGGCTCTAGGCGGCAAAGGACTGCCGCGTGGTCGTGTGATTGAGCTTTACGGCCCGGAATCCAGCGGTAAATCGACGCTGGCGATGTCGGTCGTGGCCCAGGCCCAGAAAGCCGGTGGCTTCGGTGTGTTTATTGACGCCGAGCACGCCTTTGACCCGGAATACGCCACCAGCTTGGGCATTGACCTAGGTGGCGACAAATTCCTGCTTTCGCAGCCGTCCTCGGGTGAAGAAGGCTTGGATATTTGCGAGCGTTTCGTCAAATCCAACGCCGTCGACGTCGTCGTCATCGACTCGGTGGCCGCTTTGGTGCCCAATGCCGAACTGAAGGGCGAAATTGGTGACTCTTTCGTCGGCGTACAAGCGCGGATGATGTCGCAGGCTTTGCGTCGTTTGACTACCGCGATCGGCAAGACCAAGTGCGTGGTGATCTTTATTAACCAGCTGCGCGAAAAGATCGGTGTGATGTTCGGCAACCCGGAAACCACTCCTGGCGGACGTGCGCTGAAGTTCTACAGCTCGATCCGCATGGATGTGCGCCGCATTGGCGCGCTGAAGAATGGCGATGAGATCGTCGGCAACCGCACCAAGTGCACCGTGGTCAAGAACAAGGTGGCACCGCCGTTCCGTCGTTCCGAGTTCGACATTCTTTACGGTACCGGCATCAGCTACGAGGGCGACATCATCGACATGGGCCTGCAGTACGGCTTCGTCACCAAGTCGGGCGCGTGGTTCAGCTTTGCTCACCCGGAGAAGGGCGACATTCGCCTCGGTCAAGGTCGCGAAGCAGTTCGTACTTTGCTGAAGGAGAACACCGAACTGTGCGAGGAGATCGCCGGCTTTATTCAGGTCGCGATGAACCCGCCGGCCACCGAAGAGGTTGCCGAAGCACCGGCTGAAGAAAAGGCGAAAAAGACCACCAAGCGCAAAACCACGAAGAAGAAGGTAGCCGCAAAGGCCGGGAGCAAGTAGCGTCCCAACCTTCGGTGGGGCAGTGGCCCCCGATCCGTCATGAGTCACCCGCGCACTGGATCTGAGATCCGTGAGGCTTACCTGGCTTTCTTTGAAAGCCAGGGGCACTCACGTCTTCCTTCTGATTCGCTGATTCCCAGCAATGACCCGACCTTGCTCTTCACCGGAGCGGGGATGAACCAGTTCAAGGACGAGTTCTTGGGCAAAGGGCGCGATTTGCAGCGGGCGACCACGTCGCAGAAATGTTTGCGCGTGCCCGACCTCGAGAATGTGGGGCTGACGCCGCGTCACCACACCTTCTTCGAGATGCTGGGCAACTTCTCGTTCGGTGATTACTTCAAGAACGAAACCATTCCGTGGGAGTGGTCTTTCTTCACCGAGGTCTTGGGGTGGGACGCCGAGCGTTTTGTTTGCACGGTTTATCAGGACGATGACGAAGCTTTCCAAATTTGGCGTGACGTAGTCGGTATGCCTGCCGAGCGTATTTACCGCTTTGGTGAAAAGGAAAACTTCTGGCCGTCGTCGGCGCCGTCGAAGGGGCCGAATGGTGTTTGCGGTCCTTGCTCAGAGATCTACTACGACCTCGAGCCAGGAAAAGAATTGCCGCGCGATGCCGGCATGGAAGAGTTGCCGGATCGTTTTCTTGAGGTCGGCAACTTTGTGTTCACTCAGTTTGATCGCAAAGATGGCGGAGTACTCGAACCGCTGCCGCAAAAGAACATCGATGTAGGCTTGGGTTTGGAGCGCATTGCCGCCGTTGCTCAAGACGTGCCGAACAACTTCGAGACCGACATCTTTGCACCATTGCTTGATGCGTTGCAAAGCGGCAGTGGCTTGAGCTACGGCAAAGAGCAAGCTCATGACATTCGCATGCGTCGGATTTCCGATCATGCACGGGCGGTGTTTTTCTGCATTGCCGACGGCGCCACTCCCGGCCGTGAAGGGCGTGGATATGTAGTCCGCAAAATCCTGCGTCGTGCGGTTCGTGATGGAATCGATTTGGGTTTCCAAAAGCCGTTCTTAGCGGATCTGCTGAAGCCGGTGCAAGAAAGCATGGCCGCTGCTTACCCGCAATTGGTCGAGCAGCAATCCACCATTCAAGCACTTTGCCAAGCGGAAGAAGAACGTTTCCGCGATGTCTACAAGCGCGGCATTGAGCGCTTGGAATCACACTTGGATTCGCTCGATGAGGGTGATGATCCAAACAAAGTGTTCCCGGGCGAACTGGCCTTCGAGCTCCACGACACTTTTGGTTTTCCGGTAGACATCACCGAGGTGGTTGCTCGCGACCATGGTTATGAACTGGACCAAGATGCTTTCCAGCAAGCGATGGAAAGCCAACGGGATCGCGCCCGCGCCAGTACCGAAATTTCCGGGGACGTGTTCACCGAGTCGTTGGCTTCGCGTTTAGCAACAGCAGGTGTATCGACCACTGAGTTCCTCGGCTACCAAGATGTGCAAGCCAACGGCCGCGTGGTCGCCTTAGTCGTCGATGGTGAACTCGTCGACGAAATGGGTGCCGGTACGGAAGGCGCCGTCGTGCTCGATCAAACGGCTTTCTACGCCGAGGGCGGTGGTCAGGTCGGAGATTGCGGCATTCTTTCGGATGAGGAAGGCTCGGCTTTGTTCGATGTGACTTCGACGCAAGGCGAAGAGGGCTATTCGCTGCACCAAGGATGCGCCAAGCAGGCTTTGAAAGTCGGTACGGCCGTCCGCGGTCAGGTGGCTGAAGCCGCCCGCCGCAGTACCGAACGCCATCACACCGCCACCCACTTGCTGCACGCAGCACTGAAAGAAGTGTTGGGAGATCACGTCAACCAGGCGGGCTCCCAGGTTTCGCCCCAGCGACTGCGTTTTGACTACACCCATCCGGAAGCACCGACCCGCGAGCAATTGAACCGCCTCGAGGATCTGGTGCGCGGCCAAATTCTTCGCGCCGCCGAGGTTGAAGTGGAATTCACCTCGCTGGATGAAGCCAAGAGCCGCGGTGTCACTGCATTGTTCGGCGAGAAATACGCCGACGACGTTCGTGTAGTCAACGTGCCTGGATTCTCGGCGGAATTGTGTGGCGGCACTCACGTGGCCAACATCGGAGGCATTGGCAGCTTTTTGATTCTGAGCGACCGTGCTCTGGCTGCAGGTGTACGCCGCCTGGAAGCCGTTGCCGGCCCGGAAGCCGATCAAGTTTTCCGCAGCAATCAAGATCTTCTGGCTTCGCTCGGTAGCGAGCTAAAGTCGCCTGAGGAACGGCTGTTGGAACGCATCCAGACGCTGAAAACTCAGCTCAAAGAGGCCAAACAAGCCAAAACCGTTGCCCTGCCCAGTGCCGAACAGCTGATTGCCGAATGGGCGGATCAAAGCGATTTTGCCTGGAAACACCTGCCCGATATGGATGCCAACTCGCTGCGCAGCCTGAGCGATGCAGTGCGCGGCAGCGGAAAATTGCCCGGAATTGTGCTGTTGACCGGCGGCGACACCAAAAAGGTGCCGTTTGTGTTCATCTGCGACAAATCCAGTGGGGCCCACGCCGGCAAAATGGCCAAGGAGCTGGGCAAACTGATCCGCGGGGGAGGCGGTGGCCGCCCCGATTTCGCTCAGGGGCAAGGCACCAAGGGCGATGAATTGGAGCAAGCAGTTGAAGCTTTTGCCAGTTCCCTGGCGAGCAATGCTTGACCCGGCAGCAAAAACTGCGAAAATACCCGACCCTTTCCGTCGCCCCGGCCCCAAAAAGCCGGCTCGGCGGCTAGTCAGCGTCCCGGAAATCCGGGCCCAGAACCATGGCAGTACCGAAAAGAAAGCTCTCTAAGTCTCGCTCCAATAAGGTGCGGGCAGGCCACCGCAAGCCGGCGGCAGCCAATCTACGTGATTGCGCCCGTTGCGGCACAAGCGGTTTGGCCCACACGGTTTGTGAAAACTGTGGCCACTACGCTGGGCGCGAAGTCATCCAAAAGGACGAGTTTTAATCCGCCGGCAATATGAGAATTGCGGTTGATGCCCTCGGCGGTGATTACGCACCTGCTGAGGTTCTCAGGGGTGTAGCCCAGGCTTTGCTGACCGAGGAATTCCGTCCAGAGGAACTTCTCGTGGTTGGGCCGGAAGCGCTTGTGGAGAAAAGCCTGAAGGAAGAGGGGGTGACCCAACTTCCTGGGATTCTGCACACCGATGAGGTCATTGCGAGTCACGAAAAACCGATTCAAGCACTGCGAGCCAAGCCCAAGGCTTCGGTTTCGTTGTGCGTGGGCGCGGTTCGACAAGGGCAAGCTGATGGCTTAATCGCATTCGGAAATACCGGCGCAACGGTTGCCGCCGCGACGATGGGACTGGGAATGCTGCCCGGCATTCGCCGCCCGGCCATTTCGGTGGTTCTCAGCGGCAGTTCCGGTCGTTTTGTTTTGCTTGACGCCGGCGCCAACCCGACGCCGAAGCCGAAGCATCTGTTGCAGAACGGAATCATGGGCGACGCTTATGCGCGCGACATCCTCGGCATTGCCGAGCCGCGTGTTGCGTTGATGAACATCGGCGGCGAAGCGAGCAAAGGTAGCCCGGTCATCAAAGAGGCTTATAGCCTGCTCGACGGTTCTCCGCTCAACTTCACCGGCAACATCGAGGGCAATCACCTGTTCTTCGGTGAAGCGGACGTCATCGTCGCCGACGGTTACGCCGGCAACATGATTCTGAAAGTTGTGGAAGGCTTTGCCGAATACTTGCAAGGTCGTGCCGCTGCTATCTCCGACGACGCAACCACCGACGTCAAGAATTCGCTGCGCCAATTGTTTGGTGCGGCCGACTACGCTGAAGTGGGGGGCGCGCTGCTAATGGGCGTCAACGGTATTGTTGTAATCGGCCATGGCCGTTCCAAAGCATCCGCCGTATTGCCCGCCTTACGCACCATTCGAGCCGACGTCGAGAAGGGCGTCAACCACCACATCACCGAATCCGTGGCTGCGATGCAGCAATCGCCGGTTGCCGCGGAAGGCGCTCCGCCGTCAGATCCATCATGATCCAGGAAATTCCCGTCGGTATTGCCAGCGTCGGCCACTATGTTCCGGAACAAGTCCGGGACAACGATTGGTTCACTCAGTACATCGAAACCAGTGATGAGTGGATCCGTCAGCGCACCGGCATCATTGAGCGCCGCTGGATGGAAGAGGGTGAAACCACTTCCGACCTGTTCGTAGAGGCCGGCAAGTTGATTTTGGAGCGTGCCGGGGTCAAACCGGAAGACGTCGATCTAATCGTAGTCGGCACCGTTTCCGGCGACTTTCTCGCCTGCCCGGCTACTGCTTGCATCGTGCAAGACCGCCTCGGTTGCACCAATGCGTGGGCGTTCGACCTGAATGCTGCTTGCACCGGCTTTTTGTATTCGATGGCTGTCGGCAAGCAATTCATTGCATCCGGCAAATACAAGAACGTGTTGGTACTCGGCGGCGAAGGCTTGTCGCGCTTGCTCGACATGAATGACCGCAACTCGGTGGTCATCTTCGCCGACGGTGCCGGCGGTGCGTTGCTGCAGCCACATGATGTCTGCCAGCAAGGCCTGATCGAAGACATGATGATGGGCTCCGATGGCAGTGGATACCACTTCATCATCCGCCCCAAAGGCGGCGCCAAAGAACCTGTCACCCCCGAGATCATCGCCGAAGGTACTCACCTGCTGCGCATGAAGGGCCGCGAGGTCTACCGCTTCGCCGTCGATCGCATGACCGAGCTGATGGCTTGGGCGATGGAGGGTCAGAATCTGGAAGAAGTGGGCTGGGTTTTCCCGCACCAAATGAACCGCCGCATCTTGGAAACAGCAACCGGCAAGCTGAGCATTCCCAAGGAAAAGGTTTACATCAATATTCAACGCTTCGGTAACACATCCGCCGGAACCGTGCCCATCTGCATGGGCGAAGCGTGGGAGAAAGGTTTGTTGGAATCCAACAAACTGCAATTGCTTGCAGCATTCGGCGCAGGATTGACCTGGGGCGCGGCTCGCGTTCGCTGGTAATTGCACGCCTCGCAAACTTCACTGCCAACCAAGCCAAAAAAATCGATGAAACTAGGACTGTTGATGCCCGGCCAAGGTGCCCAAGCGGTGGGCATGGGTGCCGACTTTGTTGAGCAAAGCAGCGCTGCTGCCGATTTGTTCCAGCAAGCCGATGAAGTGCTTGGGATTCCGCTTTCGAAGATTTGCTTCGAGGGCCCTGAGGAGGAGCTAACCGCCACCGACGTCGCCCAACCGGCGATTTACGTTTGCTCAATGGCAGCCTTAGCGGCCTTCGAGCAAACCGTGACCAAAGTAGAGCCGGTCATGGCTGCAGGCCTTTCGCTTGGCGAATACACCGCGTTGGCCGCAGCAGGTGCTCTCAGTTTCGCGGATGGCTTGCGCTTGGTTCGCCTTCGTGGGGAAGCCATGCAAGAAGCCAGCTTGGCCAAACCGTCCGGCATGACTTCGGTCATGGGCATGGAGGCGGATGCGCTCGAAAAACTGTGCGCCGAAGTCGCCGAGGAAACCGGCATGGTTTGCCAGGTTGCCAATTTGAATTCGCCGGGCCAAATCGTGGTCAGTGGCGAAAACGGTGCGCTCGACGTCTTCGATGGCCGGGCTAAAGAAGCAGGCGCACGTCGGGCTTTGCGCTTGACCGTTGCCGGCGCATTCCACTCCGAGTGCATGCGCCCGGCGGCCGACAAGCTCAATGCCGCGCTGGAGTCCACCGAGTTCCGTGCGCCGCAATGCCCGGTTTACCAAAACGCCACTGCCGCAGCTTCGGCCGATCCGGTCGAGCTGAAAAAGCAACTGGCAGCTCAGTTGACCGCGCCGGTGCGTTGGGAAGACTCCTATCGCCAAATGGCGGCAGAACTGCCGGAAGGCGTTGCTTTCCTCGAACCTGCTCCGGGACGCGTACTCGCCGGCTTAGCCCGCAAGATCGCTCCAGGCCGCACCATTCATAGCCTGCCGAAGGCCGACGCCCTCGAAACCCTCAAAGCCGAACTGTCGCCCGCATGAGCGCCGATCTCAACGAACAACGCATCTTGGTCACCGGAGCCTCGCGCGGCATCGGCCAGGCGATTGCCATCGATCTTGCCAAGCGCGGTGCCAAGGTTGCAGGGCTGGCCACACGAACCGCCAACCTGGACGGCACCAAAGAAGCCGTGGAAGCAGCCGGCGGCGAATTCTTGGCTTTGGAAGGGGATATTTCCGCTCCCGAAACGGCTCAGGACGCGGTCAAGGCGGTCGTCGACGCGTGGGGAGGCCTGGACGGCCTAGTCGCCAACGCCGGCATCACTCGTGACAACCTGTTGATGCGTCTCAGCGCCGAGGACTTTGAAACGGTGGTCAACACCAACCTCGGCGGCGCCTTCCACTTCCTCAAAGCCGTCACCCGGCCGATGATGCGCCAGAAAGCCGGCCGCGTCATCCTCGTCGGTTCGGTGGTTGCAACGACCGGAAACCCTGGTCAGGCAAACTATTGCGCCGCCAAAGCCGGCCTTCACGGCATGGCGCGCTCCGCTGCCCTTGAGTTGGGCAGCCGTAACATCACCGTCAACGTCGTCGCTCCTGGGTTTATTCAAACCGACATGACCGACGCGCTGACCGATGAGCAACGCGCAGCAATGGCGGACAAAATCGCCTTGAAGCGCCCCGGAACCCCCGATGACGTCGCCGGCGTCGTCGGCTTCCTGTTAGGTCCCGCCGGTGGATATGTGACCGGCCAAGTCCTCCTTGTTGACGGGGGACTTTCCCTGGGCTAACCGCCCTCCTAGAATCCTCGAACCGGGACGCGCTCGCCACCCTGGCGGCCCCCGGCCACCCCTCCCTTAGAGCCAACCAAAGCCATGTCGGACATTCAAGAGAAAGTCTACGAGATCGTTTGCGAGCACATGGGTGCCTCGCGCGACAAGCTTGCACCGGAAACCAGCTTCATCAACGATCTTGGTGCAGACAGCCTCGACACCGTCGAACTCGTGATGGAATTCGAAAGCGCATTCGATATCACCATCCCGGATGAAGACGCCGAGAAGATTCAGACTGTCGGTAGCGCGATCGAGTACATCGAGTCGAAAATCAACGGCTAATTTGCCTAATCTCCTATGGCCGATCCGGAACGTAGGGTCGTCATCACCGGGATCGGGAGCATTACGTCTCTCGGCATGGGTGCTGACACAACCTTTGAACAGCTGCTCGCAGGTCAGAGCGGCGTTCGGCTCATCGAGCGGTGGTCCACGGAAGGCTTCAACACCCGCATTGGTGCTGAAGTCCGTGACTGCGTCTTTCACGCCGAAGAACACTTCGCCAAGCGTGAATTGCGTCGAATGGATCCCTTCGCCCAGGTCGGCGTAGTAGCAGCCCGTGAAGCGGTGGCTGACTCCGGCTTCACCGATACCGAGTTTGACCCCACCCGCGCCGGATCCATTCTGGCGACTGGAATTGGGGGCATTCAAACCATCCTAGATAACCAGGTGGTTTTAGAGAAGCACGGCCCGCGTCGCGTGACGCCGTACTTCATCCCGAACACCATGGCCAACTCGCTGGCTGCTCACGTAGCCATCGAGTACGGCCTGCAGGGAGCTTGCTTCCTGACGGCGTCGGCTTGCGCCTCCAGCGGTCATGCCATCGGCATGGCGGCTCGCGAGATTCGCGCAGGTTTCGCCGACATCATGGTGACCGGTGGTTCGGAAACGACCACCAACCCGCTTTGTGTAGCAGGATTCAGCTCGATCAAAGCGCTGAGCACTCGCAACGACGATCCCAAGCGTGCTTCGCGGCCATTCGACCGCGACCGTGACGGCTTCGTCATGGGCGAAGGGGCCGGCGTTTTGGTGCTGGAATCGCTGGAACACGCACAAAAGCGTGGTGCCAAAATCTACTGCGAGCTGGCCGGCTTCGGCCAAACCGATGACGCCGGGCACATTACCGCGCCCGACAGCACCGGTCGTCAGCCTTCGCGCGCGATGGAAATCGCCATGCAAGATGCCGGCATGAACACAGAGGACGTGGACTACATCAATGCTCACGGCACCTCGACTCACCTCAACGACAAGATCGAAACCATGGCCATCAAGATGGCGCTTGGGGAAGAGGCGGCTCGCAAGATCTGCATTTCCTCTTCCAAGTCGATGTTTGGTCACAAGGTGGGGGCGGCGTCTGCGGTAGAAGCGGTTGTTTGTGCGCAAACGTTGCAACGCGGCGTGGCACATCAAACGCTAAACCTTGAGAACCCAGACTTGGAAAACGGCTGCGATTTGGATTACATCCCCGATCAGCCTCGCGAAGCCGATTTCCGCGGTGTGCTGTCCAACTCCCTTGGATTTGGTGGACACAACGTCTCTCTCGCATTCCGTAAGTTTGAGTAGCGGGCATTACCCGCTGACATCCCCGTGAAGAAGAAATTCGCTGAAGCGCTCAAAGAGTACCGCAAGGAGGTCTTTAAGGTCGAACACGACCACAATGACCTCGAGGAACTCACCAAAGAGGCCCTCCACATCACCGAGGACTCGCTGAGCAACGCCTACCACTATCACTTCCACAAGCTGCCCGATGCAGACCGCGCGGAAGTGATCAACATGATCAACAACTACACCCTGGAAGCTCTGCTTCCGCCGATCGTCGAGAAAATCACCACTCGCCAGCTGCTGATGGAACGCAAGCTGGAACTGCTGGTCCACCTTCTGGAAGAAGCGCTGGAACGCATTGGTGACGGCGACAATTAAGCTCCTGCGGAAAACGACCGAAAAAGCCTCCGATGAACCCAATCAATGCTTTGCAAGAGCGGGGGATGGAGTCCGTCCTCGGCCCGGCTCGCAATGCTGGATCTGAATTTGAACGAGCATTGCTGGCCGACCTGGCCAATGTCGACTGGACCACCCTTGATCGTCAACGGAGAGCTTTGGAGAAAGCCGCTCTCGCCGATGGCGAGGAAATCCTGCCGCCGCCCATTCAGCCGGCTTCGACCTCTGGCGATTCCGCCAATGAAGAGGCCGAAGAGCTGGGTTGGGCGGCCATCCGCGAAGGACGAGTAGCCATCGCCACCGTGGCGGGGGGACAAGCCTCCCGTTTAGGTTTCTCCGGCCCCAAAGGCGCATTTCCGCTGGGTTCTGTGACCGGCGCAAGCCTGTTCCAAATGATGGCCGGTCAGGTTCATCGCTTGCGCAAGATCACTGGCGCGGCGCTGCCCTGGGTCATTCAAACCGGCCCGGCGAACCACCTGGAAACTCAGGCATACTTTGCCGACCGCAGCTACTTCGGTCTCGGCCGCAACACCATCCACTTTGCTTGCCAAGGCACACTGCCGGCGCTAAGCGAAAATGGGCAATTCTTGCTCGACACCCCGGGCAGTTTGTTCCGCAACCCGGATGGCCACGGTGGTTTCTACCGTGCAGTGCGCGACAGTGGCGTCAATGCGATGCTGCGCGAACAGGGCGTCGACGTGCTGTATTACTGCCAAGTCGATAACCCGCTGGTTCGCATGGCGGATCCGATTTTCATCGGTCATCACCTGCGCACGGAAGCACGCATGTCGGTCAAGGTCGTCGCCAAAACCGATCCGATGGAAAAGGTCGGTTTAATCATCGAGAAGCCGGATGGCCGCCTCGGTTGTATCGAGTACTCGGACCTTCCACAGGAGCTTGCCGAAGAACGCGCTGCCGACGGTTCTCTGCGCTTCATGGCCGGCAATCTAGCCATTCACTGCTTCAACCTGGACTTCGTTCAGGAGATGGCAGAGGCCGCTCTGCCGCTGCACTTGGCTCATAAAGAGGTCAAAGTGCTCGCCGGCAACGGTCCCGAGGCTACCTTGCAACCGGGAGTTAAATTCGAGACCTTTGTCTTCGATGCGCTACCGCTGGCCGACCGTGGAATGGTGCAACTGGCCATTCGCGAGGATGAATTTGCGCCGGTCAAGAACCGCGCCGGCACTGATTCCATCCAAACCAGCCGCGATGCGCTCAGTGAACGCAGCCGCCGCTGGGCAGCTGCCGCGGGCTTGGAACCAGCCGCCGGGGCCATCGAGATTTCTCCGCAAATCTGCTACGACCAGAAGGACCTGCAAAGTCTTCAGGGAGATTTGTTGCTGAAATCCGGCGGACATCTGGTTTGTTCCGGCAGCGGTCGCTAAACTCTTGGCCCGCTTTCGCAGCGGGCCCTCGGTGACGAAGCCTGATCGGCTTTCACCGGTTCTTTCTCATCACTGGCCGAAGTGGCGGAATTGGCAGACGCGTTGGATTCAAAATCCAATGGCCGCAAGGTCGTGAGGGTTCGAGTCCCTCCTTCGGCACCAGTGATTTAGAACGGCACGAAGGTGGCGCCGTCGAAGTACAGCACCTCGCCGGCATCCAAGTGCGCGATCACGCGTACCGTCACCGCTTGGTAGTCGTTGAAGGTGAACTGGACAGATTGACTGCCCCAATTCGGCGTATGCATGTCGAAGGTAGTGTCTTCGAGCAAAGCACCGGTTTCGGCGTTGGTGATAGTGATTTGAATCTCACCGGCCTCCGGGCCTTTGAAGCTGTGCACCTGAACCGACTTGGCGTAATCGGTGAACTCGACGTAGTCACCATCGAATCCTGCCGCAGCAATGGTGCCGTCACGCAGAGTTAGCTCAGGCATCGTGTCGCGCAAATAGTCGGTACCAATGGAACCCCAACGCCAAACGCGCTCTGGCGCCGGGTTGGCCGGGTGGTTGGGCGAGTAGTAACGGAATGCCGGGGCTTCGTTGTCGCGCGAATAACGCGAGGGACGCAATTCCCATGGCGCGCCGGGTACGTCATAACCGACGACTACACCAGCTTGAGTACCCACCACAATGGTGCGGTCATTGGTGAAGTCTGGGCTCAGGCTCAATGCGTCCACGAAGAGTGGGGGGAACTCCCCACCAACGCTTTCCCACATCGGCGTCGGCGACGAGAAATCCAACTTCTTCACGCCGCTGGTGTACGTCGCTGCGTAAATCACCGGGTTGGTCTCAAAATCGGGCGCGCACATCAACTTGATGACGGCGCTCTCTTCCAAACCATCCGGGTAATAAGCAACTCCCGGGCCGCCAAGCGTATCTTCGACCACCCCGAAGTAGGGGTATTTGGACATGCCGACAAAGCAGAGCGGTTTGCCCGGAGATGTCGGCGCAACAATCAGGTTGCGCAGCCACGGTGCCGGCGATCCGTCCACCATTTTGTTCAGCAACTCGCCGGACTTGCCGCCGTCGGTACTGCGGAAATTACTTTTCGTCCAAGTCGAGGTGCTGAAGAAGAAGGTTTGGTCGAAGCCCGCAGTTCCGCGGTTATCGAAGTGTGGCGAGAATGCGAGATAGCGGGCATAACCCAATTCCTCACCTTTTTCCCGACTAAACCAACCCCACGAACTAAACGGGTTTGGCGCATGCAGGTTTGGGTCGAACCAGAAGTTCAATCCGCGTGCGCCGCCAACCATAATGGTTCCGTCCAACTCGAAACGCGGCGACACAAAAATTTCGTCTTGGTAGACCATCGGCCCGTTGTCGAGCAGATTGTGCATGCCGTTATTGTGGTTGTAGATCACAGTGCCGGAACCATAAGTACCGGAAACCGACCACAGCGCACCTGTGCCGTCGATGAAGGTATCCAACCCACGCACATGGGTGGTCGGACGGAAAGCAATGCGCTGCCATTGCAATCCTTCGTTGGTTGAGCGGAACAAGCCTTCGGATCGACCAAACAAGATTTCCCCATCGGTTGCGTATGTGGGGGAAAGCTCGAAATCGATGATTTCGGCGCGGTTCAGGCTGACGGTATCCGATGCGTCCGTCTCATGCACAAAGTCTTGCGCAGAACCGTAATCGTCCCAGGTGCGGCCGCCGTCATCGGAGCGATAGATGCCGTCCGACTGCGCCAGCTTCATCAGGTCGGGGTGTTCCAGCACCGAAGCCATCATCCAGCGTTTGCCGCTGGGGCCGACCGGCGTCGATTTAATCGCTCGGTAAGAAGAGTTGGCTTGATGCACCGGAGTAAAGGTGCCGCCAAAATCACCGGAATGCCAAAGCGTTCCTTCGTCGCCGGTGAAGTTGTTTAAATTCTCAACCGAAGTGGCAAGGGTGATGTCGCCCGATGTCGGGTAATCCTCAGCAAAACAAATCGCGGTGATTAACGGATCGTCGGGCGTTACCGCAGCCGTGTTGAACTGTGAATTCACGGTCCAGTTGTAACCGCCGTCTTCTGACAAATACAAAACGCCGGCGACTCCGGCCGCAACGGCTTGATGGTTGCCTGGCGGCGCCCATACGTCGTAACTGGGAAGCACCGCAACTTGGGCACGCTCATCCGGCGTACCAGTAACCAAAGTTGATTCCCATGTTTCGGTGGCGCGATTCAGGCGCAAGATTTCGCCGTTACGCGTAGCGATGGCAACCGGACCTTTCAATCCATAACCCGGCACTTCCAATGAAGTGATGTAGCGATCATTTCCCAAAGGACCGAGGCCGTTATTGAACTCAACAACTTCGCCGGTCAAAGGGTCGTAAGAGTAAAGGCCGATGTTCGTGCCGATAAGAAACCGCCCACCATTCAGTATGGGCTCCCAAACAACCAAGTCTGCGCGCGCCAATTCCAAACCGCCGCCGCGAACTGTGGTCCAAGAAAGTCCGCCATCACGAGTTTTCAGAACTCGACACGCCAATTGCGTGGTAATAATGGTTTCACGAATGCCACCGGGAAGATCGACGGTGGCGACGGAGTGCACGTCGTCATGGGGGACGTGCAGCGCCTTACCTCCGGAATGGGGCAATTCCGCGGGTGCTGGGGCGAAAAATAGGGAGAGCAGGAGTGACCAGACCATGGTTGCGAGTGCGCGACAGGAAAGCAGAATGATCCAATCATTCCAACGCATGGAATCCGAATTATATCCCTCAAAAAATTGTTCCTTCAGAGGAATTAGCCGCTTTCCATAATAGTTTTCGGCCTTTTCCGGGAACAAATCCAGGGTAAAAATGGTCCACTTTTGTATCTAAAGGTGCCCCCGCCTTTCTCCCTTCAAGATCCCGATAATCATGATCCCTACCTCCCTTCGTTGCGGCACCTTTGTTGCCGGACTCGCTCTGGCCCTCATTGGCCCCTCTGCCGCTCAAACTCAGGCTTCTACCTCTTATCAATTTAAAGAGGTCGATGGCATTCAGGAGCTGACCGGTCGCATGATCGTTCGCCCGATGCAGCTGCAAGATCTTCTGGCTCAAGGATATAGTCAGAATCAAGCTGAATCGATGCGCAATTCTGCTAAGGAGCGCCTGTTTGGTTTGGTGCGCGAATACATGGCGCCAAACGATGAGTATGTCATCAACCTTCCGGAAGGCATGACCGAAAACGTCATGGCTACCAACCTGATGGCCACCGGCGAATACCAGTACGCCGAGCCGGATTGGATGCTGTACCCGCTGCAGACCACTCCGAACGACCCGCAATTCGGAAGTCAGTGGTGGCACCAGAACATTAATTCTGAGTTGGGCTGGGATTACTACACAGGCGACACCAACTACATCGCCGCCGTCGTCGACACCGGTGTCGACACCAACCACCCGGACCTGCAGGCCAACCTGCTTTCCGGTTACAACTCGGCCGACCGTCTAACCCAAGCGAACGGCGGACGCATTGAGGACATCAACGGCCACGGCACTTTGTGCATGGGTTGCGTCGGTGCCATTGGTAACAACAACAACCAAGTTGTAGGTGCCATGTGGAACAGCGGCCTGCTGCCGATTCGTGCGACCAACTCCTCAAACGGGGGTGCCTACTTGTCCGACTTGACTGACGGCGCATTGTGGGCTGGCCAGCAAGGTGCGGGTTCGGTTTCGGTTTCTTACTCGGGCGTTGAGTCCAACTCGGTTGGCACCACCGGTACTACCTTGAAGAACAGCTATGACTGCTTGATGGTTTGGGCCGCCGGTAACAGTGGCTACTCGCTGAGCAGTAGCGCCGACTGGGCAAACGTGATCATCACCAGTGCAACCGATTCCAACAACAACAAGGCTAGCTGGTCGAACTACGGCTCGCCGATCGACGTTGGCGCACCTGGCGTATCGGTCTTGACCACCTCCAACGGTGGCGGCACCTCTTCGGTAAGTGGTACTTCCTTCGCTTGCCCGATCACCAACGGTGTTGTTGGCCTGATCCGCTCCTCTAACCCGTCGCTGACCGCGCAAGAGGCTGAGGACGTACTCTTCGGTGCTTGCCAGGACATCGGCTCCGCCAACAACTTCGGTCATGGTCTGGTTGACTCGCACCAGTCGCTGATCGACGCAGGTGGTTCCAACTACGATCTGTCGCTGTCGATTACCACCGCCCTGATCGCCGGGCAAAGCGCAAGCGCTACCGTGTCGAACTCGGTTTACGGTGAGACCATCTACCTCTACAACGGTAACGGCCTCGGTTCGACCACCGTTCCTGGCTTGGGTGATTTGGACGTCGCCAACGGCAACCGCATCGCAACTCGCGCAGTCAACGTTTGGGGCTCCGCCGTCATCAACAAGAACTTGCCGGCCGGTTCGTCGGGCGTCAACGTCTTCGTTCAGGCCATCGATACCGCTGGTAGCCTGTCTAACGTGATTCAGGATACGATTCAGTAATCCAAACACACGTTGCTGCAGCCGCCTGGTCTTCGGATCAGGCGGCTTTTTTGTTAGACTCCCGCATGGAGTTGCCCCGCGATCTTTGCTTGGCCCTGTTGGATCGTATTCATCGCGCCTGTCTCCATCGGCTTCGTGGAACCGTTCAAGTGCTCGGCGGCTGGGCCACCCTCGGTTTGCCGGCACAAGCGCCCGACGAAACGCTGCGTTTACGCATGGTCGAAGTCCAGGAGATTACCGATTGGCTAGACGGCTTGTGGCAGCTCAAGGAGCAGGATGCCATTGACTTGGATCAGGCCGAATTGCACCCGTGGTTACTGGCGGCTGCATTGCGCGCCGGAGTGCCGCAGGAAGCCAAAGTTCCGCTTCCTGAAATCGTCGACGGCAAAGCAGCGCTGGCACTCAGCGCCTGGGCGGAAGCCGTCGCCGGTGCAAGTGCTTCGCCCAAGTTTGTCATGCGTATGACGGCTGACCAGCAACTGCTATGTCGGGTGCAAGGGCCCGACCTACGGCACCCGAGCGAGTCCCTACTCGAACAACTTCAGCCTTGGCTGAGCGCCGAAGTTCTCACCAACAACGAGCTCGGAATTGGTGCCGGCGTGCTTTGTAGGGGACTACGCCTGGGTCAAGTCCAGCAAGAAGATCCAGTGCAGACTCGCGCCTAGTCGGCTGTCTCGAATTCAAACTGGAACAACGGAGATTGAAGGCTCTCCGGCAGTTTGCGGTAGGGCACCGTCAGGGTCCGTGCATAAGTGAAGCTGTGCTGCTGCTCAACCTCGGGAAGGTGATAGGCGTTATGGCTGGTGCCGACCAAAAGCACCCAGGCGGTCAGGCCTACGGAAACGCCGAGGACTGCGCCCAGGAGGCCGTCGGCGAATGATTTGGAGTTGCCGAGGCGGCCAAAAAACATGCGTCGCACGCCGCCTAGCAACAGCAGCGTTAGCAGCAAAACAGTAAGTGAAAGCCAAGCATGCACGGTGGCTTGTTTGTCGGCCTCTTCGGCAAACATCGCCGCCAGCCAATCCAATGGGCCGGCCAGGACCCCGACCAAAACCAGGCTTAGAGTCCAAACTATGAAACGGGTAAACTGCTGGGTCAAACCGCGCACAGCCCCCGCTCCTAAGCCGTAAGCCATCAGAGCGAGGCCAAGCCACTCCAGCCAGTGCAGGTTTTGCAAATCCATTTGCCGCAAGTCTAACCGAAGCTACCCATGACAAGCATTAGCGCCATCCAGGAAATCCTCCGGCTACTGGAAGAACTGGAGCAGCGGGCCATAGCCGACCCGCAATTGCAGCCCGAATGGGAAGCCGCCCGAAATCAATTTCCCCATGCCCAATGGAGCGAAGAAGATCACTGGCGATTCCGCGAGTGGTTTTTGCTGGAACGAAGTTCGGAGTCATTGGGTACACAACCCGTGCTTGCTTGGTCTCCCGATTCGCTGGGGGAGAAGGACGTCTGGAGCCGGTTGATGGATTCACTGATGGGGGTTTACGTCCACAATGGCCGCCAACGTTTGGACGACGGCACCGAAACGGTGCAACTCAGCGAGTTGTGGACGGGTCGAGTGGTTTCGTTATCCCCCGGCCAAGAAACCGACTTCGACGCAGCACCTGAAGATGCAGTTTTTCTGGGACGACTGGTGCAAATCGACGAGCAGTTTTTTGCACCTTTGCCCGGCTTTCGAATGGCATGCGCACCCGGACTATTGCCGGCGTTGGAACGAGACCTAGCAGCGGCACGTGTCACTCAATCGCGGGCGCGGCTTTCGCAGTTGGAGTTGGAGAAGTTGTGCAACTGGGTACCTGCCAGTGCCGACCAGACTCAATCCGGTTTGGCCGATCTGGAAAGCAGCGTCGCCGAGGTTCTGAGTGCCGATGCCAATTGGGACGTCGAACGTTTAAAGCACAGCTTGGCTGAACATGGCTTAGGTGAAACCTTGAACCTGTTGGCCTTTGAAACCGAGCTGGATTTGGAACCTCTGCGGCGCATGTTGCCAGAGTTTGCCCATGCATTAGAAACCGACACGGTGGCGTCGGCCTCACTTGATTTGCAACCTCCTAGGGGCCTTGCTGTAGACTCTGACGAGCTGCCGACTGAGGCCGAAGTGGATCAAGCTTTAAGTCAATTTGATGTGGCACGCTCGAATGGCAAAACTCTGGAGAGCAGCTTCCATGAATTAGAAAAAGCGCTGGGTTTGCCCGAAGGCATCAGTGATGAACCGGAGCTGGGCGCCGAGACCGACGATGAACCCGTAGGCGTTTCGTCTTCCGCCGGCATCCGAACCTGGTTACACGCTTATGCTTGGGAAGTCCTCAATCAAGACCAGGCGCCGGACCGCCTGAATCAATTTGCCGATTTTCTAGAGACTCAAAACCTCGGGGCTATAGACGCCGAGGACCTGACCGCAGAGATTGCATTTCCATATTTGATTGCCGCTGGAGAAGCCAATGCGATCCGCCGACGCCATCAAGAAGTCCGTGGTTTCTTAGATTGGGCCGAACAGGAACAAGGCGCCCAGCTCGGGGCTTTGGCCACAGACCTGGCGGCTGAATACATGGACCGGATTTGCGCCGTTCTGGAATTGAATGCCGAGCTGGCCGCCAACGGGACGTGGCAACATCGTGCCCGCATTGCCTCGATAAGGCCGTTGCGGGTTCCCACCGAGGAGAAAAACGTCACCGCAGCGGTGGATGGTCTGCCGGACGGCGCAGTTGAAGTCCTGCAAGAAGGTGACCTGCTTTTGGGCGCTTGGAAAAGCGGACGGTTTGTAGCGATGGGCGCGGTTCCCAGAGAGGCTGCGCCGGCTAGCTAAACAGGGTGCATGAAGATCAGAGGGGGCACCGTTTTGCCCCATCGCGAACGTCTGATAATAAATATTATGAATAGGTGGACTAGGCCGCTGAGCTTGAAACACCGCTTTGGGTTTATTCACCCAGCCAATCCGTCGCCCAAAAAGCTGCTCCCAAGGCGCTTTCCACAGCTGTTTTCCCCATGTTGTGGAATGTTTTGTGGAAAACCCTGTGGAAAACTCGCGGAAAACCCTGCTATGCCGGCACTTCGCCGACGAACTGCGTTTCCCAAAAGCCGTCTACCTGACGAATCTTGCTCACCGAGCCCGTCGGGATGGCCCAATCCATCCAAGCCTGCAACGGCCGCTCTTCCGCCCGCGCCAACACTGCCGATATGGGAAAAAGGTGCGCGACGACCGCGATTTGATCTCCCGCCCGATGCTGTTGCACGATTTGCTCAAAACCACGCCACACCCGATTGCGTAAATCCCCGAGGGACTCGCCGCCGTGTTCGCGCCAGGTCTCCAGGTCCTGCCAATGGGCCTTCAAATCGTTTGGCCACCGCCCTAGGACTTCGCTTTTAAGCAGCCCGCTCCAGCGCCCGCGGTCGATTTCGCGCAGTTCTTCGAGGTAATTCAGCGGCGCTTTTTGCCCCGAAACCTGCTTTTGCCAGTGGATCACGCGCTCGGCACCGAAACCGGCACGGCCCAACGGACTACTGTAAACCGCATGCAGCGGCACCTCGGCCAGCATTCTTCCGGCCGCGTCGGCCTGCAGGCGCCCATTTGGGCTCAATTCAACATCCAGGCCGCCGTAAAAGCGATCCCGGTAATGGCTGTCGACCTCTCCATGGCGCACCAAGAATATGTCCATATCGGCATGTTACTTCTGGGGAACTTTTGTTGATACCGCAGCCCTTTTGCGCTTGGTACACTCTTTGCTGTCCATGAGGCGTCCCTCATCCGGAGAAAGTTCATGAAACGTTGGTTAATCCCAATCACCCTTTTTGCTGGCGTGGCGCTGACGAGCAGCCTCGCTGCCCACGGCGGCACCTATAGGGGCCCCGGCGATACCGTGCCTCCAGGCGCTGGTGCACCGGCCACCCCGGCAACCCCCGCCACACCCAGCACTCCTTCCACGCCGTCTACGCCTTCCACGCCTAGCACGCCGTCCACCCCGAGCACCCCCAGCACGCCGGCTGCGCCTACCGCGCCACCGCCACCTGCTCAGCAGGCGGTTACCGCTGCTGCTCCCCCGTCAATTGACCTCACTCGTTGGGAGTTCTGGTGGGAATTCAACAAGGGCCACTTCCTTAACCTGAAGGCTAAGGTCCAGTCCGGAGATAGCTCCACCGGTGAATCGGACATCCTTGAGGGTATTTCCTCGGGCGCTGCCGCACCGACCACGTCGGCACCGACCGACTCGCAGAAGATCGGAACTATTATTCCGAGGCTGCGTGCTCTGATTGAGGAAGAAGAAGACCGCGACATCGCAGGTGGCGGCATGATGGCTTTGGCGAAGATCCAATTGGATGCTTCCGTCACCGACATCTTCAAAGGTTTCCTGAAGTCAGGTGACCAAGAGATCGCTGAAACCGCAGGTTTGGCCTTTGGTGTATTGCAAGATGCATCGGCCTACCCGGTCTTGGAAGCTTTGGCAGAAGACACCACCGAAGGTCGTCGCCTGACCGGCAAGCCCAATGGTGTACCTGACCGTACTCGCGCCTTTGCGATTTACGGCCTCGGTCTGCTGGGCAACGCCACCGACGATGCCACGCTGCAAGCGAAGATCGCAGACAAGCTGTGGAACATCCTGCTGACCGACCAGTCCAGCTTCAAAGACTTGAAGACTGCTTGCGTCATTAGCATGGGCATCATTCCTTACCAGGATCCGAATGCTCCCGTCGAGAAGCTGCTTGGCTACTTGAACGATGGCGACAACGACAAGCTGGTTCGTGCTCACTGCCCGAACGCCATCGCCAAGATCTTGGCTAAGTCGGCCGAAACCGATCCGACGAACCCGCTGATCAAGGAAGCAGTCGAAACCCTCGCTAAGTACTGCACTGCGCGAAACGTCGAAAACGAAATCGTTCAATCCAGCGTTTATGCGTTGGGCATGCTGGTCAACAACTCCGCTGAGTTCCCGATCGACAAGGCATACGACGCAATCGAAGAGGTAGCCGAAAAGACCAAAAACAAGCAGGCTAAGAAGTTCTCTGCCATCGCCATGGCACACCTCGGCGCACGCACTGCCGATGGTCCCTACCGTGAAAAGGCCATCAAGTTCTTGTCGGCCAACATGCGTAAAGGCAAAGGTGGCTACGATGCTTGGAGCGGTTTGGCCCTAGGCGTCATGGCCTTCTACGTCAGCGAGCAAGGTGGCGCGATGCCCTCGACGGTAGAGCGCGGCGTACTGGAGAAGTTCAACCGTGAATCCAACCAGCAGCGCAAAGGCGCATACGCTGTCAGCCTCGGCCTGATGAAGGCTGAAACTGCCAAAGAAGATCTGCGCAAAGCTATCGATAAGAGCCGCGACGAGTCCTTCCAGGGCTACGCCTGCTTGGGCTTGGGCATGATTGGCGCACGCGAATACAAGGACTTCCTCACTGAGGTAGTCACCAACAGTACTCGTAAGCCTGACCTGCTGAAGCAAGCATCGATCGCATTGGGTCTGATGAAGGACAAGGAAGTTGCCAACTTGCTGATGAAACTGATCAAGCCGGATGGCAAGAAGAAGCCCAGCCTCGCTGTGCTGTCTGCTGCCGCAACCGCAATCGGCTTCATCGGTGACAAGGGTTCGGTCACTCCTCTGGTTGAGTCCATGATGGACGACAACCTGACTCCGTTGGCCCGCGCCTTCTCGGCAATCGCCCTTGGTGCTATTGCTGAGTCCTACGAGCTGCCCTGGAACTCCTTGTTCTCGCGCGACCTGAACTATCGCGCATCGGTGCAGACTCTGACTAACCAAGCGACAGGTATCTTGGACATTCTCTAATCCGGAAGAGCTTGACGCCGAGAGTGGCATCGCAATGCGGTGCCACTCTTTTTTTGTTTCATCATTGTTATGCAATGGGTCAGGTTTCAAAGGCGGAACTAAACACTGCTTTGATTGGCGTATAGGGTTGGTATTGTTTTTGCCCTTTATGAGCAATCCCTCATTTTTGGAGAAAGCTCATGAATCGTTACTTGATTGCCATCACTCTATTTGCCGGAGCAATTTTGTCCGGCGACATGGCCGCTCATGGCGGCACCTACATCGGACCCGGTGACGTCGTCCCACCTGGCGTGGGCTCGCCACCGACTACTGCTCCACCAGCTGTCCCGGGCCTGCCACCGACGGCAACCACTCCGGTGACTCCTGGTCAGCCGACCCCGCCACCGGATGCAACCACGCCACCGCCACCATCGATACAAGCGCCGCCCACCCAACAAGCCATTACTCAACCACCCGGCGATATGGTTGACTTAACCCGTTGGGAATTCTGGTGGGAGTTCAACAAGAGTCACTTTCTAAACTTAAAGGTAAAGGTACACACCGCAAGCGCTTCCACTGGTGAGTCGGACGTGATGGAAGGCATTCTTTCCGGTGCTACAACGCCGTCGACCACGGCACCGACTAGCGCCCAAAAGAAAGCAATCATCATTCCGCAATTGCGAGCGTTAATGCAGGCCGAGCAAAATCGTGACATCGCCGGCGGTGGCATGATGGCTCTTGCCAAAGTTCAGTTGGATCCAACGGTTACCGACCTCTATAAGAAATTCCTGCGGTCCGGAGATCAAGAGATCGCCGAAACCTCCGCACTGGCTTTCGGTGTCCTCCAAGATGCCTCGGCCTACCCCATCTTGATTGCACTGGCCGAAGACAGCAAAGAAGGCCGAAGCTTAACCAGTAAGCCAAATGGCGTACCGGCGCGCACTCGCGCATTTGCCATTTACGGCCTGGGATTGCTGGGTTCCGCCACCGCGGATGCAACGCTGCAATCCCAAATTGGAGATCGCCTGTGGAAACTGTTACTCAGCGATCAATCCAGCTTCAAGGACCTAAAAGTTGCTTGTGTCATCAGTATGGGTGTCATCCCCTACCAAGACTCAAGCGTTCCGGTGGATCGGTTGTTGGCATACCTCAACGACGGCAACCACGACACCCTTGTGCGTGCCCACTGCCCGAGTTCCATCGCCAAAATCCTCGCCGAAGTTGCGCAAAATGATCCGGCAAATCCGCAAATTCGGCAATCCGTGGAAAGCTTTGCTGCTTATTGCACGGGCCGTCAGGTGCCGAACGAGCTGGTCCAGTCCTGTGTCTATGCAATGGGAATGTTGGTGAATCGCTCCGCTGAATTCCCCATCGCGCAGGCATACGACGCGATTGTCAAGGTATCGCAAAACAGCAAGAACCGACAGGCGAAAAAGTTCACCGCAATTTCTATGGCACACTTGGGTGCCCAAACCTCAGACGGCCCCTACCGTGAAAAAGCGATAAAATTCCTACTGGAGAACATGCGAACCGGCAAGAGCGGTTACGACGCATGGTGTGCGCTGGGCTTAGGCGTTATGTCGTTTTACGCATTGGAGCGCAATGAAGCCATGCCGTCGGTGATCGAGCGCAACGTGCTTGCAGCCTTCAACGAGGAACGCAATCCCCAACGCCGCGGCGCTTATGCAATTAGCCTTGGATTGATGCGCGCAGAAACTGCCAAAGAGGATTTGCGCCAAGCCATCTACAACAATCGAGATGAATCGTTTCAAGGCTATGCCTGCTTAGGGCTGGGCATGATCGGCGCCCGCGAATACAAAGACTTCCTAGTTGAAATGGTCACCAGCAATGTACGCAAACCGGATTTGCTGAAACAAGCTTCCATTGCATTGGGCTTGATGCGAGACAAAGAAGTCAGCAAGCAACTGATCCGATTGATCCAGCCCGACGGTGATCGCAAACCTAGCTTGGCAGTGCTTTCCGCGGCTGCAACGGCCATTGGATTCATCGGCGATAAGAGCTCGGTTGAGCCCCTGGTAAAAACCATGGCCGACACCAAGATGACGCCGCTTGCCCGTGCCTTCGCAGCCATCGCTCTGGGTGCAGTTGCCGACGCATACGAACTACCCTGGAATTCGATTTACTCGCGCGACCTGAATTACCGTGCCTCGGTGCAAACGCTGACCAACCAAGCGTCAGGAATCCTGGACATCCTTTAATTGTCCTTAGCACCTCAGGAAGCGGCGCCGTCTACACGGTGCCGCTTCACTTTTTTATGATCGCAGCAGCCGCTTGACGATGGCCCCGCATACAAACGCAGCCACGGAAAAAGCTATAAAGGGAAAGGTCTGGGCATAGGCCTCTTTCATGACCACATCCTCCATATGAATTAGCTCGCCATTTAACCACTCATGGCGGACTTTGACATATTCGCTCAATAAGTGATCGGGGTATTGCTCCAGCCAATCATCGGCGTCAAGCCTGGCTTCCATCCGCGTCGACGGGTCCCAACAACCCACCTCAATGGCTACGGCATCTGCATAAGGATCAACCGGGTCTAGTTGGCGGCGCAAATGCAGCGCATGAAGGACCTCACTTTTGGCACCCGCTGCGAGTAAAACATTGACGCTAGCTTCTCCCAGATCCGGAGCGGCCCCACCAAACGCTTCACGATAGTGCTTCAACACCTGGCTTGCATCGGCTTGCTGCCGGGGGCTCATTCGTCGCCCCCACCACCTAGCCAAAGCCTGGCCTGAGCCAATGCTAGCGGATTGCGCTCGTCGGTAAACGATTCGCTCGCCTCAGCAGGGCCACCCGACATCGTTTGGCCCGGCAACAGAGCACTGCCGATGGCAGCCGGCATCCCCCGACGCAAAATAGTTTCCAACTCTTCGAGCGACGCAAAGGCCTTCTCCTTGCGCGCAAATGCAACCCAGTTGCGACTTCGTGAGACTTGATGCAGGCGAATGTGTTCGCCAAAGGAGCGCGCTAAGCCGGCACGGATGGCATCGGTGAAGCCGATGTCGGTGCCAATTTTTTCAGTCGTGCCTAAGTTGATCGCAAGCACCCCGCCCGGCCGTAGGTGATCATGCACCTCGGCAAAAAACTCTTCGGTCGCTAGGTGCAGCGGGATTTCAAATTGATTGGTGTAGCTGTCCAACAAGACGAAATCCAAATCCTTCGGCGCGGCCCGCAGAGTGGCTCGGGCGTCCCCACCTCGAGCGAGGCTGAGGTGCGATTGAATGGCCGCGGGCAAGGGCATCCATTCTTCGACTAGATCGGTCAAGCCAGGATCGATTTCAACGCCGACGGCATGCCAATCGCGTTCGCCTAGGACTTCCGCCAAAGGCAGCAAAGCGGTTCCGGCCCCGAAGCCCAAAATCCAAAAATCAATCGATCCGTTTTGAGCGGCGACCTCGGCATAAATCGGTGCCAGCGCGAATAGGTCGTAATAGCCGCCCACCCATGGGCGAGAATCCGGATACCAACGGGATTGATAAGAATCCAACCCCTCATTCATTTGCAACCAACGCTCACCGTGAGAAAACTCGATCACTCGCAATCGCTGCATCGAGGTTTCGCGAACCGCGATTACTTCGGCGTCCAGCGGAAGGTTTGCGTGATCTGCCGGGTCGTCGGTGGCCATCAAACCCAAGCCGGGAATGAGGGCTAGCCACAGTGCTAAATCGGCTTTGCCTGATGCGCCGGAGCTGTTGCTGCGCCTGGCTAAGCCAAGTAGCAGGACTCCACCGACCACCAAAGCCACCGAGGTCAAAGCCAAGGTAGTGCGCGTACCCAAAATGGGGATGGCAACCAGGCTGGATCCAAATACACCGAGCAGGGATCCAATGGTTCCTGCCGCCCCGATCGCCCCGGCCGCCTGGCCAGGGGAGGATTTGCTGATGGCTACTCGGGCCTCGACCAGCAACGGGCTGAGCATCGCCAGAAAAAATACCGGCGGAGCAAAAAACAAAATGGCCGACCCTAGCGATCCGCCAAGGAAGATTGCGCCCGATTCATCGAGGGTGAATTGATCCGGAAGCAGCCAACGCCCCACGGACGGCAACAGCCACAATCCGACGGCTACCAGTAACGCGGCAATCAGAAACAGCAGTCCCCCCACGCGCAAAGGTTGCGGCGACTTCTTGGCCAGAACTCCGCCGGTCCAACCGCCAATGGCCATAGCCAATAAGACGACGCCGATTTGGTTGCTCCAAACCAGTTGCGAAGTGCCGAACCAGGGTGCAAGTAAATGCACCCCAAGAATCTCAATTGCAAGAACTGCGAAGCCAGCTAAGGCCGCAGCGGCCAACAAGGCCATGGTGTTACTCCTTGGCCGGGATATCGATTCCGCGCAGGCGCGACGGGAAGATGCAGCTGGTATCCCACAAGTAAGCGCGGCACCCTTCTAACAAAGTCGAAAACCCAGGGTTGGCGGTGAGAGTGAGCTCTTGACCGTTGCGGATGACCTTGATCGGTTTGTTCAGATCCACCAGCGTGTAGTTCAAAAACAACTCAACTTGGAAGACGCCTTCGGCATCGATGGTGATGGTGTTCGTTGCGTAATCGGCCTTAACCGAAAGAGTCGCCATTTTGCCGTCTTCCGGCGGGTCAAACTTCTTTGCCTGCACCCAGTAGAAACGCGGGAACTTGGGCGGGGACAATTCAAAGTTAAGTTCCTTCGGATACATGTTGCGCGGCTCGGCTTCCAGAATCCATGCTGCGGCAGACGCAAGGTCGTCGCCTTTGTGAATGTTCATCAGGGCCAAGTTCTTCACGCCGATATTTTCGTCGGCTGCGCTACCGAAAATGGCCACACCAGCCGTAATGTGAGGCAGCCAAGAGTTCAGGAAAGTTGCGGGCGCAACGGCTTCATTCCCTGCAAGAAGATAAACGCGATTACGATCCAAGCGCAGCTCATGAGTCAGCAAGGCAACCGTGTACAGCAAGTTGCCGCGACCGGTGCTGAGCAAGTCGTCGCCGCTAAGACCGGCCAATTGCACAGGGGCAACCACGCACGCATCCAATATGCCCTGCGGCAAAGCGGAGATCGCATCATCCGAAAGGGCTCCACCGTCACCGGCGTACAACACTAAAGGCACGCCACCATTCTTCGGCTTGTAAGCCGAGGGAACCCAGAAGCTGATGTGGCTGCCATCGGCCAAAGTCTTTTTGGTCCGATTGAATTTGCCGGCCTTCACCTTGGCAAATTTGCCGGCCCGACCCTCGAGCGCAGCCTGCCAATCGTTCAAGTACTGGTACACCCTTTCAGCCGAGATCTTCTTCTTCTCGAAGCCTTCCAGTACTTTGAGAATTTCATCGCGCGAGTCCAAACGTTCGCCCGCATCACTTGCGATATCGGCGTTAAACCAAGCGCCGACGGCTTTGGCCAGTTTCTTAGAGTCGGCCTTTTTCAATTCAGGAATTTCCTGAGCAACCGAAGTTGCAGCCAACAAAGTCAAGCTGGTGAGGAGCAGGAGGATGCGTTTCATGGCTTTTCTAGCTTAGTGGTGCGGGTGGCGCGCTGCGAGTACCCCTAAGGCGAACTCGCGCGGCGTGTCGTTCCACGACAGGGATGCCGGTGGAGCAAGGTTCAACCAATTCAGATTGTGGTGAAAGCGCCGATCTTGCGGGAACCTTTGGATCGCCGAGATTAGCGCGTCGCGGGATTGCGGTTTCTGCCCGCTCCCCCACAAATGCAAGCAGCGTTCCAAAGTCACCTCGACGCCTTCTCCAGGCTTCACAGGCTCAACCGCGAGGCCGTGGCGACGCTGATAGATCAATAAATTAGCCTGATCGCTGTCCCGACCGCTTTCTGCGAGGGCCTGCCAACCGGCCAAAACGACCTCAGATGGCCCGTGTTCGAGCCTTTTGAGCTGTTGCCACACCTGCTGACGCCAACCGCTGTCCGTTAGCCGCGGTGCGTCGAGTAAAGCCTCCAGCCGGTGCACGCGTGCGTTGGCCGGCTCCTGGGCGGGAACGCCGTCCGGGTTCCCAATTGGGAACACCGTCGCAGCGAGCAGAAAGACGACCCCAAAAAGGCCCAAGCTCAATCGAGCCAATGCACGCCCTCCGCGTCGACAACTTGGCCCATGTCGAAGGGTTGCTCTCCGGCTTCAGCAAGCTCCCGGGTGAACTGCTCAGCTGCGTCGGCGGCGACTACGAAAATGAAACCAACGCCCATGTTGAAGGCCCGCCAGGATTCATCACGCGGCACTTCGCCGGCGGCGACCAACTGCTCGAACACATTCAGCTTCGGCACTGCTTCGCGGCTGACCTCGGCACCGTGGCCGTTGAGTACCCGCGGCAAGTTGTCGGGAACACCGCCGCCGGTGATGTGTGCCATTGCATGCAACTCGGACCGCTTGAGGAAGGGGCGTGCCGCAGGCAGATAACTGATGTGATTGCGCAGCAGGACATCGGCGCAAGATGCTCCGTCGGCCTCTCCAGGGAAGGGCTGGTTGTAATCGCCAATGCCCATACGATCTTCGACAATGCGCCGGGCCAGCGAATAGCCGTTGGTGTGCAAACCATTGGAAGGTAATCCAATCAACCGGTCGCCGCTGGTCACCCGGCTGCCGTCTACTAGGTGCTCGCGCTCGACCACCCCGACCAAAGTGCCGACCAGGTCGAATTCGTCGTCTGGGTAAACCCCCGGCATTTCAGCGGTCTCGCCGCCCAGCAAGCTCAGTTGATTGTCCTTGCAGGCCTCGGCCACCCCTTCGATTGCGGCAGCAACCATTGCCGGCTTCAAATGACCGACGCCGATGTAGTCCAAGAAAAACAATGGCTCGGCACCTTGAACCAAGGCGTCGTTGATGCAGTGTTGGACCAAGCAACGGCCCACGGTGTCAAAGCGCTCCACTGCCGTGGCAATGCGTATCTTGGTGCCGACGCCATCGGCCGTGGCAACCAATACCGGTTCCTTGCCTAATCCATCCGCACGGAATAAGCCTCCGAAAGAGCCTACGTCCGCCAAAACGCGCGGACCGAAAGATTCACGGATCGCCTTTTTGGACTTGGCCAATGCCTCTTCGGCAGCGTCGATATTGACGCCGGCGTCGCGGTAGGTCATTGCCCCGGAACCAGCTTCGGGGGTTTCTTGGGCAGAGGGAGGGACGGGTTCCACCATGCCCGGCATTCTACGTCAGCCGGCAGTGCTTTTCCGCGTCGAACCGCGCGTCTATCCTGGAGTCAAGGCATGACTTCAACCACCCGCCGTCTTGTCATCCTGGGCGCCACCGGTACCGTCGGTGTGCAGGCACTGGAGCTTCTGCAAACCTCCTCCGGTCTGGACGTGGTGGCCTTGTCGGCCCACTCCCGCGGCGCAGAGCTCGAGGCGCTGGCTTCCCCCTTCGGATGCGATTCTTATCTGACCGCCGATGAGGACCGCAGATTGGCCCTGCTGGATCGGCTGCGCACCGGGGATTACGACATTTGCCTAAATGCCGTCGTCGGTGCTGCGGGTTTGCCCTATTCTGCCGCCGTTCTCGAAGCCGGCTGTGACTTGGCATTGGCCAACAAAGAGTCGATGGTTTTGGCCGGTGGCATTTTGACCGAGCTGAGCAGGCAACAAGGCGGCGCCATTCTGCCAGTGGATTCCGAACATTCGGCGATCCATCAATGCCTACGCGGTGCCCACACTCGCCAGGTTCGCAACCTTTACCTGACCGCGTCCGGCGGCGCGTTGAGAGATTTAGCTGCCGACGACTTCGCCAACGTCACGCCGCAGCAGGCACTGGCCCATCCCAATTGGAATATGGGCAAACGCATCACCATCGATTCGGCGACGATGATGAATAAGGCGTTGGAGATCATCGAGGCTTGTCATCTTTTTGATCTTCCGGCCGATCAGGTCAAAGTCCTCGTCCACCGCCAATCGGTAGTTCATTCGATGGTCGAATTCGTCGACGGCTCGATGTTGGCCCAACTCGGCCCGCCCGATATGACCTACCCGATCCATTATGCGCTGCATTACCCGGAGCGGCCTGCAAGTCATCTGCCCGGCTATGACCCGCAGCTCTTCTCGCAATTGACCTTCGAAGAACCGAACCTCGATCGTTTTCCTGCGTTGACCTTAGGTTGGCAAGCGGCTCGTTTGGGCGGCGCCGCCGGAGCCGTACTCAACGCCGCCGATGAAATTGCCGTCGATGCATTTTTAGCGGAACGCATCCCCTACCCCGAGCTATTCCAGCTTTGTCGCACTGCCCTGGACCAAATGCCCAATCCGAACGCCGAGACGATGGACGAAATCCTCGCCGCCGATCAGTGGGCTAGAGAGTTCACCGAGGCTGCCATCCCCAATCCCGCCCCTGGGGCACTCAAGTCTTAAAATAAAGACGCATGGCCGTTCTACTGACCATCTTCGGCATTGGTTTTTTGCTCTTCATTCACGAGCTAGGCCACTTCCTCGCCGCTCGCGCCGCCGGCGTGCGCGTCGAAGTTTTCGCTCTAGGCATGGGCCCGCGTGTTGCGGGTTTCCGCCGCGGCGACACCGATTACCGCATCGCGGCCATTCCCATTGGCGGGTACGTCAAAATGGCAGGCGAAGATATGCTCGGCGAAGGTGCCGACGACGAGTTATTCAGCAAGTCGCCGCGATGGCGATTTTTGATTTTCTCGGGCGGGATCTTAATGAACTTCTTGTTCGCATTGATCCTGATTCCGATTCTGTTCCGCGTGGGAGTGCCCATGCAAGCTCCCATTGTCGGGACCGTTGAGGCAGGCAGCGCCGCTTGGAACGCCGGAGTTCGTAGCGGAGATCGGTTGATCGCATTGAATAGCAATCGCCTTTTTTCCTTTAGCGACTTTGCCTCCACCGTTGCGTTGAGCAATGTGGAAGAAGCACTGATTTTGGATTTGGAAACCCCTCAGGGCGAAGTCAAGCGCGTTGAGTTTCATGCCGTCTATGACGAAGCATCGGGCTTCCCTAAGGTCGGGGTATATCAAGGGTCCACCGCAGTCATAGCGCCCGGCACTTTGGCTACCGACGCCGGTCTTCCTGCCGGTGGTGAAATCGTCTCGGTGGATGGCGTCACCGTCAGCGGCCACGGCGATGTGCAAACACTGATGTTTCAAGCCACGATTACCGGCAAGCCGATGGAGATTGGCGCACGCGACGGCGACAACATCGTGGTGAAAACAATTCAGCCGAATGAAATGCCCGGCGCCGGTTCTCCGCAATTGGGCATCTTCCAAACCAAGGATTTTGTTCGTGAGTTGCACGCCGAACATACAACCGGATTGGAGTTAGGAGACCGCATTACCCACGTCGGCGGAGTTGCCGTTCGAGATCAAGAAATTATTCGCGAACAAGCGTTTCGTAATGGTGATCGTGTGCCACCCTTAACCGTAGTTCGCGGCGAGCAAATTTTGACGTTGACGCCTGAACTCAGTGCCAGCGACTTTTCTGCAATGGTTTGGCTTGATGCCGAACCCGGCCTACTCCGAGTAAACGTTCGTCCCAATGGACCAGCGGCTCAAGCCGGATTGCAAAACGGCGACATCATTCGTGCGCTGGGTCGCCAGCAGCCGACGTCTTTCGCCGAGTTGCGAAATTCCCTGCGCGCTTGGATTGAACTCAATCAAAACGTCAAAGGTGAATCCTCCGAACTGCCGCCATTGCCGGTAATGGCCATGCGCGGTGAGGAACAAATCGACGCCGAAGTTCAGCTGGCCGCTAGCCCAAGTTGGGATTACGGCGTGGCCCTCAGCGGGCGCACTGAAGTGGTTCAAGAAACCAGTTTTCTGGCAGCTATCGGCACCGGTGTGAATCGCGCTCAAGCAATGGTGCGCGACGCATTCCTCTCGTTCCAACGCATTCTCACCGGACGCATCTCCAGCAAAAACCTTGGTGGCATCATCACCATTGGTCGCACTACGCACAGCATTGCGAACATTGGAATGATTCCATTCTTGTTCTTCTTGTGCATGATTTCCATCCACCTGGGTGTATTGAACCTACTGCCCATCCCGGCGCTGGACGGAGGCCACTTGCTGTTCTTACTGATCGAGGCGGTGCGCGGCAAACCCGTCAGTGAACGGGTACAGATCTGGTTCAATCTCGGCGGCTTTGTCGTTGTCATGAGCTTGGTCATTTTCGTGACCATTCTGGACATCCAGCGCTTAGTTCCGTGATCGCCTGGGCTCGGCTATTTCGCATTGCCCTATCACCAACGGTGATCTGGGATGTAGTCGCCGGCTTTTTATTCGCCGACGCCCTGATCCAGAGTCAGCAAGCAATTTCGCGACAAACATTCCTCGCTGGGATTACCGAGTCCTCATGGGAATGGGCAGGAGGCAAACTCGCGATTACCTGCGCCATCTTGCTCGCCATATTCCACGCCGGGATGGCATTGAATGACTGGGCCGATCGCCGCATTGACAAACAAGCCGGCCGACGTCGTCCGCTGGTGGACGGCACCATCTCCGCCCCGGCAGCGCTGTTGTTTTCTTTGCTGCTACTCGCGGGTGCGGCAGCCGTTGCAACTTGGCAACACCCGGAACCGACTTGGATTTACGTGCTGATCGGCTTGGTGCTGCTCTACGACTTTGGTGGAACGGCATTGCGCTCAGGGGTAGGCCCGCTGGCTTTAGCTCTTTGTCGGTCAATTAGCTTCAGCAGCGGCATGTTGCTGCTACTGGCCCCCACTGCTGCTGCGGAAAGCCCCGCACCGTGGGGAATTGGTGCATATGCCTTATACGTGCTGTTCCTCGCCCGCCTCGCCGCCAAAGAAGAAAGCGGCGGCCAGGGCATGAACATGCTGCCCTTTATCGCGTTGATGTGTTTAAGCCCGTTTGCCCTGACTCAAATTGGAGGCGAGCAATCGGCGCTGCTACATATCGCCTGGGCATTGTTCGCAGCTTGGCATTTATGGCCTGCCCTTCCCGATCGCCATCTTTACTGGGATCCGCAGCGCGTCCAAGCCGCCGTCCGCCGTGCTCTGGTCGCCATGCCCATGCTGCCGACGATGGCCTTGATTGCTGCAGGTGCGGCGCTTTGGCTGCCCGCCGTCGGCATTGCTGTGGCGCTGATTACCGTGCAATTGGCACGACGCATGGCTCCGGAGTAAGCCAGCGCTGCTGAGGATCAATCGCGGCTTAAAAGAACTCGTACAGGATTGCGTCGATGTATTGCCGCACTTCTTCTCGTTCATCGGCCGCCCGTGCCGCCAATAATGGCTGGTAGGCCTCCTCCTTGAAGCTAACCGGCAGCTTGGCCAGCATCAGTGCTTTTGCAAAGTCTGGAGCTTCAGGGTCGATGACCAATTCGAAGCAGAAGTTACGCACCTCGTCAAGTTCGGCGTAGCGCAGCAACGAATTGAACAATCGATCCGTGGTTGACGGTGACGGCTTCTGTTCCCAGATTCGGAATAGCGAAGGCACGCATAGCTCGCCGGAGTTACCTAGCGACGTCATCGCATAGAGCCGGACGTCGGGCTCCTCATCGCTATTGCTAACAACTTGTTCCAGAAACTGGACCGATTCCAGCGTGGCATGCATGGCCATCACGCGGGTGATATCGATGCGGAAATCCACCTCGCAATACGGCCAGCGCTCCATCAACATCGGCACCAAACGCGGATGGGAGATCCCTTCTTGCAGGAATAGGTGCAGTGCATCGATGGAACCCGCACGCGTTGGGTAACCCTTGACCTGTGCCAACCATGGTTCCAAATGCACGCGGTCGCCTCTTTCGAGGAGAGCGCGCAGGGCGGGATAGGCGGCATCTTTGCTGGCACTGGCGGATATCTCGACCAAGTATGCCTGTTCTTCGGCGCTGAGTTCGCCCTCTTTTTCCCGCAGCCCATTGATGTATGCCGCGCGCACACCAGGATCAGGATCCATTGCCGCCTTAGCGGCCGATTCCCAATCGCCCTGTTGGCAGAGCAAAATGGTCGCCCGCCGTCTCAGCTCCGCCTTGCCTACCGCTTTGTGGTCCATCATCGCCCGCACGGAATCCAGCCATTGGGTGCGACCACCCAAAACCAGACGCAAATAACCGGAATAACGCATCACCGGCGGCAGATCTTCGACGAGCTCTTCGATGTGGGGCAAAGCTTCTTCGCCCTCCATTTCGATCAATCCCTCCCAGGCCGACGTTCCACGTCCATCGGTCACGCTATCGGACAACCAACGCCGAACAATGTTGGCCAAGAAGGCGGCAGCTTCATCGCCTCCCAAACTACCCAGACAAGGCATGATCCGCATTTGCGGGCCAGAGTCGGATTCGCGGTCAGCATGCTCCAGCAAGCCTTCCAGCAAGCCCTGTTGCTTCAATACCGAAATCGTGTCGATTGCCTGGCTGCGTACCATCGGCACGCTGTGCTTATCCAAAACCTCCAACAGGATGGGCAGGGTTTGCTCGGTCTGGGTGTAACTCAGGGCGGACAAAAAGTTCGCCGCAACAGTGTCGTGCTCTTCCAGCTCTAAGCGCAAGCCCTCAACCAGTGCAGGAACCGCCTCATCGCCGTAGGAACCAATAATCTGTTTGGCAAAGCGCAGCGCAGAACGCGATCCGGTATGCAGCTTTTGGATGTGGCGTTGCAAGAGCTGATCCTGCTCGACCGGGTGATAAACCTTGACCGCATCCACCAAAAACGGCCCAGCCTTCGCGGCGCTTTCACCGGAGTTGGTCACGCCGCTAGGTTCCCGTCCGCAGCCGCTCAGGAGCGGACTGAGGGCGAGTATGGCAATAGCTGCGGCCGAGCGATTTCCTGGGTAAAATGTGTGCTTCATGAGCGAGGAGCAGCAATCCAAAACCGGGTTTCAGATCGGGGATTTAACGATTCCGCATGGTCTATGCCTGGCGCCTATGGCGGGCAACACGAACTTAGCTTACCGGCGCCTGTGCCGGAAGTTCGGGGCAGAGCTGACGACCACCGAAATGGTCTCCTCGCTGGCGCTGAAATTCGGCGACCACAAGTCATTGGGATTGCTGGAACGCGGCGACGACGAGTTTCCTGTTGCCGCTCAAATTTTCGGCAGTCAGCCGGACGCATTGGAAATTGCCGCCGGAGAGGTGGAGAAACGCGGATTCCACGTCGTCGATTTAAACATCGGTTGCCCGGTGCCAAAGATTACCGGCAGTGGTGGCGGTTCTGCGTTGTTGCGCGAACCCGAGGTTGCCGAAGCTTGCGTGCGTGCAATGGTGCGCGGTACCCGGCTGCCGGTGACGGTGAAAATGCGTTACGGGTGGGATGAAAACGATCACAGTGGACCGGATTTCGCACGTCGGATGGAAGACGCCGGTGCATTGGCGATAACCGTTCATGGCCGCACCCGCGAACAAAAATATCGCGGCAACGCTGACCTTGACGCCATCCACCGGATTGCCGAAGCGGTGCAAGTTCCGGTCATCGGCAACGGCGATGTGACCTCGATTGCGGCAGCCGAACGCATGCTGCAAACTGGCGTCAAGGGCATTGCCATCGGCCGTGGAGCATTGGGAAGTCCCTGGCTGTTCCGCGACTTGCAATGTTGGCTGCGCGGCGAAGCCATTCCTGCTGAGCCGGGAATGGATGTGCGCACAGACTTGCTGCTCGAACTTGGCCGCGGAGTGATCGACCTCTACGGCGAATTCCGCGGCATGCGCATTATGCGCCGACTGTCGCCCGAATTCCTCAAGGGCCAGCCGGGCGCCCCGCAAATGCGCAAGCTGTGTAATGGACTAGAAAGCTACGCCGACCTCGAACACTTGGCGGAGCAAGCGTTGACCTTAGGCCAGCCCGACGTGCCGCCCTCGTCGCGGGCGGCAATCTAAGCTTCGCCTGTGGCTCTATTCTTCGATGGTCTCTTCGACGCGATCGGCTTCGGCGGAGAGCTCCGAGAACTCAGGCGCCATTGCGGACTGACCGTCCCACTGCAAGCCCTGAACGGTTTGCAGTCTTGAAATGGCTTTGGCGTACGCGATGCGCGCACCAAGTTCGGCGGTTTTGGCAGTCAGCAAATCGTTTTGAAAACTCAACACCTGGAAGTTGGTCGAAACACCTTCACGCAAACGCCGCTGTTCGGCGTCGAGTTGGCGCTCGGCAACGAAGGTGGAAGCACTGGTGGCTTCGACCCGTTTCGCCAAGTAGTTGACGTTTCGTACTGCATCGCGCACTTCGGAAGCAACGGTCTTCTCGGTGTCTTTGAGCTTTTGTTGAGCCAATAGATAGGAAGCACGCAAACGTTGCTCGGCACCGATGAAGGTGCGATTTCCAAACGGCAGCTCAAAAACCAAACCGATGGAATAGCCTGGGTACTCGACCTGACCCACCGGCGAAAACGCATCGCCGATGCGAATGTCCTGACCGTAGCTGTTGCCGTTCAACACCAAGTCCAAGCGTGGATCCGTGTTTTTCGCTGCCACACGCCATGCCATGTCGGCTTGCTTGACGTCCATCATCAGTTGCACCAGATCGCTGCGATTGGCCAGCGCAACTTCAAAGGCTTGCTGCCAAGTTGTGTCGGTGGAAACCGCATCGGGGATCGCGCTAACCGGCTGGAAGGCAACTGCCCATTCCTTCTCTTCATCCAAACCAAAGACCAACAAGCGGAGTTGGTCTTGGCGCATCTTGACGGTGTTGCGTGCCGAAAGAAGTTCATCGGTACGCGAGGCAATTTGTGCCAAGGTTTGCACCACTTCAACCTCAGCGACCGAGCCTACGCGGAAACGTGCTTCGGTGACATCGCGCTGCTCCTCCGCGAGCTTGAGACCGAACTGTTTGACCTTGACGTCTTCCAAGGCGAAGGCCAAATCCCAATAGGCGTCAATCGCCGATTGCACGGTTGCCACCGAAGTTTGCCGCACTGCCTCATAACCCTTGTCGCGACTAATCTCGGCGGTACGCCGGTTAAAGTCGGTGACCAATTCCCAACCACCGCGCAACAACGGCTGAGTAAAGTTGGCGGTCAAAATGACGTCGGCTTGATCGTCGGTCAGATAGTTTGCTGAACTGGTTTGCTCGCGCAGGCTGACGCTATAGGTTGCGCCGCTGAGCAGCATGCCGCGAATGCCTTGGTTGGCGGTCCACGTTGTGGTTTCGGTTTCGGGCAGGAAAGTACTGAATAGGCCGCTGGTCGGTTGTTCGACGTAGGAATAAGTCAGGTCGGCGAAGAACACCGGGTCGTAAACACCACCGGATTCCAAAACGCCTGCCTCCCCTCCTAGGGCCGACAAGCGTGCTTGGCGTATAGCCGGCGCGTTTTGCGAAACCAGCAAGACCAAATCTTCCAGTCGCATCGGCATGCGGTTGCCGGTTGCTTCTTCAGCTTGAACTTGACCGCTTTGCTCTTGTGGTTGGTCGGTCGACTGCTGCCATGCGGCGAGCGCGACCGGGGGTGCTGAGAAAGCCCAAAAGGATCCGGAGAGAAGGAGGGGGAACAGCATGATGAATCAGAAGCATAGCGACGGCAGCGCTATGGCACATCTCTACGCACGCTATGTGTCCCCACTAGCGGATTTAACGGCAAAATCGGCGGTCCGGCCGAGGCGCGTGTTAGCGCTGGAAGAACGGCTGAATTTGCAGATCCGAACCGCTCAAAACCCATTGCCAAGCTTGGGCCCAGCCATTCCCGGCGGCGTCCAATTCAATGACGCGCTCCGCCAGCGTAGACGGCGGCGGCGTAACTATGCCCAGCTGACAACGACGACGGAATTCGTCGGCGATTTGCGCCTCGGTGGCGTGGGTCCAGTCCATCAACGCCGGTGCCAAGTGTGCGCCGCCATCAGCAACATCCTGGTTTGCTTCGTTCCACTGACGGATCACCAAAGCCATACGGTTGGATTGCTCGACAGCCTCGTGCCAATCCATGCCGAAGGCGTCTTCCAGCGACGGGTCCAGCGGCGGGACCGCCGGGTCGAAGTCGGGCTCGATGTCCTCCTCCACCTCAATCAAAGGCTCGGGCAAATCGACCCCGATGACCGGAGTTTTACTCTCCGGCTGGGTGAACAAAATGACCAGCGCGGACACCGGCCCTGCCACGGTGGTGATCAGCAGGAGCGAGGCCGCCAAGCGCAGCAAACGGTTGCGTCGGATCGCTGCGCGCAACGTCCAAGGCTCGGCTTGAAGCCGCTCTTGCAGCAGGTCCACGAAGCCGGCGCTGAGCTCAGGCTGCACCAAATGCCGCTGCATTTCGGTGGCCAACGCATCGAGTTCGGCTTGTTCTCGGGGATCCATATCGAATTCGTTCATACCTGGCCCTCCTCCTGCTCACCAAAGGTGGCAAGTTGATCGCGCAGTTTGCGCAGCGAGTAGTAAACGCGGGATTTCACCGTTCCGACGGGAATGTCGAGGATTTCAGCGACTTGCTGGTAAGGCAGACGTTGTAGGACTGCCAATTCGAGGAGTTCGCGAACCGGGGCGTCGAGCTGAGCCAGCGCGGCGTGGAGGATGCTGGCGCGATCCTGCTGGTTGGCGTGCTCCAATGGCCCAGGCGAAGGATCGACGGCTTCGGGAAGGTCGTCGCCGACCAAAACGGGGCGTTTGCGCCGGCGTGAGTCGATCCACAGGTTGTGGGCAATGCGCAACAGGTAGGCGTCGAGCCTGCCGGTCGGCTGGTAGCGACCGCGAGCTTGGAAGACGCGAAGGAAAACATGTTGCGTAAGGTCTTCTGCGGTAGAGCTTTGCGCTCCGAGGCGTAAGAAGTAACCCTTGAGTCTGGGAGCCATTTCCCGGACCAGCTCGTCGAAGGCATCGGCGTCGCCGGCCTGAAACCGAACCAGGAGATCATCGGAACCCGGATTCATGGGGTGTGAGGTCAACGCGGCTCCGAGTTGCTGGGTTCAGCGGAAATGCCTTGTTTTTCTAAAGTTCGACAAAATTCCAGCAGTCGATTTTGGGCGATGTCGCCTTCGGCACGAAGGTGTAGGGACCGCAACTCCTCGGCGGTGGTGGTCATTTGCAGCCACAGCCCACCGGCTGGCAACCAATCGGCGACTCGGCTGGCCCATTCGATTAACACGATATGTTCGCCATCGAGGCGTTCGACCAAGCCTTCGCCGAGCAGCGAATCCAAACGATGTTGAAAATAAGCGTCTAGGTGGAGCACCACCCCTCTGCTCGTAAAGTACTCTTTGCAAAGCAGGTAGCTCGGCGAGCTGAAAGGAACTTCAGACCCTAAAGCGCGGCCTATGCCGGTGCAGAGGGTGGTCTTTCCGGCGCCGAGTTCGCCATCTAAACACAGCAAATCGCCGGGCTGCAACACTGCGCCCAATGCCTGGCCGATGGCCATGGTTTGCTCGGGGCTCGTCGATTCAATTCGCAGTTCCATCTGAATCTTCTTTCCAACGATGTTCCCATCCATCGACCCGAAGCGGCCGTTTCTCGCCGTTTTCTAGCCAGATCAGTTCGGGCTCGGCGGTGATCTCCCCCACCTTATGCAGACCAATCGATGAGAATTCCGAATCAGCAAGGGCTTGCGCGGCGCGCTCCGCTGGCAGCGTCAGGAGCAATTCATAATCCTCGCCGTCTCCTAGCGCATGCACCCATCCTTCAGGGTTGGCGGGTAGCGGCGAATGCAGCGGAAGAGCGGTTAACTCGACCCGGGCACCCACTCCGCTCGCGCGAAGAATGCGCGGTAAGTCCTGAGCCAAACCGTCGCTCAAATCCATCATTGCAGTCGGCTGGTAATTCCTCGCCAGCCGCCGCCCTTCGGCCAATCGCGGTTGCGGAAGTAGATGGCGGCCGCTGCGGACGGCGTCGCCCAATCGCCCGCTGAGCAAAATCCAGTTTCCGGGCTGGGCCCCGTCGCGGCCGGGTGCGGGTTGGCTGCTTTTGCCGATTGCAGTGCAAGTCATCACTGCGGCGCTGCCGGGTGGGCAACTGCTCAGATCTCCACCAACCACGCCTACGTCGAATTGCTGGGCTTCACGGACGAAGGCTTCGGCCAATGCCCTCAACCAGGACTTGGGTCGATCACTTGGTGCGGCGACCGTCCAACTGACCAGCCACGGCGTTGCCGCTGCCGCCGCCAAATCACTCAGGGTCCGCCGCAGCAGCTTTTTGGCTTGGATCTCTGGCGTTGCTTCGGCTTCAACGTGAATGCCTTCGACCAACTGGTCACAGGTCCAATGCAGGTATCGATCCTCGCCGACTTTTAATTGGGCGCAATCATCGCCCGGGCCGACGACGCCGGGAAGATCGGGGAAGGCGTCGGCAAAATAGGCGTGCAGCGCGTTTTCGCCGCCACCGTTGTCGGCGTTTTCCATTCCACCTTGGCCTGCCATTTCCTGTACCCTTTGCTTGCTTTGCGGATTCCCCCACGCCCTAACTTCGCCACGCGAAACGCTGCTGGACCACAGGTCGGGCAGCGGGGTCTGACCCGTGCTGAATCGCTGTGGATCTTAGGCCTGAGCGCCTTCATCCTGGCAATCATTTTCTGGAGCTGGCGCAGCGATTTAAGCCAAGCCCGCGAACGCTTGGCCGGTCAGCAGATGGCTTTTATGGTAGGGCAAGTTCGTTTTGCCATGGAGACCGCCACCGACGATATTGGCCAGTGGCCGCCGTTGATGGTTGGTCCAGGCGAGCAGCCCAATGCTCTGAGCGAACTCAATCCTGCTTCTTTGAATCAGGTATTGCCGGAATACACCTACATGCCCAGCGATCCCTGGCAGCGCGCCTTTGCTTTGCAAAAGCAGGCAGACGGCACTTGGTTGGTTGCTTGCTTAGGCGCGGACGGCGTATGGCCTTCGGACCTGACCGCTTTGGCTTTGCATCAACGGGTTTACCCGCCGCAATAAAGCCGTGGGTTAGGGGTGAAAGGCGGCCCGCATTTCTTGCAACAACACCGCGTCGGTGGCGGCACGCAGAACTGCGACGGCGTGGGCGCCATGACGTCGGCAATCGGCGACTTGTTCCGGCGTTTGGATGCCTCCCAGAGCAATGATCGGAATTCCACGTTGGGCAGCTTGTTGGAGCTCGTTTAAGCCTCGCGGCGCAAGGATGCCTTGCTTGCTTGGCGTGTCCCAAATCGGACTGAAAAAAGCGAAGTCCGCTTCTTCCTGGCATGCTTGATCCAATTCACCGCCGTCGTGGGTTGCGGCGCCCACAACGCATGAGGCGGTCGCCCCCACGTTGGCTAGCCTGGCTGCTTCCACCAACTGGGCCAACGGCATCGAACGCGATCCAGCGATAATGGCATCGGCTTTGCATGCCTGTGCCCAGGGCCATTCGGCGTGCACAGCCAACCAATTGGCTTGTTTGCGCATCACTTTCAACATGGCGATGGCTTCGTCGCCACTTGCCCGGGGAATGCGAAAGGTCCAGGCATCGGCGCCGTTGGCACTGTCCATCCAGCTTGCTAGTTGATTGGGCTGCAACGCCGAAGCAATTGCCCAAACCCCTGCCGGGATGGCACCCATCTTTAACTGGCGATGCGCACCGATACGCCGTAATCGCGAATCCAGTCGGTCAGCGGGTCGACGTCGACGGCACCGCAAATTTGCAAGGTGTGCTGATCGACGCGCTCCAAACCAATGCGCCCCAGTTCCGGGTGCAGTGAAATGCGATCCAGGATTTCAGACGACTCGCAAAGCAACTTGGCGTGTTCGGGGTCAAACACCACCATGCCGTCACTACGCGCCCACGATTCCAGTGAGTATTCGACGTTTTGCGGCAGCGGCGTGCGACTCAACGTCGCCAACATCTTGATGATGCCGTCCAAATCCATGCCCTCGGAGAGAGCGCGGTGTAGCGACGCGGGCGTGATGCGGTAGTGGTAAAGGCTGTCGCTCTTTTCGCGGTCGGCGAAGCGGTCGAGCTCGTAAATCAACTCGTGCGAGCGCTCGCCTGGGAACAACACCACCTCAAAGTCCGGATTCACAACGATATGGCCAGCGACGCTCAGATCGGTCACCGGCAACATGCCAAGGAATTCCGCCCCCATGTTGGTCAAGCGCACCGCCGTTGCTCGTCCGCCCTCGTCGTAGCCCATATCGACCAGGCCGAGCACGTAAAGATGCTTGCGCACCCAAGTGAACAAGTTCCACGCCAAGGAATTCAAATCGGCCGAAGAGCGCACCGGGAAGGAATTCTGTTCGGCACCGTCGGAATCTTTGCTTTGCAGCGAAGCTAGGTAAACGCTTCGAGCCAAAAACGGCACGGCCATTGCGTCGATCCATTGCTCCGGCTCAAAGTGTTTTAAGACGCGCAGGACCAAACGGCGCATAGGCAGCTGGTGGGCGACGTCACCGGGCATGTCGCGGTCTTCGACCAGGCAGTCGAGCATGGTGCGCTGCTTTTCAATCAGCGGCTGTCCCAAGAACTCTTTGCCCGATTGCGTCACGCGGAAGCTGCGCTCGCCGGTGCGGTCGATGAAACGGAATGCCAGCGCGAAGCGGTATTCCATTTCCAAGATTTCCAAGCGCCCGAATTCCATGCCGGGGTTCGGCAGCAAGCGCTCGGCCAATCGCTTTCCAGTGCTCTTGTAAATGGTGCCGCGCACGGTGAAGCGCACGGTTTCATCGTCGACGAAATTGGCGAAGCGATCGAAGTTCGATACAAAGTCGACGCCAATGGATGCCGTCTTCGCCGGGACGATCGGCTTGTTCTTGGCCGGCTGCTTCATGCAAGTCAGCATCACCTCTTGGAAGATCACGACGACCTGACCGCGCTGACGAATACCAAAACCCTCCAAGTCGAGCATGCCGATGGTGCCCAAGCTGGCGTCTTCCAACGCGCTGCGGAATTGGTTAGCGGAAACGCCTTCCAACACAGTGTCCAGCTCCGACAACTGCAACATGCCGCCGTGCTCGACGGCAATGCGGACTGCTGCGACCTTCATTTCGGCCGGCAATTCATCCAACCTGCCGCGCACTGCTTCGTCGGCAGTCAAAAATGGCAACATGCGTTGCGCTTGACTGGCCGCGTCTTCCAAAGTTGCGCCCTGACCGCGGAAGTGGCGGCGCAACCAACCAGCGAGGGTCAGCAACTCATAAGGCGGTGCTTCTACGCGCCGCGCACCCTTGGCCGCGCGCGCGACCTCGGATGGAATCCCCCACAAACTCGAGGTGCTGCCACTGTGGCGTGTGGAAACATTAGCCGCCAATCCAAGTTGCACCAGCTCGGCCAATGCCACACGCACGCTGGTTGCGGAAACGCCCTGGCGAGCGACGTCGGCCCGAATCTCGTCGAAATGACGTGCTTGGCCGCCCTTGCGCAGCAGTGCTTGGTAAACGCTTTCGCTGGATCCGGTCAGCCTCGCACCGATGGTCGCCACGGAAGCCGGATCGGACATGCGCTTACGCAGCGAGTCCAACAGATCTTTGGATTGATTGGGCGCCAGCCCACCAATCCACATGTCATGCAGGAAGACCAGCTCGGATGCAGCTCGTTTGGAAAGCGTGCGGGCTAGGTAGATGCGCATGTCACTAGGCAACAGGTGGTTCGGCTGCAGGGTCAAGCAGCGATTCGGCCGGCAGGATCGCGTAGCAATAGCCTTGCTCGGTCAAAAAGCGCTGTCTCTTTTCAGCGTAATCTTGGTCTACCGTTCCTTCGGTGACCAACGAGTAAAAGAAGGCACCGCCGCCATCGGATTTGGGGCGCAGAATTCGGCCCAAGCGCTGGGCTTCTTCTTGACGCGAACCAAAGGTGCCGGAGATTTGAATGGCGACGTTGGCGTCGGGCAGGTCGATAGCAAAGTTGCCGACCTTGCTGACCAACAAAACCATTTCACGGCCGTCGCGGAAGGCTTGGTACAGCTCTTCGCGTTCGGCGTTCGGTGTTTTACCGGTAATCATCGGCACACCGAGTTGAGTATAGAGTTCGTTGAGCTGACTCAAATAATGGCCAATGATCAAAATGCGCGCGCCTTTGTGGCGTTCAATCAGCGCCTCCAATGCATCCAACTTCAATTCGTTTTCCGAAGCCAAACGGAACTGCTGACGTTTACCGGCCGCCAAGTAGTCCAGGCGATCTTCGTCGTGGAAAGGCACGCGAACCTCAATGCACTCCACTGCGGCAATAAATCCGCGACGTTCCAAATCCTTCCACGGCGCGTCGTAACGCTTGGGTCCGATCAAGCAAAAGACTTCTTCCTCTTTGCCGTCTTCGCGCACCAAAGTGGCAGTCAATCCCAAACGCCGACGCGCTTGAATCTCGGCGGTGGCGCGGAATACCGGTGCCGGCAGCAGGTGCACTTCGTCGTAAATGATCAATCCCCAATCGCCTTTGGAGAACAGATCAAAGTGAAGAAACTCCTCGGTCTTGCGGCGGCGGTAAGTGAGGATTTGGTACGTCGTCAGCGTGACCGGACGAATCTCCTTGGCATCGCCGGAATATTCGCCGATTTGGTCGGCGGTTAGCTCGGTTTTGTCGAGCAACTCGGACCGCCATTGATGCAAGGCAACAGTGTTGGGTGTTAACACCAACGTGTGCGCCCCCACGGCGGCCATTGCCGCTAAGCCCACCACGGTTTTTCCGGCACCGCAGGGCAATACGATGGTGCCGCTGCCGCCCAAATCTGAACCGCCGCGATAGAAGCTCTCCACTGCTTGGTTTTGGTAGTCGCGCAAACCAAACTCGCCACCTGAAATCATTTGCTCGCGCAGGCTGATCTCAAGCGGGATGCCGTCGACATAACCGGCACGGTCTTCCACCGGATAGCCCAAGCGAATTAAGCGCTCCTTAACCAAGCCGCGCTTGCCGGGCGTCATCCAGGCCAAGCCGTTCGCTTCGTCGACGCGGGCCAAGTAGCCGGCCAATTCCGGATCATGCAGCAGCTGTTTCAGCACCTTGGGCTGAGAAGCTTCCAGCCGAAGTTCGCCGCTTTTGCCGCCTTTTTCTGCGCCGCCGCGCACTGCCATCGCCAGCGCATCGCCTTCGGAGTGCAGCGAAAAGATGCCGCAACGCTCAAACCACGAGCGAATTTCGGCCTCGAAATTCTGCGGCACGCCATAGCGGGCGTTGTCGGCGAGGAATTCCAGCGCGTCCTCAGCGGTCAAACCGGTGGCCGACGCATTCCACACCGAAACCGGCGTAACTCGGTACGTATGCAGGTACTCCGGCGACTTCACCAATTCGGCAAACGGCAGTAGGCCGTTGCGCATCTTCTCGAAATCCGGGTGGTTGGTTTCGAGAACGATGGTGAGGTCACTTTGGAGGATTAAGGCTCGGTCGGCGTTCACTTTGCAGGCGCCAAAACGGGATGATTGTCCCGCCAATTCGGCGACATTTGGGTAGAGGCGAAGTCCACCATTGTAAACAACATCCGCTCAACCTCCAACAAGTTCAATCCTTCTGTCGGCCCTGCCCAGCACATCTGATCGACGTCGGCGCCGCTGCTGAGCGCGCTCAAAATCGGTGCCAGACGACGGCAACCGCGCGGCAAACGCGCCAGCGGCGTATCCAGAGCAACTTCCCCCATGCCGACGGCCACCGCCAGGTCGAGCACGGCGGCGATCCCGGGCGTGGCGGCGAAATGTGGCTGCAGCTGGTCCAAACGAGTCTTCCCCAGTTCGGTCCAGCGCAATCCGCGATCGTCGACTGCTTGCAGCTCGCGCGCCCAACCGCTTCCGCGACATTCGCTACACGGCACCTGCAAGTGGGGATGAATGCGCGTCCCGCCATTGCCGTTGCAGTTGGAACATGCGGCGCTTTTCCGTTTGCGACTGAAATCTCCGGCTTGCAGACCGCGCAATCGCGCTTCTTCGGTGCGGGCGAAGTGATTGCGAAGGACTTGTTCCAGGCCGAGGGCTTTGCGCAGCGTGGCGGTCGCGGATTCCGGTGCCGGATCGGCCCAATCGCCAAGATCGAATTCCATCGGCATTGCTTGAACCGGCCACGAATTGGCGAGCGGCGAGGGCGTAGGCAAAGCAAAGCCTTCCGGATCGGTGAAGCGATGCGCACCATGTACGCCGTCGGTCAGTCGTTGGGCCAACGCGCGCGCCCAAGAAGTCGGCAAGCCGGATAGGGGTTGGTCTTGCAACAAGACGACGCCGGGCAACGGGAACAACATCCAGCCACATAAACGCGCAGCACGCACTTCCACTTCTTGAAGGCGAGCCATCGTTGTTGCGGCGCTGTGATGAAGCAGGCTGCCGCCGGCGAGCAATTCTTCAGCTATGGCATACACCGGCTCGCCGCCATGCTCACTGAGGTGTTGCAAGGAGCCAAGCAACGGCATGTTGCTGAGTTCCTCCCAGGTGCGACCGCCTAATTGATGACTGTGCCCTGCACCGATTTTGCCACACTGACGGCAAGCACCCGCTTGGTACTGCCAAACCACTTTGCCATCTCGCCGCCCCATCAAAGCACCGCCGGTTAGTAATTCAGCATGATGCTCCAAGTCTTGCAGGCGACCGCTGCGGCTTTCGCCTTTGGGATCAAATCGATCCAACCAAACCTCATCGCCGCGCTGCCACGGGTTTTTCGGGCCAATACGTAAAAGTTCACCGTTGCGAACGACGCGGCGGAAACCTGCGGCTTGCAACAACGCGGACTCACTTCCCTGCGAACCGGCGGGCAGTTGCAGCGTTGCGCTGAAGTCCATTTCACCGGCTGGAGGGGCGTCGGCGTCGTTGGAAAACATTGCCGTTGCCAAGTCCTTCCACGGGCCTGGGCCGCCACAGTTGGCGCAACCCAAAACGCCGTGTTGCAACAAACTGCGTTCGGCGATAGTGCGCAAACCCAAGACTTGCCACAAATCAGCATCGTTTGGCGCTGCAGCCGGCCACGCAGTCGGCGGCAACGCGGCAGCTTCGCCGAGCAGATCTTCTTCCAATCCGGGCATATCGGCCAAAAGCGGCGATCGCGTCGATAATTCACGCAATAGGTCTTGCTCTAACGAGCGCCGACCAAGCCGGCTCCAGTCGTCGGCTAAGGCCTCGCTAACCGGCGCGTCTACCGGTTTGGGTGGCGGCGGCATTTCCACCTCGTCGGCACGCGAAGCCAGCCAACGCCCGGTCGGCGTTTCGGCTTTGGGCAAACCCGACGGAGGGCCGGTGTAAAGCAGCTGACCGCCTTGAGGGCCGGCACCTGGACCGATTTCGACGACGTGATCGGCACTGCGCAACATGACTTCATGATGCTCCACCACCCAAAAACTATGACCCTCGGCGCATAGTTGATGAAGCAAATCGACGACGCGATGGGCTTCGCCAAAGGGCAATCCCAAGCATGGTTCATCTAACAAGAACAACTTGGGTCGATCGCGTCGGCTACTGGCCAACGCTTTGGCTAAAGCAATGCGTCCACGCTCGCCCAAGGACAAATGCACGCCGCGCTCACCGAAGGTGCGATTGCCCAATCCCAGCGTGGTTAAGTGTTTGACCAGGGTCCGCAGCCGACCTTCGCTAGGCAAGCGTTTCTCCAATTTGCTCAACGGCGTAGTCAACCATTGGCGCAGCGAACGATTGCGCAAACGCAGTTCCAGCAAGTCATCGCGCAAACCCAAGCTTTGGCAATCGGCACACGGCAAGCGGTCTTCGGTTAAACCATGACCGCGACAAACCGGACAGGCGCCTTGGCCAACGCGGGCAACCAAATCCGACGCCGAAAGTCCGCGTATGCGTGCCTCTTCACCGTCGGCGAATGCATCGCGTATTCCCTTCCAACCACCGGAAAGGGTGGCCACGGTGGAAAAAGCCGACGAGCCCAACGCACGCTCGAGCAAAACGGCGACGCCGCCATCAGGGAGCTTGCCTTCAAAGTCGCGCTCATCGCGTAAACGCGGCACTAATTCGGCTTCGAGCAAAGTGCTTTTTCCACTGCCGCTCACGCCGACTACCGAAACCAATTGGCCGAGCGGCATTTCCAACGCATCGATGCTTAAAAAGCGATGCTTTAAATCGCGGAAGTGAAGTGCGCCCGATTTGGCGTTGCCGTCGCGGCTTTGAATTTTGGTTTGCTCGGGTGGCAGCTCACTGCGCCGGCCCTGCCCAACCACGGTGCCGCCTTCTTCACCACCGCCGGGACCCAACAAAAGCCAACGATCGGCTGCCTCCAAGAATTCACGCGCCGGATCGGCACTCAGCACGGTGTTTCCTTGGTCGACCAATTCGCGCAGCAAACCAGCCAATGCACGCCGTTCACTACCGTGTAATCCCATGCCGGGTTCGTCGAACAACGCTAATTGGCCGCAACGGACTTGGCTGAGCAAGGCAACCAATTCCAAGCGCCGCCCTTCGCCCAACGACAAAGTTCCCAACGTGCGCGTGGCCGCCAAGTGGCCAAGCCTGGTGCGTGATAAATACTCCAATCGCCGTTTCGAGCGATAGCCGACGTCGCCGGGCAACTCCAGCCATTGCTGCAAGGGCGCATTGCACCATTGGCTCCAGCTATGCCCCATGAGCACCAAGTCCTCGGCTTCGCGCAAATGAAGTAGATCGGCTTCGCTGCGCACCGGCAACGCATTGCGGCACTGCGGACATTGATTCGCGGCGGCGAACGCATGTTCGGATTTGCCGACTTGCAACAACACCGCGCTTTGTCGACGAACCGCTTCGCGGGCAGCTTCGGCTAGTCGGTTGAGTTGATCGGCGCGCCACTTCAAACGGTCCAACAGCAGCCATGAACTCTGCGGCAGCTGCTCCGGTGCTTCCTCCAAACGTGTCAGTTCGCCGTCAATTTGAACGCGCGTCCAACCTGCACGCAGAAGGTCGGTCGTATGGAAACCATCGGCGGCTGAATAAACATAGATAGCGGTGCCGTCGACGGCTTGTTTTCCTGCGTGCAGCAAATCTTCGCTGCTTAAGGCCTTCCAGCGGTGGTCGCAATTGCCACAGCAGCGCTGCCCATGCTGATGGAATGCACGCGCCAGACTTGGCCATAAATCCAGCGCGGTGCCGACCTCCACCGACCGCCGACCGCGTGGGATTTCGCCGGCGGCGGCAAGCACCGGTTGCAAACCTTCCATGCGATCGGCGACGTGCGGCAGCCATTGCTCTTCGCAACCCGGCAGCGCATGGGGATCTTCCAGCAAGCGGAAGCGTTGGCGGGCGACCGGTTCAATCGAGCGAAACAGCAACGCCGATTTGCCGGCTCCACTTGGACCGTGCACCGCAGTCCATTGGCCATGCGGAAACTCGAGATCTAAGCCGCGCAAATTTCCGGCGCGCAACCCGTACAACCGAATCGAGTTCACGATTGCGGCCGCTCGCCTAGCGGCGGATAGCCGGCTTCACGCCCTTCCAGCATCACGGCTCGCATTTGCTCCACAAGGGCTGCCGGTCCCGAAACAATATTGGCGCCGTGAATCCAGTCGCCACCCGCTTCGATGGTATCGGTCACACCACCGGCTTCACGCACCAACAAGCCGCCGGCGGCGACGTCGTACGGGCCGAGGTGGAGTTCCCAAAACGCATCTAACCGTCCGCAAGCAACGTAAGCTAAATCGGCGGCAGCCGAGCCCATTCGGCGCACACCGCGTTGATTAAGGAAGAAGCGATTGAAGTTCTCTAAGTTGTTGTCGATCAGCACATGGCGCCGGTAAGGGAAACCGGTGGCGAGCAAACTCTGCAGCAATTCATCCGTGGTGCTGACCTGAACGCGATTGCCATTCAGATAACAGCCATGGTTTTGGGCCGCAGTAAAACATTCGTCTAAGCGCGGCAGATGGACCACGGCAACATCGGGCTGTCCATTGGTGACGCGGGCAATGGACACGCAAAACATTGGCAGCGTGTGGACAAAATTGGTCGTGCCGTCCAGCGGGTCGATGTACCAAACGTGATCGGCGTCTAAATCCGAGGTGCCGCTTTCTTCGGCGAAGATGCCGTCGTTGGGGAATGCGCGGCGCAACTCACGAACAATGATTTCTTCCGCAGCCACATCGGCCGACGTCACCAAATCGCGCAGAGCGCTTTTACTGCGTACATCGGGCGCGGCCAGCTTGCCATGCCACTTCATCAGCTCGTCACCGGCGGCTTTGGCGATGCGCACCACTTGCTCGAGGATGGGCTCCAAGGTACTCATTTGGCTGCGTATTGAGGCAGACTGAGGATGTCGGCGAGGATCTGCGCCTGCAAGCGTCGGAAGCGCTGGTTGTTGGTACGCGGCGTGTGATCTTTGATGTAGTTGACGACGATGGCAAACACCAATGTTTCTTCGTTCGGTGTTTGCATGTAGCCGCTCAGCGAGCTGGCGCCGGTAATCCAACCGGTTTTGGCGTGTACGCGCTGCGGCTTAAACACGTCGGCGGTGAAGTATTTTTTCATGCGCCGACTGTGCTCAGCGATGGGCAGCGATTCGAACAACTGCCGGCCTTGCGGTTTTTGCGCCATCAAACGCAGCAATTCACACAGCAACTCGGGCGAGGCTTTGTTTGCCGAGTTGTCGCCTGCGCGGGCAAATCCGCTGCCGTCACTTTGACGCAAACCGTCGATGTCGACATCGATTTCTTTCAGCAAATCGCGTACGACTTTGGCACCGGCTTCCACCGTTCCTTCACCTGCTTTTTCCGCACCCAGAGTTTTGATCAAGCACTCCGAAACGAAGTTATCGCTTTGCTTATTGGCGACGATGATCGCATCCATCAAAGTCCACGCAGATTGATGCGACCAAATTTCCTTGCCGATCGGCGGCGGATCATCATGGTTCACCGTCTGCACCGACGAGCAAGAAATGCCGCGTTGTTGCAATCCATCTTGCAGCCAAAATCCAAAAAAGCGCACCGGGTTGCCGACGGCAAAGCGCAACTTCCACAGCTTCCTGGGTGAGCCGGTGACTTTGAGCACCTCATCAGGTTTGGACCAGGATGCGGTAAACGTCGATGCATCTTGGGTGCGGTAACGCTTCAACTGCACCGCATTGCCAATGCTCGGCTGAAACTGCATCTGCCCTTTTTGACCGTGCAGCTCAATGCAGCCGCCCTCGACCATTAATCCACCCACCGGGGCTGAGTAGGTCGCTTGCCATTGATCTTTGGGCCACAACTCGTGGCGATACTGGCGATCAAAAAAGCGGTCATCCAAAACGATCTGCTGCAGCCGGCTCACGCCTTTTTTCTTCAACGCTGCGGCCAACCCATCCAAAAACTGCTCGCGGATGTCTTCCTCACCGAGCAAGCGAATACTCGGATCCCCGCCGCCGACGATGGTCAGCGTTTCTCCTTCCAACAACGCCCGGGTCTGCCAGCGGTAATCGCTAGGTAGGGCCAGCAAGGCCGCCGACGTGGTCAGCAACTTCACATTGGACGCCAACACTCGCGGCGTGTCGCCATCCCAATCAAAGATGACGTCGCCGTCCAAGTTTTCCACCCGCACCGAAACCTGAATTCCCTTTTCGGAATCCACTTCGCGCACGGCTTTGACTTGCGCGACCGCCGGCGCCGTCAAAACGACGACGGCGAGCAGCAAGCCGATCAGCGTGCTGAACTTCCGAAGCAAGGCTATCAAGGCCGTTCGCCCTCCCAAGCCACTGCGTAGGCGGTTGCCACGAACAAGCGCGCAATCCACATCACCTTATCGGTCAAGATCGAATCAGCCACGTCGCCCGGCTTGTGGTAGACCTTGTTCTTATTAATGTTGCCTTCGAAGAAAAAGATCGCCGGTACCTCTTTTTGCGCAAACGCCCATTGGTCACTGCGCATGTACATATCGCGATGGCCTTCCGTTTCAATCTTCAACGGACTGCGGATCTTTTTATTGCGCTTCAAAATCAGCTTGCGCCAACCTTCGGCATCCCAAACGCCGCCGAGGAACATCTCCTTCGGATCGGTGCGCGCGATCTGATCCATGTTCAACATGACCACGGTTTTGTCGTGCGGGTAAAGCGGGTCTTCGCAATAGGCGCGCGAACCTAACAGTCCATTTTCTTCGCCGGTAAACCACAGCAGCAATACGTCGATTTGCGGTTTGCGCCCCGCCAAGGCCTCGGCCACTTCCAGCAAAGCCGCCGTTCCACTGGCATTGTCGTCGGCGCCGGGGTGAACTCGCATGCGCCCCTTATCCATAAAAAAGTTAAAGCCGACGTGATCCAAATGCGCGCCGAGCACCACCACTTCTTCGCTATCACCGCTGCCCTCAATTAGCGCCGCCAAGTTGTACGCCGGCACCTTTAAATCGCTGAAGTCAGCCTTAAAGCGCACCCGTTGCTTGCTCTTCACCGTCAGCGGCTTCGGCATCTTACGCTTCAAAATACTCTGGTAATACTTCTCCATATCGGTGCCGAACAAGTCGCTCGCCACCTTGCGCGAAACCGACGCCACCGGCAATCCCGAAAAGCCTGCCATGCGCCCTAATTGGCGCGCATTGCCACCCGGCCACATGGGCAGTTCCAGCAAATTAGGAATCGGACCGACTTCGTCCGGGAAAGCGCCTGGATCCGGCACCAAAACCAAAGCTACGCCACCGGCAGCTTTAACCGCGCGCGCTTTTTCACCCCATTCCGAATGTTTGGTCGGCTCTAGCCCCTCAAAGCGCTTGGTTTTCTTGTCATCGGCATAGGGCTCACGGGTGAAGGCAAACACCACCTTGTCCTTGACCTTGCGCGGCGAAAGGTCTTCCCATTTCTCTTTGCGAGCATCGATGGCAAAGCCGACGAATACCGCCTCGCCTTCAATCACCTTGTTGCCACTGCCCGGTACCGGCACATAATCCACGCCGATCTTTAATTTGGTCATCGGCCCCTTCTTCGGCCCGATTTCAAAATACGATTCAGCCGACGGACCGACGCATTGCAACTCGATCGGCAAGCGGTAACTGCCTTCGGGACCAGCTGCTTTGATTCCTAATTCCGACAGTTGTGCTTCGACGTATTCGGCTGCAATTTCGAAGCCCGGCGTCAGGGTGCCGCGGCCACGAGTCGTCGGCCCGGACAGAAAGTCAACGTGCTCTTGGATCTCGTCGACGGTGATGCTTTCCACCACCTCGCCGAATTCTTCTTTGGCGGATTGGGCATAAGCGTCGCCGCCCAGTAGCCCAATCCACATGGCGCAAGCCGCAAGCGAAAAAGCCCGGGCAGCAATCCTATTCGGCGAAGCGTATTCCATTAGCTTTGGTAGCCCTCAGGGTGAGAGGTGTGCCAGCGCACCGCAGTGTCGACCACGGCTTGCGCGTTTTCGTACTTCGGTTTCCATCCCAGTTCTTCCCGTGCTTTGCGCGAATCGGCAATCAATCGCGCCGGGTCGCCGGCACGACGCGGACCTAAGTCGTGCGGAACCGGTTTGCCGGTGGCCTGTTCCACCGCGTCGATGATTTCCTTCACCGAAAAACCGTTGCCGGTACCCAAGTTCCACGCACCGGACGGGTTGCCGCCTTGCATCCATTGCAGAGCTTGGTAATGAGCCTGAGCCAAATCATCGACGTGGATGTAATCGCGAATGCAAGTGCCGTCCGGCGTCGGCCAATCGGTGCCGAAAACCGTCAGGCGATTGCCGTTGCCAAGCGCGGCGTCGACGGCCAACGGAATCAGGTGTGTTTCCGGATCATGGGCTTCGCCGAAGTTGCCGCATTCGGACGCGCCGGCGGCGTTGAAGTAGCGCAACAGCGCACACTTGCCTTGGTTCGCCTCGGAGCGCGCCAGCAGCAGCATTTCGTCGGCAAATTTGGTTGCGCCGTACGGGTTGACCGGGCTTTGGCTGTGATCTTCGCTGAGGTATTCGGTTTGCGGCTCGCCGTAAGTCGCGCAGGTCGAGCTCAACACAAAGGGCACGCCCTCGAGAGCTTCGCAGAGGTGGATCACAGGCACAACATTGGCACGCCAGTAGCGCACCGGTTGCTCCACCGACTCGCCTACGTAGCAGCGCGCGGCGAAGTGGATGACGCCGTCAAAGCTCTTCCCCTTGAGGAAGCTATGCAGTGCATCGCGATCGAGCAGGTCCAACACCTCGAGCGGGCCATCCCAAGCTTGGCGATGTCCTTCCGACAAATCGTCAATTACGTGCACATCGACGCCCAAACCGCGCAAATAACGCGCTGTTGCCGAGCCAATGTAGCCACAACCACCGGTAACCAGTACTTTCATCAGACCGGCATTTTGGCAGGTCTAGCCGCTTGGTTCCACCTTGGAAACCGGAGCTGACGTCGATCCACGCGGGATTCGAAAATCGACTTAGGACCGATCCAGCCACCACTGATGCCAAAGATCGGCGATCTGCTGGCGGCGCTCGGCGTCGGGATCGAGATCAGGGGCCACACTTTGGCCGCTGATGCGCTCTAAAGCCATGTTTTGCACTCGGAATACGGCGCGGTCCTCCGGGTCGAGCTGCTCCAAAATGCGCGGTAGCGCCTCGCTGAGTTTCATTTGGCCCAAGGCTTTGGTGGCTTTGAGGCGAATTTCAATTTCGTCGTGATCCAGCAGCGGCAGCAGGGCCGGCGCGTCGAGACCGTCGCTTCGAGCGATCAATTCGTCGATGGCCAGATGCAAAACTGCGGAGTTGCTGTCGGTCAGTGCGTCGGCAAAGACCGACGGCGCGGTGTCGGCGCGGGCGGCGAGGAATTCAGCCGCCTTCAAACGCAAATCGCCGTTTTCGTGCTGATGAAGAACGCGGATGGCGTCCTCCACGTGCTGAAACTCGCCATTCTGAAAGGCTTTCATCTGATCCAGCAATCGCTGTTCGCCATCGCTGACCTTGATGCCATGCAAAGCTTGTTCGAGGTTGCGCAAAGCCCCGGGCAAGTCGCCACCCTTTTGGCGCAAACGCGAAGCGCGCTCCAGCAAAGTGCGACGGCCATCCTCGTCGGCTTGCAGTGCGCGGTTTTCCAGCAGCGAAGCGGCAACCAAAAATCGGCCACTACGCTCCTGCAGATTGGCCAGTGCCAAAGTGGCTTGCATGCCGTATTCGGCGTCGTCGGCAGCCTCGTAAAGCAGCGATTCGGCTAACGGCAGGTGGCCGATCTCGGCCAAATCGCGGCCCAAGCGGTATTTCAATTCGGCACTGTCGGGCTGGAGGTCCAGCAATCGACGACGCAATTCGGCGCGGAATTCAATCTGGTCTTCGCCGCATTGGGCGATGGCTGCTTGCAGTTCCTCTAACCCCCACTCGGCTGGCACCGGATCGACGTGCGCCGGGGTGACGTCGCCATCGGGGTGGCCCGGAGCTTGGACCGGATCGCTGCTGCAAGCTCCGATCATCGCCCAAGCGACAACGGCTGCGGCGAGCAGGCGCGGGCGAAGAATGGCCGATCGGGAGAGCATTATGGAAGGAGGAAGTGCGGGAAGCGGTCCTTCATAGTATGCTGCGCGCCGCCGGTGACCGGATCCAGCCATGAAGAAACCCGTCGCATTTTTCCTCGGACTGCTGCTCCTTATTCTGTTGGTTTCCGTGGGCGGAAGCCTGTGGTACATCTTTGATCGCACCTATTCGGACCCGGCCGACGTCATCGCCGTGGCTGATCGCATTTGGCCGCTGAAGATTCCCGACGACATGCCGCCCGAGTTCGCGATCAACGTGTTCGGCGCCGAGGGTGCCCACTTCGGTACCACGGAACCGGATACCAACATGATTTTCATCGCCCGCTTCCCGGTGGCCGAAGAAACCGATGCGGTGGTGAATTGGGATTTCAAAATTGACGCCGAATGGGACGCGGACGGGCTTGGCGAGCAGGCTTCGGGCACCTACCAAATCCCCTATCAAGGCGAGATGCTGGAAGCCCAATTCCGCGAGGGTGAAAATGATGCCGGCCAGGTGTTTCGCTCGGTGTTGCTGAAGCGCATGGATGGCGAAACCCACGAGATCACCGTCGCATGGTATGGCCCCGCCGACCAAGTGACCGAAGCTCGATTTGCTTCGCTGTTTCAATAACCGCGCTGGTATCGCCGATTAAGCTTCGAGCTTGCTCAATTGTTCCCAAAACGACGGGAACGATTTGGCGACGCACTCCGGTTGCTCAATTTGCAGTTGTGGTACTCGCAGGCGCGCGATGCCGGCTGCCATTGCCAAACGATGATCGCCGTCCGGGTGATAGCTTGCCGCTGGAATCGCGTTGGGGTTGGCTGCGGCGAGGGTCGACGAGGTGATTTGCAGCGCATCGCCGATTACTTCGCCGCGCGCACCGAGGAGTTGCAGCAATCGCTGAATGCCGGCGACGCGGTCGGATTCTTTGATGCGCAAGCGCTCCACGCCGTGCAGGGTTAAGCCGCCGGGTAAAAAAGCGCCGAGCACCGCTAGGGCTGGTCCGGCATCGGGAGCCGGATCAAGGTGGATGGAATTGGATTGCGGCTTGTTGCCGGTTAGGGTCCAGTGTTCGCCGTCCCGTTTCAGCAAACCGCTTTCTTCAAACCAGAGTAAAAGCTGCGCTTCGGGATGGGTCATCGACCACGCCGGGCCGAGCAGCATGCCGTTGCTCAATCGATCGCCGAGCAAAACTGTGGCAACGAGAAAAAAGGTTGCGCCGGAAGGGTCGCCGGCGACGTCGTAATGGTTTGGATTGCATCGACCAGTCGTATTCTCGTTAGCGGCACTGCTCGAGCGATTGCCGACGTCCCCGCGTTGCAACGGATCGTTGATAGCGAACTCGCGCATCGCTTCGAGCGTGAGTTCAAAGTATCCGCGCGACGGCAGATCCTCCGGCACCTGCAAATCCAGCGGCGCGGTCCATTCCGCGGCCATTGCAATTCCGGATGCGTATTGGCTGCTGTGTAGCACCGGTGGCCGCCAATCGCCGGCCGGCAACCCGTTGGCGTCGATGCGCAAACCGGGTCTGCCGGCGACGTCGACCGGTTGAATGACTGCACCGCGCTCGGTCAGAAATTCGATCAGATCGTCGTGAGGGCGCTCAAACAAGCGCGGCGCTCCGGTCAGCACGAAAGTGCCGCGACCAGCCGAGCACCACGGCAGCAAAAAGCGCAGCGAAGACCCGGCCTCGCCGACGTCGACCACTTGGCCGTTGCCCTGTGGCGGGCCGCCTAAACCGCGAAGTACGGGCCCAGGCATAGCCACCTGCACGCCCAAATCCTGAAGCGCCTGCAGTAGGAATCGACTGTCGTCGCACTCGCTGAGACCGCGCAATTCACAGCGTCCAGCGCCACCGGCGGCCAAAATCAGCGCGCGCTGCGACAGCGACTTGCAGCCGGGCAGCTGAATCCGCGGTGGATGGGCGGCGGTGGTTTGGTTCATCTACGGGCTAGGGTAGAATCGCGGCATGGACGCTCAGCAGACTCCTGTAAATTCCTCCGCCGGATACGCCGGCGGAATTGAGATCCCGGGCTGGGAGCTCTTCTACAAGGGCAAGGTTCGTGATCTTTATCGCAAGGACGGCGACCAACAGCAAATGCTGATGGTTGCGACCGACCGCCTCAGTGCATTCGACGTGGTGATGAATGAAACCGTGCCCGACCGTGGGCGCGTGCTGACTCACATCACTGAGTACTGGTTGGAGCAAGTTGCCGACACCATCGGCGCCGCCCGCATCACTTGCGATCCGGCCGAAGTTCCCGGTTTGCCGGAAGAGTATCACGATGCCTTGCGCGGACGTTGCACTTGGACGCACATCGCCGATCGCGTCAACGTTGAAATCGTGCTGCGCGCCTACTTGGCCGGCTCCGGTTTCCGCGAATACAAAGCAACCGGTCGTTTGTGGGAGCATGAGTTGCCGGAGGGCATGCAGAACTCGTCGAAGCTGCCCGAGGTTTTGCACACGCCGACCACGAAGGCCGAAGTCGATGAGCCGATTACTTGGGCCGAAGCTACTGAGTTGATCGGCGACGCCGACGAAGCCGCGGTGATCAAAGAGGTTGCCTCGCGCTTGTTCCAAACCGCCGCCGACTCCAGTGCCGAAGCCGGCGTTTTGTTGGCCGATACCAAGTTTGAGTTCGGTCGTTTGGATGGCAAGATCGTGTTGATCGACGAGGTGCTGACTCCGGATAGCTCGCGCTACTGGCCGGCCGACGCCATCGAGCCGGGTTCGGAGCCGCCGAGTTACGACAAGGAAATCGTGCGTGCTTACTTGCGTGGTCTGGAAGACTGGAACCGCAAGCCGCCGGCGCCGACCATTCCGGATGAAATCATTGCCAAGACGCGTTCCAAGTACTTGGAAATCTGCAAGATCCTGACCGGATCACTGCCGCAAGGCGTCGACGCGTAAACCGCCGATTCGAGGTCGAAATCAGCCGTTAAGGCAGGATTTCAATCTCGGCCAATCCGGTTTCAAACTTACCAAGTTCGTTATGGTGGATGCCTTGAATGTGCACTTCCACCTGACGAACTTTGGTCTTTTTAGGCAGCACCAATTCGGTTTTATGCAGCGCGCGATCGGGCAAGTCGACGGTATAAGTATCGCGCTTATTGACGATCACTAACAACTTGCTCGGGCGTTCGGTTCCTTGAGCAGCGGATCGCGTATGCGGCGAAGTAAACCAAATGGATTGACCGCGCACGCCTTTGCCGAGGTCGATGTGGATCCACGGATCGCTATCGTCCTTTTTCACCTTCCACGACGAGCCGGCTTTTCCGTCCAACGCAAATTCGGGTTTGGACCCATCGCGGCTGGAAGAGGCTTTGGCAGTCCATTCGGCTTCGCGCAGCAAGTTGCGCTTCCAATGACTGGCGGCGTCCAACATTTCAGGGGTCAATACCCGGTGAACTTGAACCTCCAACTTCGGACTCACTAACGGTCCGGCCGGCGTTTCCAATTCACACCAAACGTGCCAGCGACCACTGCGCGGAAAAGTAAAACGCAACGTGGGCCTCCCCGCCAAAACTTGGCCTTTGCCTAACTTCAGCACTTCGCCTTCATGGCCGACCTCGGTGGCGAAAAACATCGCTTTGGTCGGCGCGACACGTGAATCGGCTACCCAAAGAGTCATTGGCGTATCGCCGCTGGCTTTCAAAACCATGTCGGGGTTGGCTTCGGCATCGGTGCTGGCTTGGGCCAATTCACCGGGGCTTTCTTCCACCGTCACCGCCATCGACGTCGCCCGCTTCAAAAACAGCAACGCCATGCACGTCGACAACTCGATGTCGCGCAGCGCAGCGCTGGTCGCCCAAGTCCCCTTCGGCGATTGGTTGTCGACCAAATAGGTGGCCCCTTCCAAATACCACGGGTGGCCGCCGATCAGGCCGATATCGAGCAAACTGCCGATGCGCTCCAATCCGTAAAGTTGGAAGTAATGCCAGGAAGGATTGGGTGGATTATTGGTCACTGACCAGTGGTTTCCCAACCACACCAATCCGCCTTGAATCGCCGTTTCGCATTGTTTGCGCAAGCGTGACGGTGCTTTGCTGCCCATTTGCGTCACCGCCAAATGCAGCACGGTAATGCCCGCCGAAGTCATCGAACCGGAGGCTTCGCCGGGTGGCCGGTAAGTAAAGCCGCGCTCATAGGCTTTGCTTCCGCCGGCCAAAATCACATGCTCTTCGGCAGTGCGCGCACGAAGAGTGCCTTCAATGACGTCTTCCCAAAACTCGGGATCGATCTTAATTCCGAAGGTGCGGCAGGCGGCACTCAAACCCAAGACCGCAACCACGTGGTTGGAAATATCCGGACTGCCCGGATAGCCGTAAATCTTGCCCGGCGGCAACGATTCCACCAACCAGTCGACGATCTCCTGCGCCCACTTTTTATGTTTTTGATCCGCCGTCGCTGAAAGCGCCAGCAACATAAAACCGGCGCTATAGGTCTTATTGAAGTTGAATTGCTCGAGGTACAAAAAGCCTCGGCGCACCGCCGGATGATCGGATCCTAATCCACACTTCAACAAGGTGTAAAGCATCACCGGGGTAATGCCACCGGGGTAACCGCCGTCGCTGTGCGTTTCCCACGAACCATCCACCAACTGCTGGCCCAGCAAGTACTGCACGCCGCGATCAATGGCGCTATGAATGCGCGGCTGCAAGTCGGCGACCTCTTTCTCCCAGCGGAACGAGGTGCGCAAGCCAAACGCCCAATTGCCGGGCTTGCCAACCACTTTCACCAATAGTGAGTTACGCCCTGGCTCAGCTGCCAACTGCAACGCTTTGACACTACCGGCCAACGTCACCGGCATGGTCTGCTCGGCGATGACTTCTCCATTGAGCCAAAGCTTGTATGCACCACCTGCGGTCACTTCCACCGGCAACTTGCCTGGCCCTTCGAAGTCGAAGCTGCGGAACAAATAGCCCACCGCTTGTCCCTTGCTGGGCATGTAGCGGTTTAGATTCAGCGGATTGCCGGCTTTGGGCAAATCCTGCCAGCGAACCTTGTCGCCACTGGGCGCTTCAACCTTGCCGCGCGGCTCGATTTTGCCGCCACGGCGCATGCGCACCAACAGGTCTTCGGGGGCCAACGGCTGCTCCAGAGCCACCACCGGGCTGGTGTCGGCCGCCAGCGGAAATGGACCGATCACCTTCCAATCCTGCCACTGGGCGGATTGCGGAAGGAGGGCGAATAAGAATGTGAAAAGCATGGAGGCGAGTGCGAAGGCCTAAACCTAGCATATAGCTGGCAATTCCAGGCTGCATTTATTCCCCATCAATCTTCGCTTACACTGGCGGGGTTCATCGTCATGTGTTCAGCCACCGCCCTCCTCCTCCTTTGCTTTGCCGCTCAAGCTTCGGCTCAGGTGACGGAGGAGTTTGAAACCTTTGTGGTGCCTGACTTCCACATTGCACTTTTGGACGTGCAGGTGGTCGATGAATTCGCCATCGCCAACAACCAAGGCCCTGGTTTGGTGCTGCCCGGATGCAGCTACAGCGGATTGGCGCTGCAGTGGACCGGCAAGGGTATGAAAGGCTTGAAAAGTCGTTGCATTGCCGCGCATAACGGCCCGTTAACGCTGAGTTACGACCCTCCGGTCAACACACTTTCGTTCACCTTGGCGTCGTACGACACTTTGTCTGATCTGGCCAACATCACTCTTTTTGATTCGCAAGGCCACGTGATTCTGTACCTCAACGCGATTCCGGTACCGGATTCAAACGAGGTGCCGTTTTTCTTCATCGAAGACGATATTGCCACCGTTGAGATTGAAGGAACTAGTTTGACCCACACGCCGTTTCTGGATCACCACTTTTTCGATCCCAATCCGCTGACCTTGGAACCTGTCGGCGCACCTGGCGGGCAAATGGATTTTGTTGTCAATGGCTTCTCACCGGGCGGCCCGGTGGCATTTTGCTTCGCAGCCGGCACCGGCAGCTATTCGCGGCTGAATCCCTATTCGGGTTTGGTCATCACGTCGGGCTTGAGCTCGGCGTACTTCACCGTGGCACACGTTGGCGCGGTGGACGGCACAGGTGGGTACACCTTTAGCACTTCAGTTCCGGCCGCAGCCGCCGACTTGATTTACGTGCAAGCTTTTGATTTAGTGACTGACGGCACCACTCGAGTCGTCGCACTTTGAACCTGCAGTCCTTCTTCGGCCGCATCGTCGACATGTACCACACGTCGACGCGGTTGGGCGTTGCTCCGCCGAAGAGCGGACCGACGATTTTCGTCGCCAATCATCCCAACGGATTGATCGATCCGATTGTGGTCGCCAAGGTCAGCGGCCGACGTCTGCTGTTTTTGGCCAAGGCTCCGCTATTTAACATTCCGATCATCGGTCGGCTGGCAACTGCCGGCGGCGCAATCCCGGTTTATCGCAAACAAGACGGCGACGACACCGGCATGAATACCGGCATGTTCATCAACGTGCACCACGCTCTTGCCGATGGTCGCGCGATTTGTTTGTTTCCTGAAGGCATCAGCCATAACGAGCCGGAATTGCAGCGCATGAAAACCGGCGCGGCGCGCATGGCGTTGGGCGCCGAGGCCGAGCATGAATTTGTGTTGGGCACCCAGATCGTGCCGGTGGGATTGACCTACCGCAGTAAGACTCACTTTCGCAGCAATGTTGCCGCCGAGATCGGCGAGCCGATTTTGGTATCGGATTGGCAGCGGCAGTACGAAATCGATCCGTGGCAAGCGGTCGAGTCGCTGACGCGGCACATCGGCGAAGGCATCAAAGCGGTGACGCTGAATTTGCAGCAATGGGAAGACCTGCCGCTGCTGGAATTAACCGAGGCACTGCTGCCCCAGGATGGTGAGCACCGCGTCGCCCGGTTGCGCTCTTTTGCCGCCGCCGGTGATGAGCTCGAAAAGATTGACCCGCAGCGGGTGGCGCGTCTGCGTGAGCGCTTGGCGGTGTTCCGCACGCGGCTGGATAACTACGGGCTGGACATCCACCACCTCGAAGCGGCTTATGATCCGAAAAAAGTCGTCGGATTCGTGATGCGCAATTTTTTGGCGATGATGATCGGCGTGCCCACCGTGGTCCTTGGCACGCTGGCCTATCTGCCACCGGTGCTGCTGGTGCGCTGGGTGATGAGCATGCGCGATGACCCGGACGACGTCTTTTCGACCATTCAACTGCTCGCCAGCATGCTGTTTTTCCCGTTGTGGCAGCTGGCGCTGACCCTAACCATCGGCTTCGCGTTCGGCTGGGGTTGGGCATTCCTTAGTTTGCTGCTTTTGCCCTTTGCCGGATTGTCGGTGCGCTCGTTCGCCCGTCGCCGCAACCAAGCACTGCGCGAAGCGTGGGTGTTCTTATCGATGCCGTTTCAGGGGCGAAAACACCGCCTGCTGGTACGCGAGAAGCAGCGATTGCAGACCGAGTTGGCGGCACTGGCGCAAGCTTTGGCGGCGGCGGAGGCCAAAGTCAAGGCTCCATAAAGGCACTTTTAGCCGGATTTTCCCGGATTTCCAGGAACCCTAACGGATCTAGTACCCTCCACCTACCTGGGACCGTTGTGTCCTGTAACTCCCCCCGCGGTCGAGCTTTCCGCCGACCCAAGTCACCCTACGAATCAACCATGCAGATTCCTCTTGCCATCGGCCTCATCGCTGCCGCAGTAGCAGTACCCCTCTCCTCAGGTCAATACATCGACAGCACCGGCCAGGTCTACAACCAGTTGCCGAGCCTGACCGATTTCGACACCGCCGGCGAGTTTGATGCTCGCTACTCCACCGAAATCTTCACCACCCACAACGGCAATCATTTCCAGGTCGACCGCCCGTGGACTGCTGAAGAAGAAGCCTATTACGGCATGCTCTCCGGTTTCGTCAACACCAGCAGCAAGAACAGTGGCAACGGCATCCGCGCCACCGTTAACTGCACCCACCCGGTAGACGAAGAGTACCGTTCGGCTTTTAACAACAACATCCCGAACATTCGCACCAACGTCATCGACGTGGTTGAACTGGCCGACGACGCATTGTTCAGCAACTGGGGCATCAACTTTGTGCCGCGTAAAGGTTACAAGTGGGATTCCAAGGACAGCAACGACATCGTTCAGTTGTTGGACGAAGCTTACAGCGAAGGTGGCGGCCTCAACGGTCAAGACATGATGATCGCCTTCTCCGACGACCCGACTCCGGGCAACGCTATTGGTGTGGGTTACATCGGCCTGCCGCGTCAGCTGAGCACCTTGTACGGCAACAAGACCACCCAAGCTGCCATCGTTCAGCACGAAGCGGGTCACAACTACACCTTGCAGCACTGCTGTGACGGCAACTGCATCATGCAGGCCTACTTGGACACCGGTGCCTTCGGTGGTTTCCACAACTACAACGAAAGCTGCTCGGGTCAAAACCACTACAGCACGATGAACAACCAGAAGAACCGCTACTAAGCCGTAGCTGGATCTTCTCGCTGATCTAGAGTATGCGGAGGGTGTTTCGGCACCCTCCGCATTTTTCTTCCCGCAACCGAGCTGCCGACGTGACCCCTCCCCGATTCCCTCAACTAGTCCTGTTGTTCATTCTGCTGGTTTTGCTGCCCGGATGCGGCAGCGAATCGGATAGCACCGAAGCATTGGAAGCGCAAAGTTCTGGTGAAGGCGTGCTTTGGGAGTCGCCGGAAGTGCCTGGGCCGTATGCGATGAGCTTGGATGGCGTCGAAGTTCCGTCGGTGGTGATCCGCGAATTTTTGACTCCTGAATGGACGCGTTTTTTCCTCTCTCAAGAGGACAATGCAAACCATATTTCCGACGAACGTCTCGCCCAAATCAGCGACGGCTTTTTCGCTGATCCTGCCACTTTGATGCAGCCTCTGATCCGCGACCTCTTACTGATTCGTCGCCATGAAGAGGACCACGGCGAGGTCAACGCGCATGACTTCGAGCACTTCACCGAAGAGTTTGAAGCCAATGCCGGAGGTTCGCGTGAAGTCTTGCTCAATCACCTCGGCGAGGACGGATTGCGTCAGCATTTGGAACGCCGATTCCGCCTGCGTGAAATGATGAAAGAATTCAACGCAATGGCCGAAGGCGTTACCGAGGCCGAGATTGAAGCTTATTTTGAATCGAAGCGCGAAGAAGTGCGCGCCAACATGCTTGCCAACAGTTCGGCCAGCGAAGCAAAAGTCGATGAGTTGCTGACTCTCTCCGACCCGACGCTCAAGCAAATCATTGAAGCGCGCTTGCAGCAGGAGCGCATTGAGGAACGCGTCGACTTATGGATATTGTCCATCGCCGACGACACCAAAGTTGTCTTCACCGGCCCCAATGGCAAAGCCATGGAGCTACCGGTTCAAGCGCGCTAAGGAGATTTCAACCAGCGCTAAGTCAGCAGGCGTAACACCTGCCAAACGACCGGCTGCGCCCAATGTTGCTGGGCGCGCGTCCATCAAAGTTTGCTGCGCTTCTTTGCGTAAACCGGAAATGCGGTCGAAGTTGAAGCCGTCGGGGATTTGCGTTTGTTCGCGCTGCGCGCCGCGATCGACCCAATCTTGTTGGCGCTTGACGTAGCCTTCGTAATGCAGATCGGCTTGCAGCGTTTCCCATTCTTCGCTGCTTAAGCCGAGCTCGGCCAAGTCTGGAGCCAGCTCCAATACCTTTTGCCAACCGCCGTCTTGCACGCGGCGCATGATGTCGTGCAAACGCACTTGTTTGCCGCCGCCTTGCTGAGAAATGCGCGGATCAAAGCGCTGCTGCAGCTGTTCGCGCGCTGCATCTAATCGCTGCTTTTTGGACTCCCAAACTTGCGCACGTCGCTGGCAAACCCCGCCGATTGCCATCGCTCGCGGGGTTAAGCGGGCATCGGCATTGTCGTGGCGCAGCAACAGCCGATGTTCGGCGCGCGAGGTGAACATGCGATAGGGTTCGGTCGGATCGCTGACCACCAAGTCATCGATCAAAACGCCGATGTACGCCTCGTGGCGTCCAAGCACGAAGGCTTCGTCGCCGCGCAGTTTTAAGGCTGCGTTAAAACCAGCAATCAACCCTTGCGCTGCTGCTTCTTCATAACCGCTGGTGCCGCAAATTTGACCGGCCAAGTAAACACCAGGATAGTCGCGCAACTCCATGGTTCGGCGCAGCGAACGCGGCGCGACGAAGGTGTACTCCACCGCATAACCCGGCTGCACGATCACTGCGTTTTCCATGCCGGGGCAGGTGCGAACGAACTGTTCTTGAATCTCCACCGGCAGCGACGTCGAAATGCCGTTGGCGTACAACAGTTCCGAATCCCAGCCTTCCGGCTCGAGGAATACGTTGTGACTATCGCGGTCGCCAAAGCGCACGATCTTGTCTTCCAACGACGGGCAATAGCGCGGACCGACGCCGTCGATGCGCCCGGCGTACATCGGTGCCTGATCCAAGTTGTCGCGCACAATTTGATGGGTGGCAGCGTTCGTGCGCGTCATCCAACACGACACCTGCTGTTCCGGCAATTCCTCAGTCAAAAACGAAAACGCCGACGGCACCGCGTCGCCCGGTTGCTCCTGCATCACCGCATAATCGACGCTGTCGATAGCGATGCGCGGCGGCGTGCCTGTTTTGAGGCGGCCGGTGGGCAGCTTCAATGCACGCAGCGCGTCCCCCAGTCCATAGGAGCCGCCCTCGCCGGCGCGTCCACCTGGAGTTTGCTCCAACCCGGTGTGCAACGTACCTTCCAAAAAGGTGCCAGTGGTCAGGATGACCGCGCGGCCGTGGATTTCCCGGCCGTCGCTCATCCGCAGCCCACTCAGGGTGCCCTCTCGCCACAAAAAATCGACCGCCTCGCCTTCCACCACGGTGACGCCGTCCACCTCGGCCAGCAGCTGCTGCGCCACTTTTTCATACATCGGCCGGTCGCACTGAGCCCGCGGCGACTGCACCGCGCGGCCTTTGGAGGTGTTCAGCATGCGGAACTGAATGCCCGATCCGTCGGCTATGCGCCCCATCAAGCCGCCCAAAGCGTCGATTTCGCGGGTTAATTGGCCTTTTCCGACCCCGCCGATCGCCGGATTGCACGACATTCGCGCGATCGCGGCCGCTTCCAGCGTGATCAGAGCGCACTTCGCCCCCAACCGCGCGCCGGCTGCGGCGGCTTCCAGGCCGGCGTGTCCACCGCCGACTACGAGCACATCAAAAGCAGAATCCATGGAACCGATCGAGCCCGGTATTCTACATATCCCTGCAAATCGTTAGAATTCGCGTCGCATGCTGCTCCAGCTCTGCTCGGTCCTCGTCCTTTCCGCCGCCCAGGCCCCACCTCAGGCCTCCGGGCTGGATGCGATCGCCCAAGATTTGGCCGCTCGCACCGCCGCCCGTCGTGCCGCCGCCGTCGGCGCTTGGGAAAAAGACGGCGCTGCGCTGCTCGAGTCGCCCGACGGCGTGCTCAACCAGGTGCTGATGGATCACGCGCCAGAGATCCAAGATCCGATCCTGCTTGGCCTCGAGCTTGAGCTGAGCGCCAAATCGCGCAGCACCGCGCGCATCCAGCAGCACCTCGACGCGCTCAAACTGGTCGTCGACTCCAGCGGTGCCGACCGGCTGGCGATGATGTTCGCCAACTTGCCCAGCGGCATGGAATCCGAACTGTACGGCACCGTCTGCAAAAACGGTGGCGCGACCTCGCTGCGCGTCCTGGAAAGCCGCCTGCGGAGTGTCGACGTCAGTCAGCGCTCGGCATCGCTGATGGCGCTGCTGAACTTCGGTCCGCAAGAGCTGTGTCAGGGCTGGGTCGGACGAACACCTTTTGCCGCGTTGGATCGCAGCGTACGCATCGACGTGCTGAATGCGCTGGCCGGTCGTGAACTACCGGCCGAGTTTGCCCTACCTGATGTGTGGCTGAAAATGGGCCACGCCCGCGAGCATGATGCGCTGTTTGCCTTCCTAGTCGCCCACCCCGACGAAGAAGCCGAAGACGCGGTCTTGGATCAGGTGCTGGAAAGCGGCAATTTGTTGCAATTGCGCACCACCGGCCTCGCCATCTTGGAACACGGCGTCGCCGAATTTAAGTGGCGCGATTGCAAGCGCAAACTGGGCGCCATCCTGCGCGATAAAGACGGCGATCCGCTCGCCACCCAAACCGCGTGGGCCCTGCACCGCATGGGTGAAAAGAGCGGCAAGAAGTTCCTGTTAGCCGGTCCCGAGGCCGAAGTCCGTCGCAACCGTGCCAATTGGCGCAACCATCTCGAACTGGGCGAACTGCAAGTCGAGCTTGGCGAATTCCGCGAAGCCTATAAGTCGTACAAAGACGGCATCGCCATCGCCGAAGCGCGCCGCGGACGTCTGCGTGCCAGCGATTGGTTGTATGCATCGCGCGCCGCAGCTGGTGCACGCAAAACCAAAGAGGCCGGCAACTGGTTGGCGCGCACGCGCATGAGTGCTTCCGAATTAGCGCCTTATCGCGATTTGCCCGAGTTTGAGCCTCTGCTGGACAAGCAGCCGTTCAAGCGTTTGTTCGGGATGCCGTAGTGATTGGCCGCGCCATCCTTTGTCTGTTGCTGCTGGCCCTGCCGGCTTGTGGCGGTTCCGAGCCCACAGCGAAACAGTGGCTGGAGCTTGCGCAAGCGCATTACCAAGACGTCTTCACTACCGACTTTGAGATGCGCTTTGACATGACCGAAAACGGTCGCAAGGTGCATGTCGAGCACAAGGGTCAGTTGGCCCAGCAGGATGTTAGCCACTATCGCTTACAAGCCGGCACGTCGATGGTATTGCCGGATTTGAACAACCAAGCCATGCATATCGACAACTTACAAGTGGCCGATGGCGAATGGTTGTGGATGCAAAGCGGCATTGTTTCCGTCCCTGAGCCCATCGTTTTGAAACGGAAGTTGACGGACTTGGAATCGCTGGCCGTCGCCGAAGACCAGGGCGCCAATCAACTCAGTCCGGCTGATTTGCATCCGCTGTTTTTATGGCAGATGGCGACTGCGCATTGCAGCTTTCAAAGCGTGCTAAAGGGTGCTGTCGACCAAGTGGAGTTGGAAGCTGTGGCCAGCGGTGAATTCCTCGCCGCGATCGGTCATCGCGACGCATTTTGGCAACCTCGCAAGGTGCAAATCACCTTGCATCGCGCCACCAGCGCACCACTGGGCTTGAGGCTGCTGCGCGAGGATGGCAGCGTTGCTTGGCAGTTGCGATTTACTTTTTGGGGCACCAAACTGCCGCAGGATTGCAGCTTTGATTACCAAGCTCCGGAAGGCGCGCAGGTGATCAATCAGTAGCCGCCGGCGCGACGTCGGCTTGCGGCTTTTTGCGGCGGCGAAACAAGCTGAGGAAATCCTCGAGGATGACGTAGCCGATCGGCACCAACACCAAGGTCATCAACGTCGCCGACACCATGCCGAAGACTAAGGACAGCGCCATTGGCGAAAGGAATTTGGCCTGACCGCTGGCGAAGAAAGCCAATGGGATCAAACCGCCGATGGTGGTCATCGAGGTAATCAGCACCGGCCGCATGCGCACCGATCCGGCTTTATGCACGCTTTCAATGAGGCCGTGGCCTTGTCGTCGGTGTTGGTTGACGAAATCAACCAGTACCAGTGCATCGTTCACCGCCACCCCGCTGAGGGCAAGCACGCCGAGCATGGTCATGAAGGAAAGCGGCTGGCCAATCAGTGAGAAGCCGAAGAAAACGCCGAGCGCGCCGAACGGCACCGAAAACAGCACCACTACCGGCTGCATATAACTTCGGAAGAGGAAGGCGAGCAGGAAGTAGATGATCAAAAAGCTGATCGCCATCGCTCGCGCTAACGACTCCATCGATTCGCGCGTGGCTTCGGTATCGCCGCCGTAATCCAACGCGACGCCGGCACCGAGCACTTCGGGATCGGCAAAATGCGTCGATACATCGTTCATGATTTCACGCGCATTGCCGGAGGCTTCGACGTCGGCAGTGATCGTCACCGAACGCTGACGGTTGCGGCGCGTGATCTGCGCCAAGCCGGAGCTTTCCTCCAAGTTGGCAACGCGCTCCAACGGATGCCAATCCCCCGCCGGGCTCTTGACGCGCATTTGCCGTAGCGCGGTGAAGTCGAGCCGCAGCGCTTCGGGATTGCGCACCAACAAGTCGGCAGGGTCACGACCCAAGCGCAGAATGGCGGCGCGATTGCCGTAATAAGCGCCGAGCACTTGCTGGCCGAGCAGCACCTCGTGGAAACCGAGCATGCGGCCTTCGTCGGTCAGCTTAAATCGAATTTCACGTGTGCCGGGTAGCAGGTCATCGCGCACGTCGAACACGGTTGGGAACGACTTTAAGTAATCCTGCACTCGCTCCGATGCCGCCGCCAATGCGTCGTCGTTTTGCGAATAGAGGCGCATTTCAATCGGCTTGCCGACGGGACCGGCTTGCGGCGACAAAAAGTCGATGCGCAGCACACCGGGGGCACCGGCAAAGCGTTCGCGCAGGTCGGCTTGGATCTCGTCAGTCGATCGCGTGCGTTCGCCGCCTTCGGCTAATTCGACGAACACTTGGCCCAGGTGCGAGCCGGTGCGGTAGTTCTGCTGATCGGAATAAGTCGCACCGGCCAACGCCACATACGACTCCAGCTCGTACTTCGGCAACTTGTCGATCTCGCGCTCGAAGAAACGCAGCGTTTCGTAGGTTTGATCCAAGCTGTTGCTGGTCGGCGTTTCCACGTTGACGAAGAACAGCTTCGCTTCAAATTTCGGCATCAGCACAAACTTCAAGTGGCCGAATTGGAACAACGCCCCGGCGCACAGAATAGTGCCCAAAGCAGCCAATGCCGCCGGGTAGCGATGACGCAAAATTCGATGCAGCGACCACTCGTAAAAGCGTTGCACGCCGTCGTACCAACGGCCACGCTTTTGGGTCTCGGTTTGTTTGCCGATCATGTCCTCTTTGACCCAATCGGCAAAGTGCGACGGCAAAACCAGCAACGCTTCAATCAGCGAGGCCACCAGGGTTAAACCGGCGACCCAAGGTACCGGTTTCATCCATTGGCCGAGTTCGCCTTCGATCATCAAAATGGCACCAAAGGCCGCCACCGTGGTGCAAACGGTAGTGACCACCGGCCACGCGACCTCTTTACAGCCTTGCAACGCAGCGTCCACCGGCCTCATGCCGCGCTCGACGTATCGATAACAGTTTTCGACGACGACAATGGCGTCGTCCACCACCAAGCCAAGCACCAAGATGAAGGCGAACATGCTCAACATGTTCATCGTGATGCCGAGGAACGACATCGCGATCACGCCGCCCATCACCGCAACCGGAATGCCCATTGCCGTCATCAGCGCGGTGCGTGCATCAAGGAAGATCCACAGAATGATCAGCACCAACGCCAAGCCGAAGAAACCCGATTGCAACAGCGTGCGCAAACGGTTTTTCACGTAGATGGAGAAGTCGCTGGAAATGCCCATCGACAAACCCTGCGGCAGCGACGGCCGAAACTCCTCGACCATTTCTTTGACGCGATCGACGATGGTGATCGTGTCCCCTACCTTGTCTTTGGCGATTTGCAAAGACACCGATTGGTAGCCGTTGTAGCGACTATTGGTCAGCGCTTTTTCAAAGTCCTGGCGCACCACAGCGACGTCGGCCAAACGAATGATGGTGCCGTCGGGCAATGCGCGGATAACTTTTTGACCCAACGCAACCGGATCGGTTTCTTCGCCCAATATGCGCAGCACGGTTTCACCGGCGGCGGTTTCCAAAGTACCGCCGGGCAAGTCGCGCACCTGCGGACCGAGCAGCGCGGCAATTTCGGTCAGGCTAATGCCATAGCGCTCTAATTGAACCGGCAATACTTCGACGCGCAACTCCGGATCGCGCAAACCCAGCAAAGTGATCGAAGAAACGCCGGGAATGGTTTTGACGCGATCACGCAACTGCTCGGCAACGTCGCGCTTGCGCCACTCATTCAAGTTGCCGAACAAGTTAATCGTCACCACCGGGAACTGCACCTTCTGCTCGAAGATGCGCGGATCTTCGGCATCTTCCGGCCAGTCCTGAATGATGTCGACCTCTTGTCTTAACTCATCTAAATATTCCTGCAGATTGGTGCCTTCACCCAAGCGAATGAAGATGCGCGCCATATCCTGCCGCGCGCTGGAACTGACCTCGTAAGTTCCCTGCAATCCATCGGCGGCTTCTTCGATGGGAATTACGCACAGCCGTTCAATTTCGTCGGCCGATGCGTTGGGGTAAATCACCTGCACCTCGACCGCATCTTTGGCGAATTCGGGGAAGACTTCGCGCGGCAAGGTGCCGAGCATCAGCCAACCGATGAACAGTACGCCTAGGAAAATCAGGTTGACGGCAACCGGATTGTGAACTGCAAATCGAATGATCGATTTCATCGCACTACCAGCAGTGGATCGCCATCACGCGGAGTTTCCAAATTGTCGACGGCAATGACATCGCCGGCGCTCAATCCTTCCAAAACCGGATGCCAACTGTTGCCGTCGGCGTCGATCAAGGTGCGGCCAAAACGCAGTTCCCGCACCTGAGCTTTGCCATCGACGACGGCTACCGCTTCCGGTCCATGATCGCCGACACGGAAGTCGGATGGCGCCAACCAAATGGCGGTGCGTTGTCCTTGATCCAGCCAAACCTCGGCGAAGGCGCCGGTGGGCAAATTGCGACTGCGGTTGTCGAACTCCAGCTGCAACACTCGCGCACGCGATTGAGCGGCGGCATTCGGTGCAAAGCCGAAGACATCGGCTTCAAATTCGAGCAAGCTGCCGCGCGCATCCAGGTATGCAGGGAAACTCACCGTCGCCTTCAAACCAGTTGGATCGAGCACGCCGTCCGAATTCGGCAGCGGCGCGTCGACCAGCAAAGTGGTGCGATCGACGATTTGGCAAACCGGCATGCCCGGCGAAAGCCATTGACCCACCTCGACCATCGCTGCGATTACTTCACCGCCGATGGGAGCAGCCAATTCACAACGCTGCAACTCGAGCTCGGCTTGGCTCAGCGCAACCGCCGCCGCTTCCAGCTGAGATTGCGCCGCGGCCCGGGCAGCCTCCGCGCTGGCCAGAGACTGCTTCGCCATCTTCAGCCGCCCATCGGCAGCCAACCACGCGATTTCGGCCTGATCGGTCGCACTCTCGGGAGTCACTCCGCCAGCAGCCATGGCCTTCTGCCGTTCCAACTCGCGCCGCGCCACCGGTTCGGCGGCAGCAGCATTTTTGACCTCGGCATCGGCAACGGCGACGTCGGCCTGGCGCCATTTCACCGTGCTAACGGCGCTAGCTTGAGCTGCCCGAGCTGCCTGAACCGCTAATTCCGCCCTTTGAGAGTCCAATTGGATCAGCGGCAACCCAGGAGCCACGCTCTGACCGATTTCCAGCTGCGGCGCGCGCCAGGTCACCAATCCGCTCTGATCGATGGCCACCGTGGTGCTAAGCCGAGCACGCGTCTGGCCATAAATCCGAATGCGGTGATTGCGACTGGCTTCCTCCAGCGTGCGCACATGAACCGGCGCGGCGGCGGGCTCAGGCGCCATTTGTTGCGGCGGATCCGGCCGGCTCATATACAAAGCCGCCATCACTAAGCTAATCACCACCAAGACCAGAAATCCGGTCAACCAGGGAGAGGTGCCCCGCTGTTTCATGACGCTGTGTTATAGGCTGGACGCACGGCCAACGCGAGTAGAGAATATGCGGCCCTCGCGGTTCCGCCCACCCGGGCAAGCCCATTCCTGATTCCCGCCTCTACTGCAGATCGTGGCCACTACTCAGAACATCGAAGTCAAAGCCGAAGAAATCGGCCCTTGCCATTACAAGCTCGCCGTCCAGGTACCTGCCGAACGCATCGTCGAAGCCTTCGACCAGACCTATAAGGAAGCAGGGAAGAACCTGGCTGTTCCAGGATTCCGCAAAGGCAAGATCCCGATCAACGTGCTGCGCGGCTTGCTCGGCGACCAAGTTGCCGATGACGCCAAGAACAACTTGTTCGAGCACGTCGTCCGCGATGCCGTTGCCCAGGCCGAATTGACTGCGCTGCGCGTGGTGAACTTCGACATGGACCAATACGAAGTCGACGAAGAACAGTCGTTGGACTTCGAGGTCGAGGTGGAAACCACGCCGAAGGTGGAACTGCCGGAGTGGTCGGAGCTCGACATTAAGCCGGAGCCGGTCATCATCAACGATGAGCACATCGACCTGACTCTGGAAGACATCCGCCAGAAGAATCTTCGTTTTGATGAATCCGAAGACGATCAAACTCTGGACGAAGAGCACGCCGTAGAGATGGACCTGCAGTACTTCCTCGACGGTGAAGGCGGACCGGATGCGAAGGACATCCGCTTGGGCTTGGATTCGCCGCTGTACGGCGTCGAAGAGGACGAGTGGACCAGCAAGATGACCGGAGCCAAGAAGGGCGACGAAATCAGCTTGGCGTGCGAGTTCAACGAAGGCTTCTCGCAGGAAGATTGGGTCGGCAAGACCGGTGAAGTGAAGTGCACGGTCAAGAACTTGGTCAAGCCGCGCCCGGCCACCGATGAAGAAATCGCCGAACAGGGCGGTTTTGCCGCCGATGAGCTGCGCGACAAGGTCAAGGACGGCTTGACTCAAGAAGCCGAACGCGCCGAGCGCAACCGTCAGGCCGACGCGATGATTCAATCGATCATGGACCGCCGCCCGTTCCAGTTGGCGCAAGGCATGATCGACGAAGAGGTCAAGCAAACCATCGAGCAGGAAGTGGCTCGTTTGGGAGAGCAGGGCATCGAAGAGGAAACCGCTCGCGAGCAGGTCGTCGGCGAAACCGAAGCCATCACCACTGCCGCCGAGTCGCGCTTGAAGTCGTACTTCTTGATTCGCCGCATCGCCGAGCAGGAGCAGATTCCGGTCACGAAGAACGAGATGGAGCAGGCGTTGCGCGCGATCAGCCAGCACCATGGCGTCGACGTGAAGACGGTGCGCAATGTCTATGCCCAACAGGGCCGCCTGGACGACGTCGCCAGCGACATCTTGACCGGTAAGGTTCGCGCTTTCCTGATCAAGCAAGTCGAGGAAAATGCCGACACAGTTGAAGCTGAGGAAGCGTAAACGTACCTTTACAGCACACGGCCATGACTGACACCAACGCCTTCTACACCATTCCTTACGTCATCGAGAAAACCGGACGTGGGGAACGCACCTACGACCTGTATTCGCGACTGCTCGAGGACCGCATCATCTTCCTCGGCACGCAGGTCGATGACCAGGTGGCGAATGCAGTTGTGGCCCAGCTGCTGTTCCTGGCCAAGCAAAACAAGAACCAGGACATCCAGATGTACATCAACAGCCCCGGCGGATCGGTAACCGCTGGTTTGGCGATGTACGACACCATGCAGTACGTCGACTGCGACATTGCCACCTATTGCGTGGGCCAGTGCGCATCAATGGGCGCGGTGCTGCTCGCCGGCGGCACCAAGGGCAAGCGATTCATTCTGCCCAACTCGCGGGTGATGATTCACCAGCCGTGGGGCGGCACGCAGGGCACTGCGTCGGACATGGAAATCCAGGTCAACGAAATCCTGAAGCTGAAGAAGAGCCTGAACGGGATTTTGGCCCACCACTGCGACAAAACGATTAAAGAAATCGAAAAAGCGACCGATCGCGATAATTTTCTCAGTGCTGAGGAAGCATTGAAGTTCGGAATTGTCGATAAGGTCTTTGGCTCCTAGGGGCCAGTTTTCCTGAATTTCACCGGAAAAGCACTGCTTTAGCCCTTTTGTGGCCCAGGTAGCGAAAAAAAGGCGGCGGATTACCGTCAAGTGGTGGATCTTGTCATAAAATCGAAGCAATGGCGCGTGGTACAGAACGAGGCAGCGTGGAACGCTGCACCTTTTGCGAAAAATCTCGGGGAGAGGTCCAATCCCTGATCGCAGGTCCCCCAGGGATCTATATTTGCAACGAATGTGTGGATATCTGCAACTCGATTCTGCGTGAGGAAACGCGTCGAGTTAGCCAAGTTGCACCGGAGGGATTCACTGGTGCCACCGTCGACAGCATTCCGACGCCGTCATCGATCGTCGATTCGCTGAACGTTTACGTTTACGGCCAGACCGAAGCCAAGCGCGTGGTTGCTGTCGCCGTGCACAACCACTACAAGCGGCTGCAGGTGCAGCAGCAGATCGCGATGCTCGACGAGACGCCGGAATGGGCCAACGTCGAGATCGAAAAGTCCAACGTGTTGCTGATCGGCCCCACCGGCTCGGGTAAAACCCTGCTGGCGCGGACCTTGGCCAAGATTTTGGACGTGCCGTTCGCGATCGCCGACGCCACCACGCTGACCGAAGCTGGTTACGTCGGTGAGGATGTGGAAAACATCCTGCTGAAGCTGTTGCAGAACTGCGATTACGACCTCGAGCGGGCGCAACGCGGCATCATTTACGTGGACGAAATCGACAAGATTTCGCGCACCACGCAAAACGTTTCGATTACTCGCGATGTTTCCGGTGAGGGCGTGCAGCAAGCGCTGCTGAAGATCCTTGAAGGAACCGTCGCCAGCGTGCCGCCCCAGGGCGGGCGCAAGCACCCGGAACAGTCGAACATTCAATTCGACACCTCGGGCGTGCTGTTCATCTGCGGCGGTACTTTTGCCGGCGTCGAGGAAATCATCGGCCGTCGCGTCGGTGGCAGCATGATCGGATTCGGCCACGAAAACGAGGTGGAAGAAACCGACAAAGCCGAGCGTGAACGCCTGCTGGAACCGGTCGATTCCAAAGACCTGATCGAGTATGGCTTGATTCCGGAATTCGTCGGCCGTCTTCCTGTGCACGTGCACCTGCACGAGCTGGATGAATCCGACTTGGTTCACATTCTGACCGAACCGAAAAACGCCCTGGTGCGCCAGTTCCAGGCTTACTTCGCGATGGAAGATCACGAACTCAGCTTCACCGAAGAAGCTTTGGTCGAAATCGCCAAGAAGGCCAATGAACGCGAAACCGGTGTGCGTGCCCTGCGGAGCATTCTTGAAGAGACTTTGCACGACCTGTTGTTCCAGCTTCCCGATTACGGCAAGCCGCCGCGTAGCTTTGTCGTCACCGGTGAAATGATTCGCAACGGCAACGTCAACGTGTTGCTGGAAGGCGGCGAAGACTCGCAGCGCGAAAGCGCCTAATTGGGCCGTTACCGGCTCCGTTCACCCCCGTAGTCGTTCAGCATGTTCGCCCTTGCGACCGTAGCCACTCTTGCATTCGGGCTCAGCGCCGCTCAGGTGGCCGATGCCCCATTCCAGCTGGATCTGCCCGCCGGTTATGCCGAATTCCAGCGCCTGCAGCCCGACGTCGAAACCTGGGCCAGCGTCCATCAAGCCGGTGACGCAACCTTCGAGGTGCATCACTACTTGCTTGCCGCACCGGGCGCGGTCAGTGAGCTGGTCGCAGATAATTTGCGCAAAACGCGCTGGAAGCCGATGCTCGCCAAAACCAAGCACACGATGACGGCTTGGAAGGGTGAATGGGCCGGCCAGGATGGCGCAGGCACGTCGATCGAGTATCTGCACACCGAGGAGGACTATCGCTACCTGGAACAGCGTTTAGTGGTGCTCGACGATCATTTGATCATTGCCAATTGGGACGGCCCGCTGCACGAAAAACAGGCGGCGGAAAAAGCGCTGCTTACCTTCGTTCTTCCCGAAGCCTGGAAGCCCAAGCCGCCGCCCGAAGTCGACGTCGACCGTGGCGCTCGAGCCGCCGACCTGGAGGAGGGCATTTTGGGTCATTTCCACATCCGCATCGATGCTAGTGACCCGGCGATGGAAAATGTTGATTTTGAAATCAACTGGCGACCCGCCGACGGCGTGCGGCCGTTGGGTCCGAATTGGCACTTGCCGGAAGGTGCATTGCTGCAGGAGGCCACCGAAACCAAGGTTCGCTACCGCATCCCGATGTTCGATCCAAAGCGTTCCACGCCGCCGGGTGGCTTGATTGCGGTGACTTCCGGCCTAGGTGGATTCGGCGGTACGTGGATGGCAATGCCGGCCTCCTATGCGCCCAAAATGAACCGCTTGGCACCCCAACCCCACACCTTGGAGGTGCTATCGCCGGCTTTTCTGGAGGCGCTATCGGGGACGTCGGCCACCAAGTCTGAACTCGACGACGAAACCAGTAGCCGATTTACCGCTTTCCAGCCCAATGTTGCCCCCAAAGCGTGGCCGTACTTCGTACTCGGCATGTACGAGTACGACAAGGTGGCCGACCACGCGATTGCTATTCGTCGGACTTCGAAGGCGTCGCGCTATGAAAAGACGCTGACCATGTTTGCGCGGCTGCAACGCGGGCTCAGCGAGTGGCTGCCCAACGCCGCCAACCACTGGTCGGTGACCACTTTCCGCGGCAGTGGCGATTTGATCATGCCGGGAATGTTCATCTTGGATGAAAACAATCAGTGGCTGTCAGAGCCCGTGGATGGGCAATGGATCGACGGCAACCGCCGCGCCGGACTCGCGCGCAAACTGAGTTCGCATGTCTTCGGCGTTCAGCTCACCGGCAAAGGTCACGGTTCGGTATTCCTAACCGCATCGCTTTCTGAATACGCCGCCTGGCGGATTTTGCAAAGCACCGGGCTCGCCACTGAAGCCGAGGCGATGGTCGAATTCTGGCTGCAAAACGAAAACACCTTGGGCGCTTTGCCGCGGCCGCTTACGCTGATGCCGTTGGCCGACTTGCAGGGTGCCAAGCGTTTGATGACACGTGGCGGCTTGGTGTGGTTGGCCATCGAAAAACGCGCCACTCGCGCCAAGCTCGACCAGACCTTGAACCAGCTTTTGAAAAGTCGGTCCCATTGGACTACGGAAGAGCTGCGCAAGGCCTTGGAAGAGAATACTGAGCAAGATTGGCTGGCCTTCTTCCAAGACCACGTCTACGGTAAAAAGCTTCCGTAGGCAACCCCGCCGCCGATCGCCTCGCAGCCGCCCAATCTCGCCGTGACCGCTCACCCACTGACGATTTATTACCACCGAGACTTCGACGGCCTGGCCGCCGGTGCCTTGCTTGCCGAGGCTCTCGAACAATCGGGGCGCGAGCAGGACTTAAAGTGGTCTGGGGTCAATTTCGACCGCACTCTGCATTGGAATGAATTCAGCCTCGGCGAACGCTTTGCCGTGGTGGACTTTCACTTCCACCGACGCGCCGATTATTGGTTCGACCATCACCCCACCACCTTTATTAGCGAAGAAGATCAGGCGCTGTTCGAACCGAGCGAAACCCACGCTTTCGATCCGGAATCGCCGTCCTGCCCACCCATTATTCTCAAGCACGCGCGTCAGCACTGGAATTGGGATCCTGGGTCGCGTTTTGATGAGCTGGTGCAATGGAGCAACATCATCGATTCCGCTTCTTTTGCAAGTGCCAAGTTAGCACTATTCGGCCGCGACCCGGCGCTGCAGGTGATGCGTGCGCTGACCACTGCGCCGAACTTCCACTTTCATGATCGGGTGTTGCATTTGATGCGCAATTACCCATTGATTCAGGTTGCCGACGATCCCGATGTGCAGCGTTGCTACGAGCGCGCCTGTCGCAACCGCGATTCGGCGTTGGAAGCCTTCCCCGACACCATGCTGGAACGCACGGTCTCGGCGATGATTGCCGACCTACGCTCGAAAAAAATCCGCCGCGAACGCTTCAGCCCGTTCTACTTGTACCCCGAGCTGTTTTACGCCGTGACCATGTTGCCGACGCGCGCCGGCGTGCACATCACCGTGGCCAGCAACCCGTGGAACCGTCCGCAAAACCCGGTCCACCTCGGCGAGTTGATGAAGAAGTACGGCGGCGGCGGCCACCTTGGCGTCGGTGGTTGCAATCCACCGAGCAACGGCAAAGCCAAAAAGTGGGCTTACGAAATTTACGAAATCATTCGTGACGTGACATGAGCGACGCCGACGCTGCGGCTGACTTTGCCCAGATCAGCAATCTGCTCGACCTGCCGCCGGCGCAGTGGCCGGACTTCTTTAAGCAGCACCTTGGGGTGCCGGCTTTTCATGGTCGCAATGCGGCGCGCTGGGTCTTTCAGCGCGGTGCGGAAGACTGGCAGCAGATGACCGATATGCCGGCGGCGTTGCGCCAACGCCTCGATGCGGAATTGCCGATCCTGACCTCGGAGTTGGTCAAAATCAGCCACGCTCCGGACGGCGCCAGCAAAATCTTGCTGCGTTACACCGATGGCTCGTTGGTCGAGGCAGTGGGCATGCCCGGCACCCAAGGCCGCACGCTTTGCCTGAGCACCCAAGTCGGCTGCGCGGTCAAATGCGCTTTTTGTGCCAGCGGCATGGAAGGCGTCGCGCGTAACCTGACCGCCGCCGAAATCCTGCAGCAAGCCCTGTGGCTGCGGCGCGAGCAGGGCGATTTCCGCCGTTTGGTGGTCATGGGCATGGGTGAACCCGGCCACAACCTCGACGCCACGTTGGCCGCCCTGGATGCGTTGATGGCTGCTGAAGGCTCGAATTTCGCCGCCCGCCGTATCACCGTGTCGACCGTCGCGCCGAAGGGCACGCTGCCGCGCTTGGCCGAATGGGGTCGCCAAGTCAGCGTCGCCATTTCGCTGCACGCATCCGAGGATGAACTGCGTCATCAACTGGTCCCCGGCGTAAAAAAACGCAGCCTAGTCGACACCTTGGCCGAGGCCGACCAGCTGTTTTTCACTACCGGTCGCGAGTACACCATCGAATACGTTTTGTTACGCGGCCAAAACGACAGCCTCGAGCACGCCCGTAAACTGGCAAATCTCTTGCAAGATCGGCGTTGCCACGTAAATCTGATCCCCTACAACCCGGTACCTGAACTCCCCTTCGAACGGCCGGACGCCACCGACATGGAGAGTTTCGCCCAAGTGATTCGCAACGCCGGCCTTCCGGTCACATTGCGCACCAGCTTGGGAGGCAATCAGGACGCCGCCTGCGGCCAGCTTCGTCGCCGTACCACCTCTCAGCCCCCTGGATCAGAAGTCGTTTGAAAGCCCTCGCCCTGCTTGTGCTGTGGCCCCCGCTGTTGCTGGGGCACTCCACCCGGTTTGCGCCGGAAGCGCCCGCTACAGAGGGCGTTGCGATTTCCACCGGAGCGGAGGTCGAAGCACCCGCGGCACTGAGCAGTCCAGCGGCGACTAGTAGCCGGCCCCTCGCTGGAAATGGCGACCCGTATTTGGACAAGTATCTGGGCAACGCGGCACGTTTGCGCGAAGAAGGCGACGTCGCCGGGGCGCGGGCGGCGATTGAAAAAGCGCTGGAACGCGATGACCGCCACTTGGAGGCGTTACGAGCTCTAGCCGAACTGGCCGAGGAAGGCGGCGACATCGATACCAGCGTTTGGGCTTATCACCGCTGGCTGAATGTCGTCGATTCGGCGAAGAAGCCGGCCGCCAGCCGCAAGGTGCGCAAGGAAGTCCTCGAAAAGCTGGCGCTGTTGGATTTGCGCGCCGAGGACTTCGTCAATCTGACCGACGATCACCTGGCACAGCTGGCCAAACTGGCTCGCGACCACGCCAAAAAAGGGCGATTTCACTCGGCGTTGGAAGTCTATGCCGAGATGCTGCTGATCGATCCCTATCACGCCGATGCACGCGCCGGGATCAAGTTTATTCGCCGCACCGGTGGCAAGGACGTCGCCGTTGAGGATGCTTTTGCCGGCAGTGGTGATCCGACCGAAGGTTTGGATCCGGAATGGCTGGCAAAGGAAAATGCCAAGCACGAAGAATGGGAAAACGCGTGGACCAAAGAGACCGAGAATTATCGCTATAAAACCAACGCCGGTTTTTTGGTGCTGCAGACGTCGTCCATTGCGATGGAGCAGATGAACCAGGCTTACCGCAAGTTTTTCAAGTACAAAGAAGACGGCGGCGCCACACCGAAGATTACGGTGATGGTTTATAAGAATCGCGATGAGTATTTGAAGTACAACAACAAACCGAAGAACGATTGGACCGGCGGCTTTTTTAACGGCAGTTCGGTGCAAACTTTCTTGGGCGGTCCATCCGGCACCGAGACCATTCGCCAAATGTATGGCACGCTGTTTCACGAAGCAGCCCACCAATTCGTATCGCTGACCGGGCGCGGCGGTGTGCCGGGTTGGTTGAACGAAGGTTATGCGTCGTTCTTTGAAGGCACGACGATTTTGTCGAACGGTTCGGTGCGTTGGAATCAACCGGCCACCCACCGTTTGTTCCCACTGGCGCGACGCATGGAAAGCGGTTGGATGGCCGATTACAAGGAAGGCGTGCGCGATGAGGAAGGCGAATGGGCGACGCCGCAAAACGCGCCTAGCCTGCGCATTCTGGTCGAGAATCAATACCAGTGGGGTCCGCCGTGGTACGCGCCGACTTGGGGCGTGGTGTTTTTCTTGTACAACTACCGCAACGACGAAGGCCAATTGGTTTATCGCGATTCGTTGCGCGAGTACTACTACTCGGGTGCCGGCAGCAAAGGCTTTGGCGATCGCGTCAATCACTTCGAAGCCTTTGTGATTGATAAGGCGCCGTTGTCGCCGGTGGAAGATATCGACGCGTTGAACGAAATCTGGAAAGACTGGATTTTGGAGCTGCGCGATATTCAACTAGGCAAGCGCGCCGCGCGAAAGAGTAACTTTGAACACGGCACTGCTGCGCTAGACCGCGGCGAAACCGATGTTGCGGTCGAATTTCTAGAAGAGGCTTATTTGCACCAGCCGGAAGATCCTGAGGTGCTTTGGAAGCTAGCCGGTGCGTTGGAAAGCCAAAAGCTTTTGGATCGCGCCGCCGGCCTTTATCTGCAGTTCACTCGTGAATTGGAACTGCGCGGCAAAACCGATGACCCGCGTTACGAGGTCGGCAAAGAGAAACTGCGCAAGTTGGATCCGCTGTTCCGTCGCCATGTCTCGTTGAAGGTCAAGATGCTGGAGCGTGGCTTGGAGTTGGCCAAGTCGTACCGCAATCGCGACATGCCGTTGATGGCGTTGGAAATTGCCCGCCGCATGAGCGCGCAGTTCTCGTTGCCGGAGGCGTTGGACTTCTACTCGCAGGTGGCCGAAGAAACCGGCAAGAGCTTGGCGCGTTGGAAGGTGGCATATAACGAGTTGGATTTAAGCGGCTGGTCGGGTTCGGACGCATATGACGCTTACGGCGCGATGATTGAAGCCAGACTCGTCGATGACGAGGCCGCAGGTCGTGCTCCAGGTGAATTTTTCACTGCCGACCTGACTTACGACGCGGCATTCAGCGGTGACTATTCGCTGGAAGCCGAAATGCGCTTGACCAAGGAAAGCAGCACCATTGCCGGGCTGACCTTTGGGCGCAAAGACGCCAACACCACGCACGCAGTAATTTTGCACCCGACTGGTTATTTGGACATCAGCACCAAAGATGGCGGGCAGTGGACTTTCCGCGATCACCGCACGGTTGCGATGCGGCCTGAATGGCAAAAACTGCGCATCGACTTGGTCGGCAAGGTGCTGGATGTTTATCTCAACGATCAGTACATCCGTTCCTTGGAAATGCCGTCGCGCGATTCGGTGCAAGGCGGCTTTGGCTTGATCACCGGCACCGGCGAAGTTTCTTACCGCCACCTGCGCTACTTGGCGCGCGACCCCTACGATCCGGCGGCGCGAATTGAACGCGAGTTGGCGCTGGCCAAAGTAGCCAACGCCGAAATCGACCGCCCCACCGGAACCTTCTCCGGCACCACTCCGCCGGCGTTCACCGAAGGCATTGCTTGGCTGCAGCGCGGCGATCAAACCGCCGCCGTTTCGGCGAGCAGCAAGGGCTTGGATAGCCGCCTGACTTTGGAGGATCTACACGGTCGGCCGTCAGCGCTGATCTTCTGGTCGGCGAACCAAGAACAGATCATTCCGACCGCGAAGTATTACGACAAGCTGGCCAAGCAGTATCACAAGTACGGTTATCAGTTTGTACTGATGATCGGCGGCGAGCACGATCCGTCGGGTTAGCGTAACATCCTTTCTGTAAATTCCCTCGTCCCTGCAACCGCCCTGTC
>CAYFOM010000015.1:0-94028 GCA_964344765.1 uncultured Planctomycetales bacterium | reverse complement strand
GAAGAAACCTGCCAGGTGTGACTTTGAGGGGATTGCGGTTAACTGGGTAAAGTCATGGCTAACTTGACTTTCGAAATTTTCTTTTCCTAGGATATGTGTGGGTGAGTTCGGAGGTCCCCTCTCCGGCATCTACCGAAGGGCAGTTGGTTCCGCCCTTCGTAGCTAAAAACCTGCATCGTAAGACCGACCCATTCTTTGGGCGACTCGCAAGCTTCATCATGAAAAACAATCAACCACTCACCATTGAGGAGGTGGCAGCAATTCTCCGCCGCACCCCCAAAACAGTCCGCAGTTATTGTGCCGCCCGGGAGATTCGTGCCTCAAAGGTAGGTGGAATCTGGTTTATTCACCGGGCTGCGTTTGAGCGCCAGTTTGGTCAACACGACCCCAGTCCTAACCGCAAGGGGGCCTGAAAATGGCTTTGATCAGGATTGGCGCCGCCTTCAAGGGCGGCGAGGGTTGCATCGTTGAGCAGTGGCGGGAAAGGCTGCACGTACCACTTCCTTAGGGTTTCGACAGAGTTGCCCAGAAAGCCCGCCACCGCCTCAATGGGGGTGCCATTTTCGGCCATCAATTGGGCGACCGTTCTTCGCATTCGCTGCGAGCTGAGGTCCAGGTCAAATTTGCGGTTGAACCGTCTGGCCGCGTTGCGGTAGGCGTTGACGGACCACTTCTCCGTGGTAAGCGAGGAAACATAGGCTTCGCCTTCGGTTCGAATTGCGAACAAGAATTTTCGGAGTTCAGGGAGAAGCGTAACCAGTCGAGGTTTTACCTGCTTCTCCTTGTTTTTGGGTGCGCCATGGATGAGGAGCAGTCCCCGTCTCCAGTCGATGTCTTTGAAGCGAATTCGAAGCAGTTCAGAACGGCGTGCACCGGTGTGCCTGGCGACCATCCACATTCTTTGCAAGGGTTTCCTGGCAGGGAGGGATTTAAGGATCGCGTCCATTTCATAGGAGGAGTAGGGCGTACATCCCTCCTCCAGCCCTTCCATTGGTGGAACCGAGTGGCCGGTTTGGCCGATAGGGCTTCTGGCGATAACCCCCTTCTCAACACACCAGGTAAAGAAGGTGCGGCAATCGCTCATGTAGGCGTGAACCGAGTTGGGCTTGAGATCCAAGTCCTCGTTCTTCCTCTGGAAGTTAGCAAGGTCGCCTGGCTTAACGCTGGAGACTTTGCGACGTGGTTTCAAGTGATTGACCAATGCCGGGCGGCGTTTGGTTCCGGTCAACAGTGTGGCCTTGAGGCGGTCCCGTTGCTTCTTCTGCGGTCGAGTGGCTTTTGGCTGTTTCTCCTTGTCGACAAGGAAGTGGTCGATGGCTTCGCGTACCGTCCACTTGCGGCGGCTTGTAAGCCCGTCCAGCTGCGCCTCGCTGATCTGTTGCAGGAGCTTGTTTCTTATTCGCTCTGCTCGCGTAGCGTCATCCTGTGCGCCTTCCAATCCTTTCTGGCGAAGCCACTCATTAGTGAACGGGACTTGCTTGCGAACGCCGTCATGCGAAACGCGAATGTAAAGACGGCCCTTGGATTCATAAAGGCCGCGAATTGTGCTGTTGTTGTTCATCGAACTTTCGGGTGTTTAAGTGATTGCACTGGCGAACCAGTGGCGAACCGAAAGTCCGGGGGGATGAGGGTGAAGGTTGGCAGACCTCCTCATCTCCTTAGGGCACTTGTTGTTAAAAATGGTCGGGGCGAAATGATTCGAACATTCGACCCCCTGCTCCCAAAGCAGGTGCGCTACCAGACTGCGCCACGCCCCGACCGCGGCCGCATAGGATAGTGTCGGCGGGGGGGATGTGCCAGGGGTAGATTGGGAAAGTGGCCAGGCTTTGGCGGGTGGGGCATCAGAAGGCGAATACAGGGGATTCCCCGCAGCGGCGCGGCTAGACTACGGCGAACCGCCGTTTGACGCCGACGATGACCACCGAGATCCCGACTACTCCAGCCGCCGCGACCGCCCTACAGGGGCAGACTGCAAGCCCAGGGGCCGCTTTCGGGCCGATTTTGATTCGCGATGAGAGCTTTGGCGAGGTCAAGGTTCGTCAGCTGAAAGCCTCCGAGATCGACGAGGAAATGGCGCGACTGGAGTCGGCTGCTCGTGGCGCACGCGTCGCTTTGGTCCACCAGCGCAACGCATTGGCCGGGCGCTTCACCGAGGAGCAGGCGCGCATTTTTGACGCCCACCTCAAGATCCTCGAAGACCCGCAAGTCGAGACCGACATCCGCAACCGCATCCAGGACGGTCAAAACCTGGAATCAGCCGTTCGCGAGGTCCTCGAGGTTTACGAACGGCTGTGCGCCGTCGTCGAAACCGAAGGCATGCGCAACCGTTTGTCCGACCTGCGCGACGTCGCCGTGCGTTTGTTGCACCACTGTCGTCGCAACGAAGAGCAAGCTGAAACGCCGACCGCGACCGGAGCGGTACTGGTCGTGCAGGAACTTTCAGTCAGCGATCTGACCTTCGCCCTCGAAAACGGCATTAGCGCCATCGTTGCCGAAAGCGGAACCATGGGTTCGCACGGCACCATCTTGACTCGCGCTGCAGGGCTGCCGGCGCTGATCAACGTCGACGGCATTTTTGAATCCGCCGGCGACGCCGACACCGCGCTACTGGATGGCGACTCCGGCCAAATCGTGCTCGACCCCGATGCGGAAATGGTCAGCAGCGCGCTCGGTCGCGTGGCGGTGGTGGAGAAAGCCGAAGCCTTAGGCCCGGCGCGTCTCGCCGACGGCACCACGGTGACCCTTGAAGCGGCAATCGCCAGCCCGGCCGAATCGCGTCGAGCTGTGGCAAACGGCGTATCGGCGATCGGCCTTTATCGCACCGAACTGCCGCTGATTCAGCGCCAAGGTGCGCCGCGCGAAGATTCGCTGACTCAGTTCCATGGCAAGGTGCTGCGCAACGCCGAGTCGGTGGTTTTCCGCCTACCCGATCTCGATCCGAGCACCGGCTTGGATCGCTTTTTCAGCAACGATGACGAAGGCAAGCTAGGCCTGCGCGGGGCGCGTGTCTTGTTCGACCACCCCGAAATGTTGGCCGTGCAAATCCGCGCCATCCTGCGCGCCAGCGAAGGGCGGCCGGTCAAAATCGCTGTACCCTTCGTGCTCGACTGCGCCGACATGCGCCGCATGCGCGAAGCGATGGAATTGGCGCGCGAAGAGCTGCGTCTGGAAGGCATCGACGTTTCCCATCCGGTTAAACTCGGCGCCGTATTTGAAACTCCGTCCAGCGCGCTGCTCGGACGTGAACTAATGGCGGCTTGCGATTTCGCCATGGTTGGCTACGACCTACTTTCCGAAATGCTGCTGGCTGCCGATTCGACTTATTACTCCGAATCGGGACGCCGCCTATCGGAACGTCCACACCCCGCCGTTTTGCGCGCGGTGCGCAAGCTGGTGCAACTCGCCGAAGGCTTGGATCGCGAGATCAGCATTTACGGCGAACGCACTGCAATGGAACGGCACATGCCGTTGCTGCTCGGTCTGGGCTTGCGCAACTTCGTGTTGCGCCCGGGCCTGCTGCAAAGCACCCACGCCAACCTTGAAACGCTCGACCTCGACCATTGCGAGCGCCTGGCCGAGGAAGCGTGTCGCACCACGTCGTGCGAAGAGTTGGCGAATCTGACGCTGTAGGCCCACCCGGAAGGGTAGGCCCAGCAACGCAAACTATTTCATCGGCACGAGGTTGGTTGCAGCCGCCTCGAGTGCAGTGACCTTGGCTTCTTTGACCTTGGTCTTGATGAACTTGCGGATGTCCTTGCCGTCGGCATCCATCTTCTTGAGTTCCGGATACATCACCAAAATGTGGCGTACCTTGGCTTCATCATCTTTGGCTTCGACGCCGCGGTTGTATTCCAAAATCTCCAGCACGTGATAACCATAAACGGTCAAAAACGGACCGACCAACTTCGACTTGGTGCCGGTGTGCGAATACAAATCAAACGGCTGCACCGCGCGCTCGCGGCCTAAGGTGTAAATACCCTCAGGGTTCTCGGCTTCGGCGTCGTCGCTGTACTTGGCGACCATATCCGCCCATTTGGCGCCGGCTTTGTATTCGGCAACCGCCAGCTCAATGCGCTGCTTCATCGCCGGCAAATCCTTGGAATACATCGACTCCAACACCTTGCGCGGCATCAGCGCGTTCACCGCCTTACGCAAGTGCATGTCGACGACGTTCTGGCGGAAGCCTTGGTAATAAACCACCAAGTCGTTCAACTCTTCCGACGTAATCGCCACGCCATCCACCTTCAACAAAGGCCGCACCGTTGCAAACGGCTTGGTCGCACGCGGCAAGGTCGGACGCGGCTGACTGGGATCCGGATCCGATGCGGCGTCGCGGCCACCCAAACGGTGCACATCTTGCGCGCCGACGGAACGGCCTGCGCCGTGGTCATGACCCGCGTGGTCATGGCCGGCATGGCTGTCGCCACCTTGCTGTGCCTTAGGCGGTGTTGCCGGCGTCTTGCTGGCACCCGCATCTTCTTCCGGCTTGGCTTCGGATGCCGGGATCAATACCGGAGTGTCGCCGCCGCGCTTATGCGCTTTCTTTTTGCCGCGCTCGGTCGGCGTTTCCTGGCTGCCGGCCAGCGATGCCAGCAACAGGCTGCATAGCCCAACTGTGAGGGTACGGAGAATCAGATTCATTCCTCGATTTTAGTACCGTCGTCGCCGCGCTTCATTGCTTTTGACAGTACCTCTCCCGGGTCCATCACCGGCATCGTGCCTTGGCGCAGCACCGCTTGCATCAGCTCCATGCGACCGGCCCAGTAGAGGAAGGCGCACAGCAGCGCCACCACCCAAAACGAATCCAGCCAGGCGCCGACCAGCAGCGCGATCCACAGCAGCCAATTGCTGATGTGCACCGCCGCGCGCGTAGCCGCCGGTCCTGGAGCGTGGCGCGCCAACCACGAGCGCAAAATGCGGCCGCCGTCCAGTGGGAAGGCGGGGAGCAGGTTGCCCAGTCCGAGCACCAGGTTGATCCACGCGACTGCATCGAGAGTGGATCCGGGGATCAGCCAGCAGATCAGTGCGACGACAAGGTTGGCGACCGGACCGGCAGCGGCAACCGGCGCTTCTAAGTGCGGGTTGTCGGCCAAGCCGTCCATGCGCGCCATGCCGCCCAGCGGCCAAATGGTGATGTCGTAAACGCGCAACCCCAGACGCCGGGCGACCAGGGCGTGGGCAAGTTCATGTACCAACAAGGAAACACCGAGCGCGGCGAGAAGCACCAACAGCTGACTGGTGGCGTCGGCGTCGGTGTGGCGGGCGAAATCCCAGACCAGCAGAAGCAGCAACAAAAACACCACGGGCGAAACGCGGATCGGGATGCCAATTAAGGATCCCAGGCGAATCGGCCGGAACAAACTGGTGATCAATGTTGCTTATGAACTGCCCGCCCACTGATTGCGCGCTGGCGAGCTTTTTCGTCGAGCAAGCGCTTGCGCAGGCGGAGATTTTCGGGAGTGACCTCGAGCAGCTCGTCATCGTCGAGATACTCGAGAAAGGCTTCTAATCCCATTTTGCGCGCTACGCGCAGATTTTCAACCACGTCCTTGGTCGACGAGCGCACGTTGGTCAATTTGCGCTCGCGGGTCGCGTTCAACGTGATGTCTTGCTCTTTGTTGTTTTCGCCGACGACCATGCCGGCGTAGACGTTATCCGACGGCGAAACAAAGAAGTCGCCGCGGTCTTCCAGCGCGCGCAGCGCATAACCGGTGACGCGACCGGAATGGCTGCTGACTAGTACGCCGTTGTGACGGCTAGCAAGATCGCCGGCCCACGGACGGAAACCGTCGGCGCGCGAGCTGAGCACGCCTTCGCCGCGAGTCAGGCTGAGCAGTTGCGAGCGTGCGCCGAGCAGGCCGCGAGTGGGGATGCGCATGTGCAGAATTGCGCGATTGCCTTGGCGCACCATGTCGCTGATGTCGGCGCTGCGTTTGCTGAAGAACTCGATGACCTTGCCCATCACGTCTTCCGGCATTTCGACTTGCGCGGCTTCTTCGGGCTCGTGATCGACGCCGTCGATGGCTTTGATCAAAACGCGCGGTTTGCCGACGGCGAACTCGTAGCCTTCGCGGCGCATGTTTTCGATCAGAATGCCCAAGTGCAAAACGCCGCGTCCGGCCACCAAATATCCGCCGGTGGGGGCTTGGCTGACGCGCAGTGCCGGGTCCATCATGCTGGCGCGTTGCAGGCGTTCGGCAACTTGGCGCGAGGTGACAAACTTGCCCTCTTGACCGGCAAACGGGCTGTCGTTGGCAAGGAACTCCATTTCGATGGTCGGTTCCTCAACGGTGATCGGCGGCAGCGGCTCGACCACTTCCAAGTCGCACAAGGTGTCACCCAAGCCCAGCGGATCCAAACCAGCAATGCTGGCGATGTCGCCGGCGCGCACCTCGGTGGCGGCTACGCGCTCCATGCCTTCAAAGCGGTAAAGCTCTTTAATGCGACCGCGGTTTTGACTGCCGTCGTTGGCAATGCGCATCACTTCTTGCCCCTGGCGCAAAACACCGCGCTCGACCCGACCGATGCCGATGCGGCCGACGTAATTATCCCAGTCCAAAGTGCTGACCTGAATGCGCGTCGCGCCTGCGCCATCCAACTCCGGCGACGGCACCGTTTCCAAAATCTGGTCCAGCAACGGCGCCATGTCGCTGCCTTCGCTTGCTTCATCCGCCGACGCCCAACCGGCGCGCGCGCTGCTGTAAATCACCGGGAAATCCAGCGCCAATTCTTCAGCGCCGAGTTCGACAAACAAGTCGAACAACTCGCCGAGCACTTGATCCGGACGCGCGTCTTTGCGGTCCATTTTGTTGACCACGACCAACGGCGACAAACCGCTATCAAACGCCTTTTGCAAAACAAAGCGCGTTTGCGGCATCGGCCCCTCAAACGCATCGACAACCAACAACACGCCATCGGCCATCGACAGCACGCGTTCCACCTGGCCGCCGAAGTCGGCGTGACCCGGCGTATCGATCAAGTTGATGTGCACATCGCGCCACTCAATCGCCGCATTCTTCGACAAAATGGTGATGCCGCGCTCGCGCTCCAAATCATTGGAGTCGAGCAGGCGATCGGTTTGCTCGGAGCCACGATTGAGGGCGCCGGCGGTGCGGAACATGCAGTCGACCAAGCTGGTTTTGCCGTGGTCGACGTGCGCAACGATAGCCACGTTGCGGATGGTAGATGCGGATGACATTTCGGCGGGTGTCCTAGAACGACGAACCGAACAGCATACCCGCAAACGAACTCACCGGTTGGCCTTCGCGCACGTCTTCCAGCGCGGCGGTCAGCAGCTGCAGCGCTTTCATCAACTCGTCGTATGCCAGCTCTTCGGTCAGCAGCTTGCCGACGGTTCCCTCGCCCTCCATCAGGCGGTTGGAAACGGCAGCGAGGTCAGCCAATAACTGGGTCGCGTCGCGCGCCAAATCGGGGTCGGTGAGCACCGCACCGAGCAGGCCGCGGCCGGAGTTGGCTTCCTCGATGGTGGTGCGCAGCGTGGCGGTGGACTGACGCAAATCGGTCAAGATCTGCGCCGTGTTGGCGCGCATTTGCTCGTCGTAAACCAGGGCACCGGCCAAACCGCCGCCTTGCGAAATTTGCTTCGAGATGTCGCTGAGCAAATCAAACACCTCGGTGCCGTCGGCGAGCATGCGTGCCAGGTGTTCGCGTGCCTCCTCATCCGTTGTCAACAAGCCAATAATGCCGCGGCCGGCTTGCACGTCGCGTGCCAAATCGCCGGCGGCGTGTACGAATTCTTCCACCTCGGCTTTGAGGTCCTCATCGATCAACATCGCGCCGAGCGGACCTTGCCCTTCTTTCAGCGCGCGGGATGATACTCGTAAGTTTTCGATGATTTCATCCACCGCATCGCGGTTATCGGCGACCAATTCGCCGAGCGCGGCAATCGCCGAGGTACCGACCGACCCGACCAATTCGGCGTCTTCGCGCAGCGTAGGGGCGGAGCTTGGTCCTGGGTCGATTTCAATCACCCGCCCGCCGAGCACGGTGAATTCGGAAATGCGAATGGCATAACCACGGTGCAAAGTGATCGGTTCCTCAAACTCCATGCCGACCGCAATGCGTCGATCTTCCGGGCGTCGGTCGTGATACGAAACCGCGCGTACCGTGCCGGTTTGACGTCCGGCAACCAAGATCGCGTCGCCCTCTTTCAAGCCGCTGGCGTTGGAGAACCACGCTTCCATGTAATGCTTCTCTTCCAGCGAAAAACCGGTCAGCACGATGGTGTAGTAGAGCAGCATCGCCAGCGCGCCGAAGAACACCACGCCGAGGGCAAAGTCGCGTTTTGAGTGGGACTGGGCCATGCTTACTTTTCGATGTTGAAGAATTCCTGCACCCGTGGAATGGGGCTGGTGAGGATCTCGGCCGGCGGGGCGTCGATGACCAGCTTACCCTTTTCGAACAGGGCGACGCGATCGGCGACCATTTGTGCGCAAGGCCAGCTGTGAGTGACGGTGACCGAGGTGGTGTTGAGTTCCTGGCGCAGCTCCAGCATCATGCGGCTGACGCTGGCTGACATTTCCGGGTCGAGACCGGCTTCCGGCTCATCGTAGAGAATGATGCGCGGGTCGGTCACCAACGCGCGCGCCAAGCCAACGCGTTTTTGCATGCCGCCGCTGAGCTCCGCCGGGAATTTGGCGCCGGCGTTTTCCAGGTGCACCAGCTTGAGCACCTCACCAACCTTGTCGCGGATTTCCGCTTCGCTCATGTCGGTGGTTTCGCGCAGCGGCAGGGCGATGTTATCGAATACCGTCAACCAGTTGATCAGCGCCGCATGTTGGAACAAGTAGCCCATGTCACGGCGTAATTCACGCAAGCTGCGCGCATCGAGATCGGGTACCGACAATCCTTCGACTTCGACCTTGCCGTCGTCCGGATTCAGCAAGCCGATGATGTGCTTCAAAATCACACTTTTACCGGCGCCGGACGGCCCCATGATCACCAGCGATTCGCCCTCGGCAACGTCAAAGCTGAGCCCGTTCAGCACACGTTGGCTGCCGAAGCTCTTGTGAACGTCTTTGAGGTGAATCAGGTTGGGAGTAGGGGTTTCCATGAACGTCTACATCAGTGCTTTGCCGAGGTAGAAGTCGAGCACGATGATCAAAATGATCGAGTTGCGCACCGCCGCACGCGTGGTTTGGCCGACGCCTTTGGCGCCGTTTTGCGCAGCCATGCCGGACGAGCAGCCGACGATGGCGGTGACGAAACCGAAGATCATCGCCTTCAGCAATCCGTCGTAGAGGAACTTGGGAATCGGCGGGAAGTCGCGCATTACGCGCATCGACTCGATTGAGTTGTGCACGTATCCCTCGAAGCTGATGCCAAGTTGCGATACGGCAACAATGCCACCGCCGAGCGTGCCGATCCAGGCAACTAAGGTCGACAGAATCGGCGACATGATGGTCAGTGCGATCACCCGTGGCAATACCAGATAACTGACGGCATTCACGCTCAACACGTCCAACGCAGTCAATTCTTCTTGCACCTTCATCGTGCCCAATTCCGCCGCCATTGCCGAGCCCACGCTCGCGGCAAGCAAAATGGCGGTAATCAACGGCGCCATTTCCAACGCCATCATCGGCGCCACAATCAAGCCGATGCTTTCCTGTTGGCTAAAGGTTGCCAGCTGCAAGCCCACTTGTAGCGAAACGATCATGCCGATGAAAAAGCCGACCATCAAAACCACGTGTAGGGTTTTGACGCCGATCAAATACATCTGCTCCAGCGTGGTGCGCAAGCGGCGTCGCGCGTGGGGGACGACGGCCAGAGTTTGCAGCGCAAGCGCCACCGCAGTGCCGGCGGCTTCCACCGTCGGGCGCAGCAACGAGCCGCCTACTCGCGAGAAGATTCTCACGGTTGTGCACCTCCGTTTGCCGTTCGGCGCAGGTCGGGCCAACCTGGACCGGGGAAGGCCGGCGCTTGGATGCCGTTGTCGTCGCCGCCGGACTTCCAGCGCAACAAACCGAACAAGTAAGAGTGGTGCTTGGTGCCGTTGGGTTCGGTCCATTGACCACCGATCAACGGCATCGACCAACGTTTATGGCCGTCGGCCTCGACCGAGTGATACAAACCGAGGAAGGCGCGTTCTACCACTGGGCTGGTCGGCTCCTGTTGATGGCTTTGCCAAATGGCTAGCGGCCGCGTCAGGTTACGCGCCAACGCCTCGCCGAAATACGGCGCTTCCATGTGACCGTGCCGGCCTTCTTCGTCGGTGAGTGGTTGACCGCTGTTCAAGTCGTAATGATCTTGCTCGGCTTGGTGGGCGTAAAACGGCCAAAGGCGCGTCAGCGTTTCGGTCGCCGTTTGTTCGGGCACGCCGTCGCCGTCGAGATCATCAAAACGCTTGGTTTTGAGCTTCCACCACAGCGGCAGGGCGTACCAGCCGTCGCGCTCCATCTTGCCGAATTCATCGTGCCGCTTCCAGAACAGCGGGAACATCCATGAACTGTATTCGGTGTGTTCGTCCTCGTAGTGCAGGTAAAACGGCAAGATCCGCTTGACCTTCTTTTGGTTGGGTAGGCCTTGGTCGTCGACGCCGCCGTCCTCAAATTTCAAAATCGGCCACAGCGACCACGAGTAATAGTTGGTCGACGGACGTTCGGCGCGGCCAAGGAAGGGCCACAAATAAGTCGTGGCGACGTAATCGCCCTGTTCGACGCGTCCCATCAATGGGAACAAGAACCAACTGTGGCGCGGTTCCGGTTTATTGAGCTCTTCAGTTTGCTCGATCCAAAACGGCCACAGGATGTAACTGCGCTGCGAACGACCGGGTCGCTCAAAAGTGCCGTAAATGGGCCACAGGTTCCAACCGTGGGCAGTTCCAGTTTGCCGACCATAAAAAGGCCACATCCAATGCGTAGTGGTATAGCCCGGTGCCCTCTCGCCCTCGGCGTTGCTAAAGCCGGGTGATTTTTCAGTACGCGCGTAAATCGGGAACAGGATGAACTCCACCTCATCCCAGGTCAGCCAGCCCTTCATCTTGCCGTAGAACGGAAAGAAGGCGAAATAATCCTCTTTGCCATCGCTGGAACTGCCGCCGGCGAAAAAGGGGAACACCATCCAATCGGTGTCTTGCACGCCATCGGGCAAACGCTCGCTTTCGTACCAGAACAGCGGAAACAAGCGCGTTTTGCTGCGGTCGCGACCGGGCACGTATTCATAACGACCCAGCAATGCGAGGAAATCCGCTTCGACGTGACCGTCCGGACGACGCTGCCGCCAGAACAACGGATTCACCGCCCAAGTGGTCGTGCCGTGATCCTCGCGGAAGCGCGCCAAACCCCCGGCAACTTCGACGGTTTGCCATTCCGGCGTTGACGAGCGCAAATAAATAGGCGCAAGGTTGACGTCGGCCGTAGGGGATGCGCAGCCGCTGATGGCGAACCCGATTAGGATTCCCATTAAGCAGATGCGGCGGCACGGGTTCATCAACGTGGAATTCTAGTTCGGCGGGGGCTGGGAACCCAATCCTAGGAGGCAGTACCCTGTAAGAGCATGAAGATCAAAGCGCTTTCCGTTTGCTTGCTGGGGGTGGGCCTATTGCCTGCCTGCGGTTTGCTGGAAAGCGAGGTTGAGCCGCCGTCGTTGGAACGGATTGAGATTCAGCGGGCCAAGAGCCAAAGCGAATGGCGTTTGCTCGACTCTGCTTATCAACGTTATCAGCAGCAAGGATTGCAAGCCGCCGAGCAGTTTTTGGAACAAGCCGAGCCTACGTTGCGAAGCGAAGTTTTGTTACAGGATTTGCGCCTCAAGCATGTCGATCACAACGTACTCCTGCAGAGTTACGAGGATCGGTTTCTGGCACGAAATGATGGCCTTTCGGCCTACCTTTTATCACGTTTGAAGCGCGTCAAAGCTGAGCGGCGTTCGTTGTTGGAAATTGCGCGCACCAAAGAACCCGAGATGTTGCAAGCGCGGGTGGACTTGCTTGCGCTCGAGCCCTTCCGGATCGGCAACCAAGAGGTATTGGACCGCTTAATCAAATTGCTGAAACAAGATCCGGGCCTGGCCGAAGGTTGGCGTTTGTTGCGCGAGATTGCGCCCTTATATGGGCGCTCCGATTTGGCTTGCTTGGCAGCCGATTTGGAGCCATGGTCGCAATGGGAAGACGGCTACGAAGCTTGTTTGGATCAGGTTCGCACTTGCCTGTCCAACGGTCAGCCCCAGCTTGCGCTGACTCGCCTGGAGGAAGCGGCTTTGACAAGCAAAGAATCCTTGTTCCTCAAGGCATCGGCTCTGGCCGAGTTGGAGCGCGGCCAAGAGGCCTGGGTGTTGTTGCAAAGCATGTCCGAGCGCTGGCCGCTCGATCCGATGGTTCATTTCAACCTAGCCATCATCGCCCGCGACTACATGGGCCAACCGCAGCTCGCCGCCGAGGAGTTGCAAGTCTTCCTCCAACTCGCCGAGCAAGCCGACGCCGACGCAACCCCGATTCCGTACTACCGCAAAGTGCAAGCGTGGACCTGGCTGAAAGAACATCGTGAAGGGAAATGAAAGCTTTATTGCAAAGAGTAGATCGAGCTTCGGTATCTGTAGAAGGCAAGAATGTCGCTCAAATTGGAGCCGGTTTGTTGGTGTTTTTGGGCTGCAGCAAAGGCGATCATGAGGGCTTGGTCACACGTATGGCCGAGCGAATCGGCCGCTATCGAGTGTTCCCGGATGAGACGGGGCGGTCGAATCTAAGCGTATTCGACACAAAAGGATCCGTACTTTTGGTTCCACAGTTCACTCTCGCTGCCGATACCAAAAAAGGAAACCGTCCATCGTTCGACCCGGCTTTGGCGCCGAAACAAGCTGAAGAACTTGTCGAACTCGTAGCGGTCGCTCTCAGGAAACAAAACATCCCAGTTGAAACCGGAGTCTTTCAAGCCGAAATGTTTGTTGAACTCGTTAACCATGGTCCCGCAACTTACTTGCTTGAGGTAACCTAGAGTAGGCCACCTGTCTTAGGCCCCTTTTCCAATCCCTGCCCCCGGGGGTTAAAAGACCAACCCTAGCCCAATCGAAAAAAATGGATCGATCCGGTCCCGACACCATCACAAAACGCGATTTAGTTCAGCGTATTGCTGAGCAAACAGGGCAGACTAAGGTTTTAGTCCGCGATATCTTGCAGAAATTCCTCGACGAGGTGTCCGGTGAGTTGATTGCCGGTAACCGCCTTGAATTCAGGAAGTTCGGCGTTTTTGAAGTGCGTCAGCGCCCTGGGCGCATTGCGCAAAACCCGAAGACTCTGCAAAAGGTCGTGGTTCCCGCCAAGCGCGTCGTCAAGTTCAAGGTTGGCAACGTGTTAAAGAAACGGGTGGAAGCCAGCGACGGTACCCAAGCCGGTGGCGCACCCGCCGGAGATGCCGCACCGGCACCAAACCCGGCGAGCCCGCCTGAAATGGGCGGCGGCTCAAACAGCTTCTAGAGCCTGCTCTAGATCCGCACGTAGGTCGGCGGCATCCTCGATGCCGACCGACAGGCGCACCAAGCCATCGGCAATGCCGATGGCTTGCCTTTGTTCTGGGGGCACCGATGCGTGGGTCATTGGGGCGGGGAGTTCGATCAGGGATTCCACTCCGCCCAGCGATTCGGCCAGCGCAAACAGTTTGGTGCGTTTGACCAATTCGGTGGCTTGCGGAACACCGCCCGGCAGCTCAAAGCACACCATGCCGCCGAAGTCTTTCATTTGCGCTTTGGCGACTTCATGTTGCGGGTGCGATTCCAGACCGGGGTAAATCACCTTTTCCACTTTGGGGTGCTGCTGCAACCAATGCGCCAATTCACGCGCGTTTTGGCAATGGCGTTCCATACGCACATGCAGGGTGCGCAGGCCGCGCAAAGTGAGGAATGCGTCGAACGGTGAATTCACCGTGCCGGCGGAGTTCTGGTGAAACCAGATGTCTTCTTTTTTGCTTTCTTCGCGCGCAATTAAAGCACCACCGACGACGTCGCTATGCCCGGCGATGTATTTGGTCGTCGAATGAATCACATAATCGGCACCGAACTCAAACGGGCTTTGCAGATACGGTGTGGCGAAAGTGTTGTCGACAGCAACTTCAGCTCCGACCTTTTTGGCCGCAGCAACTGCGGTCTTTAAGCAAGTCACGTTGAGCAGCGGATTGGACGGCGTTTCTAAATAAAGAAGGCGCGTGTCGTCCGGCAAGTTCTCTAATTGCTCGGTTTTTGTGGTATCGATGAAGTCGAACTTCAAACCAAAACGCGACATGACCTTGGCGAACAAGCGATGCGTACCGCCATAAAGATCATCACTGGCAACAATGCGGTCGCCAGGCTTCAGCATCAGCAGCAAAGTGTGAATGGCTGCCATACCCGAAGTAAACGTAAAACCGCAAGCGCCGCCTTCCATTTGCGCCAACGCGTCCTGCAAAGCAAAACGCGTGATGTTCTGCGTGCGCGAATATTCAAAACCACGACGCGGTTCGGCCGGCGCATCTTGCACATAGGTGCTGGTCATATAGATCGGCGGCATTACCGCGCCGGTCAGTTCTTCCGGTTCCCAACCTGCGTGTACAGCTTTGGTGCCTTTACCCAGTTTGTTGTCGTCCATGATCGTGCGTGTGTTTGCTAAGCCTGCGAATGTTTAGGCGTTGGAGGAGGGGTGCTGCAAACGCGGCAAGCTGCGCAGCAAATCAAGTTGGGTCATGCCGACCAAGCCTTGCTCATCTTGAATGAGGACAGCGTCTTGTTGTTGCAAGGCGGCATCCAATTCGGTCCATGGCGCGCTTGCAGCCAAAACCGTAGGTGCCGACGCCATGCAATCGGAAACCGTCATCTGCTCCAGATCGGCGCCATTTGCCAGTTGGCGAATGATCGCGGTGGTATCCAGAATGCCGAGCAACTTGCTTTCCGCCGCGCTGGGGTTGCCGTCGTAAACCGGCAACGGGTGCACTTGGCGTTCGGCGACGTGCTTGTATGCAACCATCAAGTTCTCGTCGGCGGCCACGGCAGCGCGCGCGCGATTGCGAACTAAATCAGCAACGGTTGCGGTCTCTGCAGCCGTGCGCGGTTGGAAACCGCCGTCGCGCAACCAGTCGTCGGAATAAACCTTCGACAGGTAACGGTTGCCGGAGTCAGGCAACAAAACCAACAAGCGCTCGCCTTCCTTCATGTTGCGGGCGCGGCGCAATGCTGCGGTCATCGCCATGCCGGAGGAACCGCCTACAAACAAACCACATTCTTCGGCGAGGCGGCGCGTCATGGCAAACGATTCGGGGTCTTCGACGACCTCATAGCCATCGATCAACTTGCCATGCCAAGTGCCGGGAATCATGTCGTCGCCGACGCCTTCTACCGCATAGGGGCCGGTCGGCGGAAGTTCGCCGGTGCGCCAATATTCGGCGTAAACCGAACCGGGCGGGTCGACACCGATGATTTTGACCTCAGGGTTTTGCTCTTTGAGGTAGCGCGCAATTCCACTCACCGTTCCGCCGGTGCCGCAGCCGCCAACAAAAGCGTCGATGTTGCCTTCGGTTGCTTGCCAAATTTCCGGCCCGGTGGTGCGGTAGTGCGCTTCCGGGTTGTTTGGATTCTCAAACTGATCGGCGTGCCACGCACCAGGAATGTCGGCGGCCAAGCGACCGGCAACATTCAAATAATGATCCGGATGCTCCGGTGGAACGCCGGTGGGGGTCAGGATGACTTCGGCGCCATAAGCTTTCAGCATGTCGACCTTTTCCTGACTCATTTTGTCGGGCATGACGATTACCGCGCGATAACCCTTCACCGCGGCGATGGTGCACAAGCCGACGCCGGTATTGCCCGAAGTGCATTCGACTATGGTGCCGCCCGGCTTCAATTTGCCCTCGGCTTCGGCGCATTCAACCATGTAAGCAGCGATTCGGCTTTTGACGCAGCCGGTCGGGTTCATCGCTTCAATTTTCATCAACACCTCGCACTTCACATCCGGAGCAAATTGCTTCGGCATGCGGACCAACGGCGTGCCACCGATGGTCTGGAGGATGTTGTCAAAAACAGCAGATTGGCGCAGGGGAGAAGTCAGGGTTACGTCCATCAGATTCATTGCGGCTAAACCTCTTTAGATCGGCCGCGGCGGAAGCCGTATTCTAGCCGGGCCTAGGGCCGACTTCAGGCCGCTCAAAAATGACCTCCCCATCCACCGCCGACGACTTCCCTAACGACGCCTTGCAGGCGCTTGAGTTGCCGGCCGTTTTGGAATGGATGGCCGAGTTTGCGTTCACGCCCGGCGGCAAACGACTGCTTACGTCCAGTCATCCCCAACTCGGTGCAGACGAGCGTGCGCGTCGTCAGCTTCGCGGAGCCGAAGCCTTGCTTGCAGTTCAGGCCGAGAGTGCACCGGGGATTTCGGGTGCCGGCGATTTGGTGCAAGTACTCGGATTCGCCGACAAGCGCCTGTTGGAAGGTGACGAACTGCTGATCATTGCCGACTTCCTCGATATTCAGCGCAACCTGCAACAGTGGCTGGCGCAGAACTACGTTTACGAGGCGTTGCGCGAATGCATGGAGCAGGCGCCGGACTGCCAGGGATTACGTCATCAGTTGCGTGGAGCCATTGGTCGACGCGGCGAAATTTTGGACGAGGCACATCCTGAACTTGGCAAAGCGAGGCGAAGGGTTGGCGAATTGCAAAAACTGCGCTCGCAGCGGATGGAAGAAATTGCCGGACGCCTGCACAAAGCCGGTGTGTTGCGCCAGCGCCTTCCGGTGCGTCGTGCCGATCGATTGCTGCTGGCGGTAAAAGCTACTCACGCCGGCCGTTCGCGTGGAGTTGTGCACGACCGTTCGCAAAGCGGCGACACGCTATTTATCGAGCCGGGCGAAGTGCTTGAGTTGTCGAACCGCATGGTCGAGGCGCAAAGCAACGTGCGTCGCATTGAAGAACAGGTGCTGACCAAGCTGACGCGCGCCGTGCTGGATCATCGCGAATCGTTGCAGTGGATCGAAAGCGCAATTTCGCAGTTGGATTTGGCTTTTGCCGGGGCGCGTTGGGCGGATGAGGTCGAAGGCTCTTATGCCGATGCAGAGGACATCGGCATGACCTTACGCCAGGCTCGGCATCCGTTGCTGTTGCGTCAGATGGGCGCTGACGAAGTGCAAGAGCTGAACTTGGCTTTAGGTCGTGACTACGATTTGCTGGTCGTGACCGGGCCGAATACCGGCGGCAAAACCGTGGTGTTGAAAACCGTCGGTTTGTTGGCCGCGTTGGCGTTGTGCGGATTGCCAATTAGCGCCGGCGACGGCTGCAACGTGCCGCAGTTGACTGGAATTCACGCCGACATCGGCGACCAGCAATCCATTGAATCCAGTCTTTCTACGTTCTCCGGGCACCTTAAGCGCACTTTGGGCATTTTGAAGCACGCCGGTCCACGCGCGTTGGTGCTGCTCGACGAATTGGGCACCGGTACCGACCCGGAAGAGGGCGCGGCGTTGGGGCAGGCGGTTTTGGAAAAGCTGCTCAAGCGCGGATGCATGACCATCGCCAATACCCACCTTGGTGCGCTGAAGATTTTCTCCACCGACGTGCCCCGCGCCGAAAACGCGTCGATGGAGTTCGATCCGCAAACGCTATCACCGCGGTACCGATTGCTCGTCGGCGTGCCTGGTGCCTCGCATGCAGTCGAGGTTGCCGAGCGCTTGGGGCTACCGCAAGAGCTGGTCAGCCGCGCTCGCCACTTGGCGCAACGCGATGGCGGCGGAGCGGAGAAGTTGCTGGCCGATGTCGGTCGTGTGCGACGCGATGCCGAGTTGCTGCGCGAAAGCGCCGAGGAAATGCAAGCCGAAGCGCGTCAGGTGCGCGAGCAAGTCGAGCAAGAACAGGAAGACGCCGCCCGTATCGCCGAAATCCGTCAAGGAGAGGCCGAGCAGGCCTTTTTAGATCACCGCCGTCGCATGATGACGCTGGTGATGGACGAAGGATTGCCGCTGGTTCAGCGATCCAGTGGGCCTATGGTGGAAGAATGGCAGCGGTTCCTGCATCAGGTCGGTAGCGAGCTGGATGCTTGCGATCTCGGCCGCCGCTGGCAGGATTTCGCCGCCGCGATCAAAAAGGGCGACACCGTCTACGTGCCCAAGTTCCGTGAACGCCTACAGGTATTGAAGATCCAGCGCAAAAAGCAAATGCTGAAGCTTCGCTACGGCAACCTCGACGTCGAACTGCCGCTGCGCGAGGTGACTTGGGTCGAACCACCGCCCGGTGGCGTGTAAGGTAGGTCTTTCCCCACCTCCTCCTTCAACCCTGCCGTTCGCCCAACTTCGGCTTGAAACAAGTACTTGTCCTGGACAATGATCCTGCAATGCGGGAATTGCTGGCGCTTGCCGTGCAGCACCAGGGGATGAATCCGCGGCCGGCGGCTTCAGTGGAGGATGCCGAGCGCGAAATTGCCGTCGGTGACGTCGATATGATGCTGCTCGACCTAAACCTAGGTGGCGGTCACACCGGCGTGTCGCTGGCATTGGAATGGCGTGAACGCGGCTGTTTGCTGCCGTTTGTAATCATTACCGGCACTCCGCAACATCCGTCGCTGTCCGAGCTGGAAGGCATGGAAGAGTACTGCGGCTTGTTGTCCAAACCATTCCCGATGCCCGACCTGTTGAACCAACTCAGCGCGATGGCGCAGAACTGAGTTGCCGTCGATTAAGGCCGAATTCATGAGCCACACCCCGTCTCCGCTACGCCACGGTTTGCGCTGGTCCACCGCCGGCGAATCCCACGGCCCCGTTTTGGTCGCCCTGTTGGAAGGGCTGCCGGCCGGTTTGGAAATCGATTTCGACGCCGTCCGCGCCGGCATGAAAAGGCGCTGGAAAGGCTTCGGACGCGGTCCGCGGGCCAAATTCGAGCAGGATCAACTGGAAGTGCTTTCCGGTTTTAAAAATGGTGTGACCCTCGGGACGCCGGTGAGCCTGTCGATCGGCAATAGCGACACTCGCATTGACACCTTGCCCAACTTGAAGGCGCCGCGACCCGGGCACGCCGACTTGGCCGGGGTCATGCGCAGTCAATGCCGCGACATCCGTGCGGTGCTGGAACGTGCCAGTGCCCGTGAAACCGCCGCGCGCACCGCCATGGGCGAGATTGCGCGCCAATTGCTGGCCCGATTCGGGATTGAAGTGCAGTCGGACGTGCTCGAAATCGGAGGCACCGCCAAAGGCGACGGCGCCGACGGCGAGCCGGCGTGGAACCAGACCATTCAAAAGGCCATCGACGACGGTGACTCGTTGGGTGGCTTGTTTGAGGTCCGGGCAACCGGCTGCCCGCCAGGGTTGGGCGGCTTGGAGCAACCGGTGGATCGATTGGATGCCCGTTTAATGGCGTCGATGGCGTCGATTCCAGCGATTAAGGGCGTGGAAATCGGCTTAGGTTTCGGCGGATCCGGCGTGCCGGGAAGCCGTTACCACGATGGCATTCAAGCCGATTCCGATGCCTGGGCCGGCATCGGCCGCGATGGCAATCGCTGCGGTGGGGTGGAGGGCGGCTTGTCGACCGGATTGCCCATTCATTTGCGCGCTGTAATGAAGCCTATTCCCACTTTGCGCAAAGGTCTGCCGTCGGTGGAGTTGGCCTCGATGACGGATTCTCGCGCCACCTATGAGCGCAGCGACGTCTGTAGCGTGATCCCTGCTTCGGTGGTGGGGGAAGCAGTGGTTTGTTTGGAGTTGGCGTCGGCGTTAAGAGCCCGACTCGGCGGCTTCACTTTGAGCGAGATGGGACGCGCTTGGAAGGCACTCGGAAGCGAGGGCGAACCGTCGGCATGGCCTGACGACATCAGTGGTTGCGGAGAATTTTGAACGAAGTTCAGGAATTCCGCCGGCTTTTCCCAGAATTCCCAAAGCTGTTGTTGACGTGGGAAATGGGATCTTTAAACTATCTGGCCCTTTTCCAGCCCTTAGACGGCTAGCGTAGCTCAGTTGGTAGAGCTCTGGTTTTGTAAACCAGCGGTCAAGGGTTCAAGTCCCTTCGCTAGCTCCAAGGGATGCTGGAATTGTTCTTTACGTTCACAGGCATGGAAGCTCCAAGCTTCCCGGGGAGATACCGAAGTGGCCAAACGGAACGGACTGTAAATCCGTTGACTCTGTCTTCAGAGGTTCGAATCCTCTTCTCCCCACCAGCTCAGAGCGGGTGTAGCTCAATGGTAGAGCCCCAGCCTTCCAAGCTGGTCACGTGGGTTCGATTCCCATCACCCGCTCCACTCCACGCCTGTGGCGAATCCTTTTCTGGCGCGCCTTTTGGCAAGCTTGCTGCTGTAGCTCAGGGGTAGAGCACTTCCTTGGTAAGGAAGAGGTCTCGAGTTCAAATCTCGACAGCAGCTCCAGAAATCCTGGACTTCAGTAGAATGTCTCGTTCTGCGGGGTCCAACCCTCCCTTGATGGGAGATTCCCGCCCCCTTCGCCACTTCCGGCTTGGGGATTCCAACTTAACCGCACTGCGACTTGCAGCCTGATTCATTAGCGCCCCTAAATAGGGAGTAGACCAATGGCTAAGGAAGTCTTTGAACGCACGAAACCCCACGTAAACGTGGGTACCATTGGTCACGTCGACCACGGCAAGACCACTCTCACTGCGGCCATCACCGGCTACCTTGCAAAGGTAACTGGTTCCGCAGTTAAGGCCTTTGATGAGATCGATAAGGCACCCGAGGAAAAGGCTCGGGGCATCACGATCTCGACGGCTCACGTTGAGTACGAGACGGAAAACCGTCACTACGCTCACGTGGACTGCCCGGGTCACGCTGACTACGTCAAGAACATGATCACCGGTGCCGCCCAAATGGACGGCGCAATCTTGGTGGTCGCCGCTACTGACGGCCCGATGCCGCAGACCAAGGAGCACATCCTCCTTGCGAAGCAGGTGAACGTGCCGGCAATGGTGGTCTTCATGAACAAGGTTGACCAGGTCGACGACGAAGAACTGCTTGAGCTGGTCGAAATGGAGATCCGCGAGCTGCTCTCTGAGTACGACTTCCCGGGTGACGACATTCCGGTCATTCAGGGCTCCGCTCTGAAGGCAATGGAAGCCGTGATCGATGGCGCCGAAACCGACGATGAGCGTTTTGCTCCGATGAAGGAGCTGATGGACAGCGTCGACTCCTACATTCCTGAGCCGAAGCGCGAAGTCGACAAGGACTTCCTGATGCCGGTGGAAGACGTCTTCTCGATTGAAGGTCGCGGTACTGTGGTAACCGGCCGTGTCGAGACTGGCATCGTCAAGATGGGTGAGGAGATCGAGATCGTCGGTATCAAGGACACCCACAAGACCACCTGCACCGGTGTTGAGATGTTCCAGAAGACCTTGAACGAAGGTCAAGCTGGTGACAACGTCGGCGTACTGTTGCGCGGCATCAAGAAGGACGAAGTTGAGCGCGGTCAGGTCTTGGCCAAGCCGGGTTCGATTACTCCTCACACCAAGTTCGAAGCCGAGGTCTACATCTTGGGTAAGGATGAAGGTGGTCGTCACAAGCCTTTCTTCTCGGGTTACCGTCCGCAGTTCTACTTCCGTACGACTGACGTGACTGGCAACATTGAGCTGCCGGAAGGCGTCGAGATGGTCATGCCTGGCGATAACGTCAAGATGAACGTTGAGCTGCTGACCCCGATCGCGATGGACGAGCAACTGCGCTTCGCTATCCGTGAAGGTGGCCGCACCGTCGGTGCAGGCGTGGTCTCGAAGATCCTCGCCTAATCCAAATGAGGGTCGGGCCTTTGGATGGTCCGACCCTGACTGCCGGGGGCTCCACGAGGGGCTCCCGGCTTACGTCCACCCTGGTAACGGGGGAATCGACAGCCTCGGCTGTCCTGCTGATAGAAACATGAAGAACAAGGAACGCTACGTCTTCCTCGAGTGCACGGAATGCCGCAACCGGAATTACACCACCGGTAAGAAGCAGCGCGCCGAGTACAAGCTCGAGATGAAGAAGTTCTGCAAGTTCTGTGGCAAACACCAGGTCCACAGAGAGAAGAAGCTGTAAGGCCATCTGATCAATCGCAATGCTTTTCCGCTACAAGCCCGACGAAGGAAGAAACGCCCGCCAGATTGCATTCTGGTTTGGTGAGGCTGCTGCTGCTTATGCGTGCATGGCTTTTGCCGGCTTCCTGAACGGCTGGTCGGGGCTGCGTGGGCCGATTTTTGACGGCTTCACCAAGGTGCCGATTTTCGGTGTCACGATCAGTGGCGCCAACCTTATTGCTTTCTTGCTGTTCTCAGCACTCACCTTTGTCTGGGTCAAGGCGCTGGCTAAAGAGAAGCTGGCTCAGCACCTGATTGAGGTAGAGGGCGAAATTAAGAAGGTGACTTGGCCGTCTTTCCAAGAGGCGTCTAACTCATCGATTGTCGTCATCATTACCGTTTTGGTGTTGATGGCCTTCCTTTCCCTTGCTGACTTCGCACTCGGCAAATTGTTCCAGGTGATTCTTTGGGAGATCTAGTCATGGGATTGGAGTGGTATGTGGTCCGCGTAGCGACGAACCGAGAGGATTCGGTTCGTGAAAAGCTGGTCCGTCGCATTAAGGCTGACGGCCTGGAGCACCGCATCCCGCAAATCTTGGTGCCGGTCGAGCGCTTCTCGGAAGTGAAGAACGGCAAGAAGAAGGTGGTCAGCCGCAAGATTTACCCTGGCTACCTCATGATCCAAGCCGCACTCGGTGCCCGTGGCTCCGAGGACAAAGAAGATCAAGCGGTTTGGTTTGCATTGCACGAAACGCAAGGTTTCGGCGACTTTGTTGGTGGTGGGGAAGAGCCCACGCCAATGACCCCCGACGAGGTCGAGGGCATTCTCTCGCGCATGCACGAGAGCGAAGACGCACCGCGTATGGCGGTCCGCATCAAGCGGGGCGACATGGTGCGCATCACAGAAGGTCCTTTTGAGGGCTTCGATGGTTCTGTGGAGGAGGTCGATGAGACCAAAGGAATCCTGCACATTTCCGTCACCATCTTTGGTCGGGCGACAGCTGTCGAGATCGACCATTGGCAGGTTGAGCCCGTCTAAATCTGCCCGCAGCCTCTGGTTGCAACCCGTTTGAACCACCTGAGTGGGAGGGCGAAAAATGGCTAAAGAAATTACCGCAAAAATCAAGCTTCAGTGTCCTGCTGGTGCGGCCACTCCGGCGCCGCCGGTAGGTCCCGCCCTCGGTGCCCATGGCGTACCGATCGGTGAATTCGTGAAGCAGTTCAACGACGCCACCGCTGACAAGCGAGGCATGATCATTCCCGTCGTGATTACGGTCTACAAGGACCGTAGCTTCTCGCTGGAATACAAGTCGCCGCCCGCTGCAGTGCTGCTGAAAAAAGCAGCCGGCCTTGAAAAGGGCTCCGGCGTGGTCGGCAGTGAGATTGTCGGCAAAGTGACCCAAGCACAGGTCATGGAAATCGTCGACCTGAAGATGAACGATTTGAACGCAGCTTCGCCTGAGGCCGCTGCTCTAATCATTGCTGGAACCGCGCGTTCCATGGGCATCGAAGTCGTTGACTAAAGGAGAATACTCATGGCACGCAGTCGTCGTTTCCGTGAAAACGCAGAAAAAGTAGACCGCACGCGCGTCTACGAAATGGAAGATGCGTTCGCTGCGCTGAAGAACTGCACCACCGCCAAGTTCGATGAGACGGTGGAAGTTGCAGTGCGCCTCGGCGTAGATCCGAAGAAATCGGACCAAATGGTTCGTGGTGCTGTCAGCCTGCCGCACGGCTTGGGCAAGTCAGTCCGCGTGATCGCCTTCGCTGAAGGAGATGTTGCCGATGCCTGTAAAGAGGCTGGCGCAATGGAAGTCGGCTCGGATGAGCTGGCTGAGAAGATTCAAGGCGGCTGGACCGATTTCGACGTGGTCATCGCTCACCCGAGCATGATGCGCGTAGTCGGTAAGCTCGGCCGCGTGCTTGGTCCGCAGGGCAAGATGCCTTCGCCAAAGTCCGGCACCGTTACTCCGAATGCTGCCCAGGCTGTGAAGGAGTTTATGGCCGGTAAGGTTGAATTCCGTGTCGATAGCGGCAGCAACGTTCACGTTCCGGTCGGCAAGGTTTCGTTCTCTAGTCAGAAGTTGACCGAGAATGCCACAGCCTTCCTTGATTACGTCGTGAACCTGCGCCCGGCAACTGCCAAGGGCGCTTACATCCGCACCGTCAGCGTGACCTCTTCGATGGGTCCCGGCCTGAAGGTCGACTACAAGTACTAATCAACCCGCAATTCCAGGAGAAAGATCATGGTAAGCACCATCAATAAATGGATCGTCCAAGAGTACTGCGATGCAGTTCAGGATCAGGACGGGGTTGTACTTTTGAGCATGGAAGGTCTGACGGTCGAAGAGGCCCAAGGTCTTCGCAACGACGTCCGCGCTTCCGGCGCCAACCTCGTGTTGGGCAAAAAGCGCTTGGTCAAAGTTGCCCTCGCCGAATCCGGCATCGAATTCGAGGACAGCGCATGGGACTACGGCAACTGCGCCATTTTGGTTGGCGACGCCGAAAGCACCATTGGCGCTGCGAAGGCGATTGAAGCCTTCTGCAAGCCACAGAAGAAAGAGCGCAAGGTCAACTACCGCGGTGCCTACTTCGATGGCTCGATCATGCCCGCCGCTGAAGCTGCCGGTATTGCCGGCATGCCGGATAAGGACACGCTGCGCGCAATGATGTGCGGCGCCATCAACGGGCCCGCCCGTCAACTCGCCACCCTCCTCAAAGAGGTTGGTGCTTCTACCGCCCGCTGCTTGCAAGCTCGGGCGGACCAAGAGGACGCTGCCTGATTCCTTTGGTCCAGGCGCGACTCGCTTCCCGCAATTCGCGAAATCCTAATTCCCAGTTCAAGAACCATGTCTGAAGAGACCCAAGCCACTGTCGATCTTGACGCTGACCTCGAGGAGCTCTTCCAGAAGCTCGATGCTCTCCCCATTGGTAAGGCCGCTAACCTGGTCAAAGCCATGGAAGAGCGTTGGGGCGTGAGCGCCGCCGCACCTGTTGCCGTAGCCGCCGCTGGCGGTGGTGACGCTGGTGGAGAAGCTGCTGAAGAGAAGACTTCCTTTGACGTCGTCCTGGAGGGCGACGGAGGCAAGAAGATCAACGTCATTAAAGCCGTACGTGCCATCACCGGCCTCGGCCTCAAGGAAGCCAAAGCTTTGGTGGAATCTGCCCCAGCTCCTGTTAAGGAAGGCGTTTCCAAAGACGAAGCCGAGACGATCCAGAAGCAACTGGAAGAAGCTGGCGCATCCGTCAAGCTTGCTTAATTCCAGCCGCTTCGGCATCCGTCCCCGAACGGTATCCCCCAAAGCCGCCCATACCACTTGTGGGCGGCACGGGGGTTTCTTTTGCAGTCCTCACCCTTTTGGGGGTCGGGACGGCGTTCTGCTAGTCTAGAGGGGTCTTTTTTGCCCCCCTCCAGCGTTGCGGTGAGCAGCACACCGCCCTCTACTCTTCGGTAGCCAGGCCATGACCGTCGAAGCAAAGTCCATCTCTGACTACGAGATTCGGGATTTCCGTTCCTTCGGGTTCAAGGATCCCAACATCCTTCCAGGACTTTCGGATCTTCAGATCCGTTCGTACCAAAGCTTCCTGCAAATGGGAACGCCGGCCAAACGGCGTAAAGCCCAAGGCTTGGAAGCCCTTTTCCGCAACGCATTTCCGATCGAAAGCCATGACAAATCAATGGCTCTCGAATACATCGGCTATGCATTGGGGCGGCCGCGCTATACGCCGGACGAGTGCCGTGAGCTGAGGTACAGCTACGCATACCCGTTGCGTGTCCGCGTCGCTCTACGCAAGGGCGAGGAAACCATCGAGGAAGAGATCTACCTCGGTGAGGTTCCAGTGATGATGGGCGGTGGTGAATTCATCGTCAACGGCTCGGAACGCGTCATCGTCTCCCAATTGCACCGTTCACCGGGCATCGACTTTGCCGTCGAGACTTTGGTGGGTGATAAGAAGCTGCACTCCGCTCGAGTCATCCCCGAGCGCGGCTCTTGGGTCGAGATGATGGTTTCTGGTAAGGGCGCCCTGCAGGTGCGAATCGACCAGCAAGGCAAATTCTCGGCGCTGACTTTCCTCCGCGCCCTGAAGCCTGAATGGGGCACCGACGACGCCATTCTGCGGTTGTTCTACCCGGTGGAAGAGCTTGCCCGCGGCAAGTCGACCAAGGCCAAGTACGCTGCCAAGCTGGAAAACCAGCGCTCGCTCGGCCAAATTCGCGACAACCGCACTGGCGAAGTTTGGGTTGAGGCCGGTCAGGTCATCACCCCGGAGGCCGCCGAACGCGTCGCCGCCTCCGATTTGAAGAGCATCGAGGTGTTGTCCACCAACGTGAAGTTCCAAGAGGACTATCCGTGGCAAGACGACAGCCTGATTCTCGACTCGATGCGCGAAGACACTGCTTCTTCTCACGAAGAAGCCCTCGCTGCGATTTACGCCAAACTGCGTCCGGGCAACCCGATTCAGTTGGAGAAGGCGCGCGAGCTGATCCACGACCGGTTCTTTGATGAGAAGCGCTACAGCCTGGGGCGCGTTGGTCGTTTCCGGATTAGCCGCAAGTTCCGTCGTCCGGCCGAAGCCGACAAGGGGCCGACCACGCTGATGGCCGATGACATCCTTGATGCCGTACGTTATCTGCTTGGCCTGCGGGCAGGTATCGGCGAAATCGACGATATTGACCACCTCGGTAACCGTCGTGTGCGCACCTTGGCCGAATTGGCCTCGGAAGAGTTCCGTAAGGGATTGCTGAAGGTCTCGCGTGCCGCGGTCGACCGCATGTCGCAGCAAAGCGATACCGAGACGCTTACGCCGCGTAGTCTGATCAACGCCAAGGCGTTCTCAACCGCCGTCGACCAATTCTTTAATCGTGGCGAACTGAGCCAAGTCGTCGACCAAACCAATCCACTGAGCCAGCTGGCTCACGAACGGCGCTTGTCGGCGCTGGGTCCGGGTGGTTTGAACCGTAAGCGCGCTGGCTTCCAAGAGCGCGACGTTCACATCTCTCACTACGGCCGCTTGTGCCCGATTGAGACTCCTGAAGGCGCCAACATTGGTCTTATTTCGTCGCTGTCGCTGTTTGCAGTGGTCGACGATTACGGCTTCTTGACCACACCATATCGCCGGGTCAAAAACGGCAAGGTGTTGGAGGAGCACGCATTCCTGCGCGCCGATGAAGAATACGACCGTGTCTTCGCGCCGGCTGACGCTCCGGTCGAAAAGAACAAGATCACGCCCGACGACAACGGCTACGCAATGTGTCGTTTCCACGGCGAATTCATGCTCAAGCATGTCAACGAGATTGAATATCTCGACATTGACCCCGGCCAAATCCTCGGTATTTCAGCATCGCTGATTCCCTTCCTTGAACACGACGATGCAAACCGGGCCTTGATGGGCTCGAACATGCAGCGTCAGGCTGTGCCGCTGATTAAGACCGAGCCGCCGCTAGTCGGTACCGGCTTGGAAGGCGCAGTTGCCGAGAACTCCGGTTGGGTGGTCAAGTCACCGCGCGCCGGCACCGTTGAATACGTCGACGGCCAGCAAATCAAGCTGAAGGAAGAGACCGAGCCTTACTACCTGCGTAAGTTCAAAGGCACCAACGAGCACACCACGCTAAACCAGAAACCGCTGGTGAAGATTGGTGACAAGGTTAAGCGCGGTCAAATTCTGGCCGACGGTCCGTGCACCAAACAAGGCGAACTGGCGATCGGTAAAAACCTGCTCGTCGCCTTTATGTCTTGGGAAGGCTACAACTACGAGGATGCGATTATCGTTTCCGAGCGGTTGGTGAAGGACGATGTGTTCACCTCGGTGCACATTCACTCTTTCGAAGCCGAGATCCGCGAGACGACGCTGGGCAAAGAGGAATTCACCCGCGATATTCCGAACGCCGGTGAGCGTGCCTTGCACAACTTGGATGAGCACGGCATCGTGCGCATCGGTACCCGCGTCGGCCCGAACGACATCCTGGTCGGTAAAATTGCACCGAAGTCGAAGACTGAGCTGACGCCGGAAGAACGTCTGCTGCACGCGATTTTCGGGCGCGCCGGTGAAGACGTGAAGAACGTGTCGCTGAAGCTGCCCGCCGGTGTACGCGGCGTGGTGATCGGTGCTCAGCGTTTCTCGCGCAAGGTCAACATGACCCCGGGCGAGCGTCGCGAAGCACACGAGAAGATTCGTCACATCGAAGCCGAATACGACCAAGTGCTGCGCGCCGAATTGTCGGCATGCGTGCGCGAGTTGTCGGAATACGTCGGCAGTGAGCTGAAGCTGCCGAAGGCGCGTAAGCCGATCGAAGTGACCGAAGCTACGTTGTTCGGTGACTTGATGACCATCCAGGAGTTCTTGCGGACTTACTCGGAAGGCATCGATAACGCGCAGCGTCGCAACCGTGCCGAAGAAATCGTGCGCTCCCACATGGACCGCATCGAGGACAAGGAAGCATGGAAGACCAAGATGGCCAGCCGCCTCAGCCGCGGTGACGACTTGCCGAACGGCGTGTTAGAAATGGTCAAGGTTTACATCGCGACCAAGCGCAACTTGTCGGTAGGTGACAAGATGGCCGGTCGTCACGGTAACAAGGGTGTGATCTCGAACATCCTCGCCGAAGAGGACATGCCGTTCCTCGAAGACGGCACGCCGATCGACATCATCCTCAACCCGCTGGGTGTGCCTAGCCGTATGAACGTGGGCCAGATTCTGGAAACCCACCTCGGTTTGGCTGCAGCCAAGGGTGAATTCCGCGCCATCACCAGTGCCTTTGATGGCGCGTCTGAGGCCGACATTGAAGCAGCGTTGGAGGAATTCGACCTGCCGATGTCCGGCACTCACAAGCTGATGGATGGCCGCACCGGCGCCGCATTCGAACAAGAAGTTTGTGTCGGCTACATGTACACGCTGAAGCTGCACCACTTGGTTGACGAGAAGGTGCACGCTCGTTCCACCGGCCCATACAGCTTGATCACGCAGCAGCCGCTGGGTGGTAAGGCGCGCTTCGGTGGTCAGCGATTTGGAGAGATGGAAGTGTGGGCGTTGGAAGCTTACGGCGCCGCGTACCTCCTGCAGGAATTGCTCACCGTCAAGTCGGACGACGTCGACGGCCGGACCAAGATTTACGAATCGATGGTGAAGGGCAAGAACATCCTCGAATCCGGCACTCCGGTGTCCTTCGAGGTACTGATGAACGAAATCCGTGGTCTCGGTCTGAACATTCAGCTTGAGAACGACGAACAGTAACTGTCCAAAAAGGAATCCAGCCAGCAACATCCATGGAACAGCCAACTGACACTGCGACCACCGCACCGGTGCCTCCGGTACCGCCCTCTCCAGTTTCTGCCGTCGACCGCCGCGACGCGCTTGCCGTATCCATTCGGTTAGCGTCTCCGGAGGACTTCCGCTCGGCCTCGTTCGGCGAGGTCAAGAAGCCCGAGACCATTAACTACCGCACCTTCCGTCCGGAAAAGGATGGTTTGTTCTGCGAGCGCATCTTTGGCCCCGAGAGGGACTACGAGTGCGCCTGCGGTAAGTACCGCGGCCCAAGGCACATAGGCATCGTGTGCGACAAGTGCCAGGTGATGGTGACCACTTCGCGCGAGCGTCGCAAGCGCATGGGTCACATCAACCTTGCGGCTAAGGTTGCGCACATCTGGTTCTTCTCGGTGACGCCGAGTCGAATCGGCAACCTGCTCGGTATGAAGAAGACCGAGCTGGAGCGCGTGATCTACTTCCAGGATTACGTGGTCATTGATCCGGGCGAGTCTGAGTACAAAAAGTGCCAGCTCGTCACCGAGGATGAATGTCGGCGGGCACGGGCTCAATTCGGTAGCTCGTTCCAGGCGTCGATGGGGGCGGAAGCCATTTCCGACCTGCTGGCCAGCCTGAACCTGGAAAGCTTGGCGGCTGAGCTGCGCGAGAACCTGAAGAACTGCAACTCGAAGCAGCGCATGACCGACATCATTAAGCGGTTGCGCACCGTCGAGATGTTGCGGGATTCGCCGAACGATCCATCGTGGATGATTCTCGACGTGGTGCCGGTGATTCCGCCGGAATTGCGTCCGCTGGTACGTTTGGATTCGGGCAACTTTGCCAGCTCCGACCTTAACGACCTGTACCGCCGTTTGATCAACCGGAACAACCGCTTGAAGCGCTTGATCGAGTTGAACGCGCCGGAGGTCATCATCCGCAACGAGAAGCGGATGCTGCAGCAGTCGGTAGACGCTTTGTTCGACAACGGTCGTTGCAAGCGTCAGGTGATGAGCACGTCGAACCAGCCGCTGAAGTCGCTGACCGACATGATCAAGGGTAAGCAAGGTCGCTTCCGCTTGAACTTGTTGGGCAAGCGTGTCGACTACTCGGCACGTTCGGTGATTGTGGTCGGTCCGGAACTGCGCTTGCACCAGTGCGGTTTGCCGAAGGTGATTGCGCTGGAACTGTTCCAGCCGTTCATCATTCGCCGCTTGAAGGAACTACGTCTGGCCGAAACCATTAAAGCCGCGAAGAAGATGCTCGAGCGCCGCGAAGAAGCGGTGTGGGACATCCTCGAAGAGGTGAGCCAAGGTCACCCGGTATTGCTGAACCGCGCGCCGACCTTGCACCGCATGGGTATTCAAGCTTTCGAGCCGGTACTGGTCGAAGGCAACGCCATCCAAATCCACCCGCTGGTCTGCCAAGGTTACAACGCAGACTTCGATGGTGACCAAATGGCAGTCCACCTGCCGCTGTCGTTCGAGGCGCAAATCGAGGCATCGACTTTGATGCTTGCGACCAACAACATTTTCAGTCCGCAGAGTGGTAACCCGATTGCTTCTCCGCACCAGGACATCATTCTTGGCCTCTTCTACATGACCGTGAACCGCGGTGAGGCACTGAATGAATGGACCGAAAGCGGTGGCATGGACGGCGTGTTTGCATCGCTCGACGAAGTGCTGCTGGCATTCGCCCACGGTCATCTCGAAACCCATTCAGCCGTCAACGTGTTGTTCCGGGCCGGCAGCCAGCTGATGGAGCGCCACGGTGCAAACATTCGCACCTTGAAGGAAGACGAGCTGCTGTCGACCACACCTGGTCGTGCAATCGTCAACGATGTCTTCCCTGAAGGCATGCCCTACTACAACTATCCGCTGGACAAGCGGGCCATCCACGACTTGATCCACGATTGCTACAGCATCTGCGGCCGTGGCAGCACGTTGGATTTCTTGGATGACCTCAAGGCGATGGGCTTCAAGAGTGCGACCCGCTCTGGCCTTTCCTTCGCTAAGGGTGACATGCTGATTCCCGACAACAAGTGGGACATCATCAGCGCCACCCAGGAGCGCGTAGACAAAGCACAGGCGGACTTCGAAAAGGGTCGAATTACCGACACCGAGCGTTACGCGCACGTGCTTGACTTGTGGACTTCGGCCCGAGACGAGATCTCCAACGAACTGCTGAAGAACTTGCAGGCCGAGCGCCGCAACGGCAAACCGCACCTTAACCCGGTGTTTGTCATGGCCCACTCCGGCGCACGTGGTGGTGTGGACCAGATTCGCCAGCTGTCCGGTATGCGCGGATTGATGGCCAAGCCGAGTGGTGAGATCATCGAAACGCCGATTCGCGCGAACTTCCGCGAGGGTCTGCGCGTATTGGAATACTTCTCGTCGACTCACGGTGCTCGTAAGGGTCTGGCAGATACCGCGCTGAAGACCGCTGACTCGGGTTACCTGACTCGTAAGCTTGCCGACGTTGCTCAAAACGTAGTCATCAATACGCATGACTGCGGCACTTTGGGTGCCGTCACCAAGGAAGCCGTTTATCGCGGCGAAAAGCTGGTTCTGCCGTTGGCCCGTGCGGTCCGCGGTCGCGTCGCTCGCGACACGATTCGCGACCGTGTGACCGATGAACTGGTGGTCGAAGAGAACCAAGTCATCACGCCGGGGATCTCCGAGCGAATCGAAGGCCTGGGCTATACCAAGATCCGCGTGCGTAGCCCGCTGACTTGTGAAGCTCCGCAAGGCGTTTGCGCGCTGTGTTACGGCGAAGACTTGTCGCGCGGTGAGTTGGTGGAGCAGGGTTTGGCCGTCGGCATCATTGCGGCACAGTCGATTGGTGAACCGGGTACGCAGCTAACCATGCGTACCTTCCACATCGGTGGTACGGCAAGTCGTGCGGTTGAAGTATCGTCGACCCGCGCCCGTCGTGGCGGTACTGTCCAGTTCTTTGAGCTGCGTTCGGTACGTGACCCCGAAGGCGATCTGGTTGCTTTGTCCCGTACCGGAGCGATCATCGTCCGTGACGCCAAGGGTCGTGAACTCGATCGATACGACGTACCGCTGGGTGCGCGTATTGCAGTCGAAGACGGCGGCAAGGTCAAGAAAGGCGGCAAGCTGATTGACTGGGACCCGCACTTCATGCCGATCTTGGCCGAGCACGATGGCACCATCCACTTCGAGGATGTCATCGACGGCAAGACGATGAAGATCGAGGAGGACCCGATCACCGGCGTCAAGCGTGTCAAGATCGTGACCTCGCGCGGCGACTTCCACCCGCAGGTCCACATTCTTGGATCCGAGGGTGAGGTGCTGCACTACTCCACTCTGCCCGATAACGCATACGTCGACGTCACCGCAGGTCAAGAGGTTGTGGCCGGTACGCTGTTGGCGAAGTCGCCGCGTACTGCAGCGGGTACCGCCGACATTACCGGTGGTCTGCCGCGCGTCACCGAGTTGTTTGAAGCACGGACGCCGAAGGATCCTGCCATCATGGCCGAGATCGAAGGCATCGTCGAATTGGGCGATAAGCGTCGCGGCAAACGAGTCATCGTGGTGCGCAACTCCGAGACCGAAGAGGAGCGCGAGCACCTGGTTCCGCTGACCAAGCACCTGCGCGTGCACACGGGTGACCGCGTGCGTGCCGGCGATGCCTTGGTCGATGGTGCCAAGCCACCGCACGAAATTCTGTCGGTGCTGGGTGAGGAAGATGTGCAGCGCTATCTGACCGAAGAAATCCAAGGCGTTTACCGCGCTCAGGGTGTGGTCATTGATGACAAGCACATCGAAATCATCGTTAGCCAGATGATGCGCAAGGTTCAGGTGTCGCAGCCGGGTGATTCCACTTTGCTGCCGAACTCTTTGGTCGACCGTCACGTCTTCCGGAAGTTGCACCAGGACATGATGGAAGATGACAAGAACCCGCCGACCCGCCAGCCGGTGCTGATGGGTATTACCAAGGCGTCGGTTCAATCCGACTCGTTCATCTCGGCGGCATCCTTCCAGGAGACCACCAAGGTGCTGACCGAAGCGGCGTTGCGCGGTAAGGTCGACCAATTGTTGGGCCTGAAGGAGAACGTCATTCTCGGTAACTTGATCCCGGCCGGTACTGGATTCCGTGGGCTGCTGCGCACGCGGGTTCAGAAGACCGTCGACTTCTCGCAGTTCGCCGACGCCATGGCCGAACTTCCCACTCCGGACGAACTTCCGACTCCCGATGGGGGTGAGGCAGACGCTGCCGCGCCCGATGCTGGGGGCAACGCGGAGGAAAGCGCCGAATAAAGTCAGAGAATCAGCCTCGTTAGGCATGAGATTGCCGGACGAGGCTTGACTCAAGCGTCAAATCCCGTAAAATTTGACGCCCATTCCTGCCCGAAGACAGGTTTGAATTCTTAGAAATGCCAACCATCAACCAACTCGTCCGCAAGGGCCGCAAGCCCATCCGGAAGAAGTCGAAGAGCCCTGTGCTGGACAAGTGCCCGCAGAAGCGCGGCGTATGCACGCAGGTCAAGACTATGACCCCGAAGAAGCCGAACTCGGCTCTGCGTAAGGTCGCTCGTGTACGCCTTTCCAACGGTAAGGAAGTCACGGCTTACATCGGTGGCGAAGGCCACAACCTGCAGGAGCACTCGATTGTGCTGGTGCGCGGCGGTCGTGTACGTGACCTGCCTGGTGTGCGCTATCACATCGTTCGCGGTACTTTGGACTGTGCCGGGGTGGATGATCGCAAGCAAAGTCGCTCCAAGTACGGAGCCCGTCGGAGCTAGGACTGTTTAGCGGAATAGCAAGATGCCACGTAACTACAAAAGCACTGCCAAGTACCAAACTCCGGATCCGCGATTCGGCTCTATGGTCGCGACCAAGTTCATTAACCAGATTATGAACAGCGGTAAGAAGAGCGTCGCCATGGAAATCTTCTACGATGCCTGCCAGATGGCTTCGAAGAAGCTGGAAGATGTTCCTGAGGAACAGGTCTTCCTGACTGCACTTGAAAACGTGATGCCGCGCGTTGAGGTTCGTTCCAAGCGAGTTGGTGGTTCGAACTATCAGGTTCCGCGCGAGGTTTCGCCGAAGCGTGCCCAGGCACTTGGCATTCGCTGGATTGTCGGCAACGCCCGCAAGAAGAAGGGTATGCCGATGGCGCGTCGCTTGTCTGCCGAACTGGTGGACGCATGTAACAACACTGGAGCTTCGGTCCAGTGGAAGGAAAACGTGCACAAGATGGCCGAGGCCAACCGCGCCTTCAGCCACTTCGCCTTCTAAGGCAATCAGCCTACGGGCTGAAATCACGGGCGGCCACTGCGGCCGCCCGTTTTTTTATGGCCGACGGTTTGGATCGACATGGACCACGATCTCATCCTTTTGAGGCTCAACAAGGAGTCTCCCAAAAAATGCTCGCTGACGCCGCTGCGTCAGCGACAGGATTTGCCGGTGCGCTGGATCCATTGCGCCATTGGCGATGACATTGACGTCGGCGATGTGGTGCTGCTGCACCCCGATGGTGAGGTGCTGTCGCCAGCCGACCAGGATCGTCCTTTATTACTGATCGATTCGTCGTGGCGAGATTTGCCGCGGGTTTTGCGAGGAGTGCGCGGCGACTTGCGGCTGCGTCGACTGCCCAGTGGATTGCAGACGGCCTACCCGCGGAAGTCGTCGACCTTCGACGACCCGAGCAACGGATTGGCCAGCATCGAAGCCTTGCATGCCGCCGTGACTTTGCTCGGTAAACGCGACGACTCGTTGCTCGACGGATATTACTGGGCTGAGGAGTATCTGCGCTTGAACGCGGATTTCCTGCCTGCGCCTGCGTAAAATCCACGCATGGACCTTGCTCGCGTGCGCAACATTGGTGTGGTCGCCCACATCGACGCCGGCAAAACCACGGTCACGGAACGCATTTTGTTCTACACCGGGGTGGAGCACCGCATTGGCGAGGTTCATGACGGCACGGCAACGATGGACTGGATGGCCGAAGAGCGAGAGCGCGGCATCACCATCACTGCGGCAGCGACGACCTGCAAATGGCGCGATCATTTTTTGCAGATCATCGATACGCCGGGCCACGTCGATTTCACCGTCGAAGTGGAACGCTCGCTGCGCGTGTTGGATAGCGCCGTGGTCGTGCTCGACGCGGTTGCCGGAGTGCAGCCGCAAACCGAAACCGTACTTCGTCAAGCAAACCGCCATTCGGTGCCTTTGGTCCTATTCGTCAACAAGATGGACCGACTCGGTGCCGATGGGGAACGGGCGCTGACTTCGGTGCGCAAGCGGCTCGGTTTGACCCCGGTTCCGGTGCAGCTGCCGATTGGTGCCGGTGACGAATTTGTCGGTGTGATTGATTTACTGCGCTTGGAAGCGCTGAGCTGGCACGGCGATCAAGGCCAAGAGGTGAAACGCGGGCCACTGACCGAAGAGCAGCAGCTCGAAGCCGAGGTCGCGCGGGATGCGCTGTGTTCGATGGTCGCCGAATGCAGTGACGAGTTGACCGACGTTTACCTCGAAGAAGGCACGCTCACCGCCGAGCAGCTCAATCAGGGATTGCGAACAGCGGTTGCCACTCGAACTTTGGTGCCGGTAATGTTCGGCGCAGCATTACGCAATATCGGCGTGCAGCCGCTATTGGATGGCGTCGTTGATTGGATGCCGTCGCCGCTGCAGCGCGGAGAGGTTGAAGCCAAATCCTTGGACGGCGACGTCGTGCAGTGCGGCCCCGATCCCAAAGCGGATCCCGTCGCGCTGGTGTTTAAGATCTTCCACGAGAAGTATGGCGACCTGCATTATCTGCGGGTCTACTCGGGAACGCTGAAGGAGCGTCAGCGCATGGTGGTTGCGCGCACCGGGCGGGTGGAGCGCATCGGCCGGATTTTGCGCATGCACGCCGAGCACCGCGAGCAGCTGGAAAAGGCCGGGCCGGGGGCAATCGTCGCCGTCGCCGGATTGAAGTTTGCTCAAACCGGAGACACCATTTGCCTGAAGGGTAGCGAGGTGCTGCTCGAGGAAATGCATTTCCCCGATGCGGTGATGAAGCTCACCGTCGAAGCCGCCGAGCCGTCACAAACCGATCGCATGCTCGAGTCGCTGGAGTTGCTCGACCGCGAGGATCCGACTCTGCACACGTCGGTGGACGAAGACACTGGTCAGGCGATGCTGGCCGGGATGGGGGAGCTCCACCTAGAGGTGGTCTTGCACCGTCTCAAGGATGAATTCGGAGTCGAGGCTCTGACCGGTAAACCGCAAGTGTCTTATCGAGAAGCGCTTCTCGAAAGTTGCCAGGGCACCGGTGCCGTCGAGGTGCCTGGTGACGACGGCAATCATAGGGTGGAAGTCTCGGTGAGCTTGCAGCCACTCGATGCCACCCAAATCGCGTTCGAGCCAGGTGAGCAGTGGGAAAAACTGCCTCAGAGCGTGCGCGACGAGGTCGGCCAGGCCAGTTTGCAGAACGAGGCCGGGCCGATGGGCTTCCCAGTTGCGGGAGTTAAAGTTGAGGTGGATTCGGTCAGCTGGTCGCCGGAAGGAGAGGACCCAAGCGCGCAAGCCGTTGCCGGTGCATTGGCTAGGGCGATGTCGCAGGCGATGCAAGGCCATACTCAGCTGCGCGAGCCGATCATGACGGTGGTCGTCCGCGTGCCCGAAAGCCACATGAGCGGGGTTTTGTCCGACTTGAACTCCCGCGGTGGCGAGGTTTTGGGCATCGATCTGGAGCAATCCGAGGTCCGCGCCACCGCGCCGCTGGCCGAAATGTTCGCCTATTCCACCAAGTTGAGAAGCCTGACTCAGGGCAAGGGAGAGTTCTCGCTGGAGCCAGCCGGCTTCGCCCCGCCGTCGGAAGCTCGAAAAACCGGAATTCTGGAATCTTTGGGCCTTTGTTAGTCGTTTTCCAGGGTTCCGCTTGACCGCTGACAGACGACTATTAGAATACTTGGCCCAATTCCGGGACAGCTCCGTGGAATCTGAACCTAACTGCATCTAGGCACTTAAGCCATTGCAGCGGATAGAAGAAACGGAGCTTGCGGTACATACCCATGGTTCAGAAGATTAAGATCCGACTCGAAGCCTACGATCACGAGGCAATCGATCAGGCCACGGAGTCGATTATGGAGGCTGCGCGGCTCACTGGTGTCCAGGTGTCCGGCCCCATCCCTCTTCCGACGAGGGTCGAGCGCTACACCGTTCTGCGCTCGCCGCACGTAAACAAGAAAGCTCGGGAGCAGTTTGAGATCCGCACGCATAAGCGCTTGCTGTACCTGCTGGATCCGACTCCTCAGACCGTAGACGCGCTGAACCGTTTGGTGCTGTCTGCCGGTGTGGACGTTCGCATTAAGGCCTAACGTTTACGCCACTTACTCCCGCAAGTCCGCTCCTGGCTGACCAGGCTGGACCTCTGCGATTTTCTCGGCTGGATACCGGGTAGGAAAATGAGCAAGAAATTCATACTCGCCCGCAAGAAGGGCATGACCCAGATCTTCCGCGAGGACGGCCACGTTGTGCCCGTCACCGTGTTGGAGGTGGGGCCATGCACCGTCACGGGCATTCGTGACAAGAAGCGCGACGGCTACCGCGCGGTGCAACTGGGTTTCATCCCGGGCCGCGACAAGCACGTCAACAAGCCGCAACGGGTCGCCGCTGAAAAGGCGGGCGTCAAGCCGTTCCGCGTGCTGCGCGAATTCCGCGTCGATGCAACTGACGGCTTCGAAGTCGGTCAGGAGATTACCGCCGAGACCTTCGAGGTCGGCGATGTCGTCGACGTCTGTGGTAAGTCCAAGGGGCGTGGCTTTGCCGGTACCATTAAGGCGCACGGCTTCGGTCGTGGCCCGGAGACTCACGGTAGCCACAACGTGCGGAAGCCAGGTTCCATCGGCCAGTGCGCCTCGCCCAGCCGGGTGTTTAAAGGCGTGCGCATGCCGAAGCATTACGGCAACGCTCGTTGCACCGTGAAAAACCTGACCGTGGAAGGCGTCGATGCCGACCGCGGTTTGTTGTTGATCCGCGGCGGTGTTCCTGGTGCCCCGAACAGCTTGGTTCAAATCGAAACCGCTAAGACCGGAGGTAACAAGTAATGACTACCGTCGCAACTTACGATGTAGCCAAAGGCTCTGCCGGTGAGCGCGAGTTCGCACCCGAGCTGGGTGAAAAGGTGCTCTACCGCACGATGAAGGAAGTCATCGTTCAGTGCCAGGCCAACAGCCGCCAGGGCGATGCCCATACAAAGGTGCGCTCCGAATTGGCCGGCCACAAGAAAAAGCCTTGGAAGCAGAAGAAGACTGGCCGCGCTCGCGCCGGTGACCGCCGCAGCCCGTTGTGGGTGGGTGGTGCCACGGTCTTCGGCCCGCGCAATACGCGTCGCTGGAGCTACTACCTGCCGCGCAAGCAGCGCGCCGTTGCCTTGCGCAGTGCCTTCATGGGCAAGCTGCAGGACAACGAAGTCAAGGAGCTGCAGGGCTTGAACCTGGATGCTCCGAGCTCCAAGGCCATTCGCAAGGTCATTGCCGATTGCGCACCTCAAGGCACCGTGTTGTTCCTGACCGCCGAGCGCAGCGATGTCGTCTACAAGTCGGCTCGCAATTTCCCGCAAGCCAGTGTGCGTACCGCCGCCGAGGCGAACGCTTACGACTTGCTGGCGCACAAGTGGGTCTTGGCCGAAGCTGGCGCTTTGGAAATTCTGGCTGAGCGCTGTGCTCCGCAGGCAACCACCAAGAAGGAGGGCTAAGCGATGTCTCAGTTCACCGATCACTACCAAGTGCTGATCAAGCCGGTCTTGACTGAGAAGTCGACCGACGAGACCGAGCGCCTCAACCTCTACCGTTTCGAGGTTGCCGGTGGCGCCAACAAGATCGAGATCAAGGCCGCGATTGAATCCGTGTTCGAGGTCAAGGTCAAGAAAGTGAACACCATGGTGCGGCCCGGCAAAATGCGCCGCCGCGGTGCGAACTACTACCGAACTTCCAGCCGCAAGATCGCGCTGGTTCAACTCCAGGACGGAGACAAGATCGATCTTCTCTAGATCCGGAGGCAAGAACTATGGGCATTAAGTACTACAAGCCGACCTCTCCCGGCCGCCGCGGCGGCTCGGTTTTGGATCGCGCTGAGTTGACTCGGCAGACCCCCGAAAAGAGTCTGCTTGCGCCGCTGAAGAAATCCGGCGGCCGCAACAACCACGGCACCGTCACTGCCCGCCACCGTGGTGGTGGAGCAAAGCGCCGTTACCGCATCATCGACTTCAAGCGCAATAAGGATGGCGTGCCGGCGAAGGTTGCTCACATCGAGTACGACCCGAACCGCACCGCCTACATCGCCCTGCTGCACTACGCAGATGGCGAGAAGCGTTACATCATCTGGCCGAAGGGCTTGAAGCAAGGTGCAACCGTCATGTCCGGCCCGGACGCAGAGCCGAAGGTCGGCTGTGCGATGCGCTTGGCTGATATGCCGCTGGGCCTGTCGGTGCACAACGTTGAGTTGCGTCCCGAGCAGGGTGGCAAGATGGCTCGTTCGGCTGGTGCTTCGGCACGCTTGGCCGCGCGCGAAGGCGACTATGCATTGCTGGCTCTGCCCAGTGGTGAGCTGCGCCGCGTGCACGTGAGCTGCAAAGCAACCATCGGTGAAGTCGGCAACTCCGACCACCAAAACGTCTGCCTCGGTAAGGCTGGACGGAATCGTCACAAGGGCAAGCGACCGCACGTTCGTGGTGTCGCGATGTACCCCGCCGCTCACCCGCATGGTGGTGGTGAAGGTCGCACCATGGGTAAGCACCCGGTGTCGCCTTGGGGTAAGCCGGCTAAGGGTCAGAAGACTCGCAACCGCCGCAAGCCCACTAACAAGTTCATTGTCCGTCGTCGGAAGGGAGGCCGGTAGTCAGTTCGCCGCATAAGTCGAGCTGATCGCAAATAGAAACATGGGACGTAGCCTCAAGAAAGGACCCTGGATCGAGCCGCGCCTGCAACGCAAGGTGGACAAGGCTGTTGCCGAGGGTGACCGCAAGCCCATCAAGACTTGGGCCCGCGCTAGCACCATTACGCCGGAATACGTTGGCATGACCTTCATGGTCCACAACGGTCGGCAATTCCTCAAAGTCTTTGTCACCGAAGACATGGTCGGTCACCGCCTGGGCGAATTCTCGCCGACGCGTACCTTCCGTGGTCACGACAAGAAGTAAGTAGGCCCTAGGTAAGGAGACGAAGAATGGAATTCCGCGCATCACACCGATACGCCCACATTTCGGCCAAGAAGGCTCGCCTTGCCGCGAACCTGATTCGTGGCTTGGATGTGAACCGGGCCATGGAAGTTCTGCGGGTCAACCAGACTCGCGGCGCTTTCTTCTTTAACAAGGTGCTGGCTTCCGCCATTGCCAACGCCGCCCAAAACGAGGCGGTCGACGTCAACAACTTGGTCATTAGCGAAGCACGCGTTGACGAAGGGCCTTTGGTCCACGGTCGCGCTCGCTTCCGTCCAGGTGCAATGGGTCGCGCGATGCCGATCCGCCGTCGTACCTCTCACCTCAAGCTTGCCGTCGCCGAGCGGGAGACGAACTAATCATGGGACAGAAAATTCACCCAATTGGCTTCCGCGTCGGAATCACCGAGCCGTGGCGCTCCCGTTGGTACGCTCGTGGCCGTGACTACGGCAAGAAGCTGGAGCTGGACTACCGGATCCGCAAGACCATTAAGGATCGCTTCCGCAAGGGCGTGATCTCGAAGGTTGAGATTCAACAGCGTGGTGATCGCATGACGATCACCATCCTCGCCACCCGTAAGGGCGAAGTCATCGGTCGTGGTTACGCCACCCGTGACGCCCTGGTTTCGGACCTGGAGAAGTTGGCCGGCATGGAAATCAAGCTGGACATCCAGGAGGTGGGACACTGGGATCTCGACGCTGTCACCGTTGCTGAAAACCTGGCCGGCGCTATCGAGCGCCGTGTTTCCCCGCGCCACCAAATCAAGCGCATCATGGAGAACACCATGAACGCTGGTGCGAAGGGCATCAAGATTCAGGTCAGCGGCCGAATTGACGGCAAGGAAATGAGCCGCACGCTGAAGCAGCACACCGGCCGTCTTCCTCTGCAAACACTCGATGCACGTTGTGACTACGGCTTCGCTGAAGCTCACACCACCTATGGCGTGCTTGGAGTCAAAGTATGGATCTACTGCGGGGAGGGCATGCGGTTCTAGGCTTAGGCCACCGCAAGGAGAATAGCCATGTTGATGCCGAAGCGTACCAAGTACCGCAAAACCCAACGCGGTAAGATCAAAGGCTCGAACAAGTCCGGCCTGCCTATGGGCAAGGGCCCGGCTGCCCGGAACCAGCACCGCAAGTGCTTCTCGAACATCAAAAAGGTCCATGCGACCGCCAAGGCCACTCGCGGCAACCGTGTTTCCTTTGGGGAATACGGCCTGCAGGCATTGGAATGGTGCTGGCTGAGCTCGCGCACGATCGAGGCCGGTCGTGTTGCTGCAAGCCGCGCCGCAGGTGAAGGAAAGCTGTGGATTCGCGTGTTCCCGCACAAGCCAGTTACCGCCAAGCCTCTTGAGGTGCGGATGGGTAACGGTAAGGGCGACGTCGACCGTTGGGTCGCAGTCGTCAAGCCCGGCACCGTTCTCTATGAGCTCGGTGGGGTAGAAGCGAATATTGCCAAGAAGGCATTCAATCGCGTTGCTCACAAAATGCCGGTTCGTTGCCGGATGATTACTCGGAAACCCATCTGATTCGGAGTTGAACGATGAAAGCAGAGGAAGTCCGCGGAAAAGAGAACTCGGAGATCGAGTTCGACCTGGAACAAGTCGAGAAGGAATACTTCGAGATGCGTTTCCGCAGCCTTACGGAGGGCAATACCGATCCAGCGAAATTGGGTCGCCTTCGCAAGGACATCGCACGCATGAAAACCATCCTTCGCGAACGCGAGATTGGCATTCGGGGGCAAGAGCCCCGTTAATCCTGGGACTTAATCGATAACAGGAGGACCAGAAGATGACGGAACAAACCCAAGAAACCCAAGTCCGCGGCACGCGCCGTTCGATGGAAGGCGTCGTTGTCTCCGATCGTGGAGACAAGACCATTGTGGTGCAGGTCGAGCGTACGACTCGTCACCCGCTTTACCACAAGATCATCCGCAAGCGGAAGAAGTACCACGTCCACGATGAGGCCAATGAGGCCGGCATGGGGGACAAGGTTGAAATCATGGGCACCCGCCCGCTCAGCAAGCTGAAGCGTTGGCGTTTGGTGCGCATCCTCGAAAAAGCAGCCAAGGCGTAGCCTGCTGGATTTTCCAGACTGAACAGAATCAAGGAGCAGAAAGATGATTCAGATGCAGACCCGACTCAACGTCGCTGATAACAGCGGCGCCAAAGAAGTCATGTGCATCAAGGTACTGGGCGGATCCAAGCGGCGCTTTGCCGGCCTTGGTGACCTAGTGGTGGCATCGGTAAAGAAAGCTTTGCCGGGTAGTGCCATCAAGCAGGGTACCGTGGTTCGCGGCGTCATCGTCCGGACCAAGCAACGCACCCGTCGTGCCGACGGTTCTTACGTGCGCTTTGACGGCAACGCTTTGGTCATCATCGATGGCGAAGGCAACCCGAAAGGCACTCGTATCTTTGGTGCGGTTGCACGCGAATTGCGCGAGCGCCGTTACATGAAAATCGTTTCCCTGGCTCAGGAGGTAGTGTGATGCACCTCAAAGTTGGAGATGAAGTAGTCGTCACCGCCGGCAACCACAAAGGTCAGCGCGGCAAAGTGACTCACCTGCTGAAGGAAGAGGATCGCGTCATCATCGAAGGCGTGAACCTGCGCGAGAAAAACCTGCCTCGCACCCAGGCTAACCCGCAAGGCGGCACGATTGAGCGGGAGTTCCCGCTGCACATTTCGAATGTGTTGCTGTGGAGCGACAAGGCCAACAAGGGCGTGCGCACTCGAATTGCCGACGAAAAGGGAAATAAGGTCCGTGTCGGTATCCCCTGCGGAACCAAGTTTGACTAAGTCGGCGGTAATTGAAATGGCACGGCTACACGATAAGTACAAAGACGAGATCGCCCCGGAGCTGAAGAAGGACTTCTCTTACGAGAACCCTCATCAGATCCCGGAGATCAAAAAAGTCGTCGTCAGCATGGGTATCGGCCTGGCGGTAGAAAACCGTCATCGCGTCGAAGCCGCTGCGAAAGACTTGACTGTGATCACTGGTCAGAAGGCCGTGATTAAGAAAGCGACCAAATCGGTTGCAGGTTTCAAATTGCGCGAAGGCATGCCGATTGGTTGCATGACCACGCTCCGCCGCGAGCGCATGTACGAATTCCTGGATCGTCTGATCGCAATCGCTCTTCCCCGGATTCGTGACTTCCGCGGTCTGAAGGACAACTTTGATGGCAACGGCAACTACAGCCTGGGCCTCAACGAGCAGTCCCTGTTCCCGGAAATCCGCCTCGACAAGGTGGAGTTCACCCAGGGTATGAACATCACCATCGTCACGTCGGCGAAGACCGACGAAGAAGGACGGGCGCTGTTGACTAAGTTCGGCATGCCGTTCCGCAACAAGAACACTGAGGAGAACTAGTCATGGCGAAGAAGAGCTGCATTCACCGCGAAAAGAAGCGCCAGGAACTCGTTGAGCGTTACGCCGAGCGCCGTGCGGAACTCTTGAAAGTGATCAAGAGTCAGGACGCTTCCTTTGAAGAGAAGGAAGCTGCTTACAAGAAAATCGCTGCCATGCCGCGTGATGCGAGCAAGGTGCGTTTGCATAACCGGTGCTCCATCACTGGACGCCCGAAAGGCTACTACCGAAAGTTTGGTGTGTCCCGCCTTGTTTTCCGTCGTCTTGCCCACGCAGGTGAACTGCCTGGTGTCCGCAAGTCTTCGTGGTAAACAACTGTTGAGGAAACTGCCATGACAATGACCGACCCCATCGCCGACATGCTGACCCGGATTCGGAACGGCATCCAGGTAAGAAAACGATTTGTGGACGTCCCGTCCTCCAAGATCAAGAGCGAAATCGCCTTGGTCATGAAGGAGGAAGGCTTCCTCACCGAGATTGAAACCACGGATGGAGCCAATGGCTTCCCGATGCTCCGTTTGCAGTTGCGCTACGACCAGGATGACCAGCCGGCCATTCAGGAAATTAAGCGGATCTCCAAGCCGGGCTGCCGTGTTTACTCCGACTGCAAAACTTTGCCGCAGGTTCGCCGCGGCTTGGGTGTAGTCATTCTGACCACCTCCAAAGGCGTGATGAGCGGTGTAAAAGCTGCTGAAGCCGGTGTGGGTGGCGAGGTCCTTTGCACCGTGTTCTAAGGAGGGGATCGGATGTCACGTATCGGTAAGACTCCCGTTCAGATCCCGGCCGGTGTGGAAGTCAGCAACACTGCTTCCGAAATCACCGTAAAGGGCCCTAAAGGTCAATTGACCTTCCCGCTGTTCCCTGAGGTTGCAGTTGAGCAAGAAGACAACACGGTTGTCATCAAGCGTTCCGGCGCCGGCTCGGCAAAAACTGGTGCTGCGTTGCATGGCTTGGTTCGCGCTCACGTCCAGAACATGGTCGTCGGTGTGACCGAAGGCTATACCAAGGCTTTGGAAATCCACGGCGTTGGTTGGAACTGCAAGCAGAAAGGCAACGGCATCGAGATGCAGATTGGTTTCTGCCACTTAGTGGAATGCATGCCGCCGGAAGGCGTCTCTGTGGAATGCCCGAGCGCAACGGACATCGTTGTCTCCGGCATCGACAAGCAGGCTGTTGGTCAATTCGCTGCCAACATCCGCCGCGTTCGTCCGCCTGAGCCTTACAAGGGCAAAGGCATTCGTTACAAGGGCGAGCAAGTTCGCCGCAAAGCTGGCAAGGCTCTGGCATAGAACTGAGGTAGGAAAATGGACCATCTTCAGCAAAAGAAAAAGTGGAAGCGGCGCGTGCGCAAGCAAATGGGCATTCGTCGTCGCCTGCGCGCCAGCTCGGATCGTCCGCGTCTGAGCATTTACCGCAGCGCCAAGCACATCTCCGTGCAGTTGATTGACGATCTGCAGGGTCGCACATTGGCCTATGCCAGCAGCACCGAAAAAGGGTTGCAGGACGAGTTGGCCGGCAAGACCAAGATGGAGAAAGCTCAGGTCATCGGCACTGTGATCGCAGGTCGTTGCAAAGAAGCTGGCGTCGAAGAAGTTGCTTTCGACCGCGGCTACTACAACTACCACGGCCGGGTGAAAGCCCTAGCCGACCAAGCCCGTGAAGCCGGTTTGAAGTTCTAGGAACGAGGCAAAGAATCATGAGCAAGCAAAACTACGAGTTCCTGGATCGCACCGAGGCAGAAGCCCTTGGTGAACTCAAAGAGGAACGGGTTAAGGTCAACCGCTCGGCAAAGGTGGTGAAGGGTGGACGTCGTTTCGCCTTCTCCGCACTAACCGTCGTCGGCAACCAAGATGGTGTCGTCGGTTATGGTTTCGGCAAGGCCAAGGAAATTCCGGCTGCTATGCAGAAGGCTTTCAAAGATGGCCGCAAGCACCTGATCCGCGTTCCCATCGTCGGCACTTCCATTCCGCATGAAGTGGAAGGTCGCTACTGCTCCTCCCACGTGCGCCTGATCCCGGCTGCACCTGGTACGGGCATTATCGCTGGCGGCACGGTTCGCGCCGTGCTCGAGCTCGCCGGAGTCAAGGACGTACTGTCCAAGTCTTTCGGTTCTACTAACCCGATGAACTTGGTCAAAGCCACCATGGATGGCTTGGCTCAGTTGCGGACCAAAGAAGAAATCGACAAGCTGCGCGGAGTGGAAGCCTAATGCAAATTCACGACGTAACTTCGAAAGGATTCAAGCACAAGCCGCGCAAGCGGGTTGGTCGTGGATCTGCCTCCGGTACTGGTAAGACCGCGGGTCGTGGCCACAAGGGTCAGCGCTCGCGTTCAGGTGACCATCCTCGTCTGGGTTTTGAAGGTGGTCAGATGCCTCTGTACCGCCGCATTCCCAAGCGTGGTTTCACCAACCACCGCTTCAAGAAGCACTACACCTTGGTCAACCTGGATGCGCTGAACATCTTTGATGAAGGCGTTGAGGTGACCTTGGAAATGGTGTTGGATAACGGTTTAGCTCGTCGCACTGGCGACATGCTCAAGGTTCTGGGCAACGGTGAACTTGAAAAGAAGCTGACTATCAAGGCTCACAAGTTTTCGGCCAGCGCCAAAGCCAAGATTGAAGCTGCTGGCGGGGAAGCCAGCGTGATCGCCTAATCGATGATCCAGGCACTCAACATTCTGAGGGTTCCCGAGCTGCGAAAGCGGATCGGGATGACCTTCCTTTTGCTTACTATTTACCGGGTTGGTTTCCAGATTCCGCTCCCTGGCGTGAACCTGGATGCGATTCGGGCTGCGTCGGAAAAAATCGCCGGTAGTTCGCTTGGCGGTTTGTTCGGCATCATGAACGCCTTCACCGGAGCAGGTATCGGCAGTGCCGCGATCTTCTCGTTAGGGGTGATGCCCTACATTTCGGCGTCGATTATTTTTAGCCTTTTGGTCAAGGTGGTTCCGCAGTTGGAAGCCCTGTCCAAAGAAGGTTCGGCTGGTCAACGCAAGATTGCGCAATACACCCGACTGGCAACCATTCCGATCTGCATTTTGCAGGCGATTTTCATTCTGAAAGGGGTGGTCTACAACCCGGCCTTCAATTTGATGACCGGCGATGCCAGTTTCTTGTATAGCTTGACGGTCATCGTCGCGCTTACGGCTGGCACCATGTTCATCATGTGGATCGGTGAGCAAATCACCGAACACGGCTTGGGCAATGGCATTTCGATCATCATTATGGGCGGTATTATTTCCAGCATGCCGGCGGCGCTAGAGCGCACGCTGACCGTGTCGGAAAACCCGCACCAGTTGGTCGTTACGCTGGGCGCCATGTGGGTGGCAACTGTTCTTGTTGTTGTTTACATCACTCGTGGCCAGCGCCGCATTCCCATTCACCAGGCCAAGCTAATGCGCGGTCGCAAGGTGATGGGTGGGCAGAAGCATTACTTGCCATTGCGAGTTAACCAGGCCGGCGTGATGCCAATCATTTTTGCCGGTGCTCTGTTCATCGTCCCGCAAGTTCTAGGCTCGGTTGGAATTCCTTGGCTCGCCGAGGCATTTGCTCCAGGTAGCTTCATCTACTTGGCAAGCTACACCGGCCTGATCTTCTTCTTCTCCTTCTTCTGGGTTCGCTTGATGTTCCAGCCCACGGAAATCGCGAACAACTTGAAGGAGCACGGTTCTTTCGTACCTGGAATTCGTCCAGGTAAAGCCACCGCCGACTACCTGGATTACGTGCTGAACCGCGTCACTTTGGCCGGTTCTGCCTTCCTTGCCATCATCGCTGTGATCCCGACACTGGTCACATCGAACCTTAATGTCTTGCCGATGGTCGCCTACTTCCTTGGCGGCACCTCCATTCTGATTGTGGTGGGTGTTGCTTTGGACATCGTCGATAAGCTGAACTCCCACCTATTGATGCGAAACTACGAAGGTTTCATGAAGGGTGGTGGATCCGGCTGGGCCCATCGCAAAAAGTAACGGCAGTAGCAATCATGATCGTCATTCTTCTTGGCCCTCCCGGAGTCGGCAAAGGTACGCAGGCTTCTTTGGCAGCACAGTCCAACGGTTGGGAGCATCTTTCCACCGGGGAGTTGCTGCGGGACGAAGTGTCCCGCGAGACCGAGCTCGGCACCCGTGCCAATGAGTACATGAGCCGTGGCGATTTGGTTCCTGATGACCTGATGGTGGAGATGGTGGCTAGCCGTATTGCCGCCCAAGAGCCCGGCGACGTGCTGCTGCTCGACGGATTCCCACGCACTTTGCCCCAAGCGGAAGCTTTGGGCGCTAAGGCACCTGGCGGTGCGGTCGGCCTTTCGCTATACTTCACGGCTCCCGATTCGGTGCTCACCGCTCGTTTAATGGGGCGGGGACGTGCAGATGACACGGAAGAGGTCATCGCGCACAGGCTCACCGTCTACCGGGAGACGACTGCCCCGCTCGAACGGTTCTACCTCGAGCAGGGTCTCTTGGTCGAGATCGACGCCGATCGCGACATCCCAGAAATCCAAAGTGAAATGGCCCGGGTGGTCCACGACGCTTTGGCAACCACTAATTAACTGCCCAACCTGGCACCTGAATGGCCAAAGAAGAGCCCATCACCCTGTTCGCCGTAGTAAAGGAAGCTTTACCCGGCGCTACGTTCTTGGTTGAGCTCGAAAATGGGCAACAGGTGCACGCCCACATGTCCGGCCGGATGCGGAAGCATTACATCCGCATTACCCCGGGCGACACCATCACCATCGAAATGTCACCTTACGACCTGACCCGTTGCCGGATTGTTTTCCGGGGTCAGCGACGTCCGAGACCTGCTCACGGGCAGGGCGGACCGCGCCGACCGGGTGGGGGAGGAAAGGGCAAAAAACGTCCCGCCGGGGGTGGCAAACGTCGCCGGTGAGAACGAACTGGTCACAGTTCCTAGTCAAAAAAAGTCATGAAGGTCAGAGCAAGCGTCCGCCGCATTTGTCAATCCTGCAAGATCATTCGTCGCCATGGAAAGGTGCGTGTGATTTGCAGCCGCGATCCCCGTCACAAGCAGCGGCAAGGCTAAGCCTTCCCAGAACCGCCTTAACGGTCCCTAAGTAATAAAAACATGCCGCGCCTCATCGGTGTAGACATTCCCAGCGAAAAGCGCTTGGAGATTTCCCTGACCTACCTTTTTGGCATAGGTCCTACGCGCGCCAAGGAAACTTGCGCCGCCCTCAACTTGGATCCAAACAAAAAAGCCAAGGATCTGACTGACGAAGAAATCGGTGCCATCACCGGCTACTTCGAGCAGAACTACGAGATTGAGGGTGACTTGCGCCGTCGTGTGATGCAGAGCATCAACCGACTGCGTGACATTGCTTGCTATCGCGGCCTGCGCCACCGTCGTGGTTTGCCGGTACGCGGGCAGCGCACCAAAACCAATGCTCGCGGCAGGAAGGGTCCGAAGAAGACCGTTGCCGGTAAGAAGTCTGTTAAGGCGATGAAGTAATCATGAGTGCAGCCAAAGCAAAACGTAAGGGCAAGAAGGTTGGCTCCAAGGGCATCGCCTTCATCCGCTCCACTTTCAATAACACCTTGATCTCGCTGGCCGATGGTCAAGGCAACATCATTGCCTGGGGTTCGCCCGGTGCAGTGGGTTACAAGGGTTCGCGTAAGTCGACCCCGTTTGCCGCTCAGCAGGCTGCGATCCGCGCCGGCGAAGCTGCTTACAAAATGGGACTGCGTGAAATCGTAGTCCGCGTAAAAGGTCCCGGTTCCGGTCGCGAAAGCGCCATCCGTGGTCTCAACCAGGCTGGTCTTCGTGTCACCATGATCGAAGATGCCACTCCCTTGCCGCACAACGGCTGCCGTCCTCCTAAGAAGCGTCGCGTCTGATCATGGCTCGTTACTCCGGAAATGTTTGCCGCCTCTGTCGGCGTGAAGGGCACAAGCTCTTTTTGAAGGGTCGCCGTTGCGAAACGGAAAAGTGTGCGGTCGATCGCCGCAACGTCCCGCCGGGATCCAACCTGCGTTCCCGTCCGCGTCGTTTGTCGGACTACGGCGTTCACCTGCGTGAAAAGCAGAAGGTCAAGCGCATCTACGGCGTGATGGAACGCCAGTTCAAGCGCTACTTCGCCAACGCAGAGCGCATGAAGGGCAATACGGGTGTCAACCTGTTGTCCATCCTTGAGCGCCGTTTGGATAACGTCGTCGATGCCGCAGGCATGTCGATGTCCCGTCCGCACGCTCGCCAGCTGATTAACCACGGCCACTTCTTGGTGAATGGTCGCAAGGTGGATATCGCTAGCTACTCGGTGCGTGTCGGTGATGTGATCACCGTTCGTACCACTCGCACCTCGAAGAAGTTGGTTACTGATTTCCTCGAGCTCAGCGGTGACAAGTCCGTCCCGCAGTGGATCGGCCTCGATCGCGACGCCGCCAAAATCACCATTAACGCCCTGCCTACCCGCGAGGACGTCCGCTTCCAGGACATCCAAGAGCAGTTCATCGTCGAACTCTGCTCCAAGTAGGCGTAACCACTTCCGGAGACTCAAATGCGTATTCGTTGGCGAGAATTCGAACTGCCATCTGGCGTCACTCATGTCAAAGAGACATCGACTGGATCCTATGGCAAGTTCATGATTGAGCCCTTTGAGCGTGGTTTCGGCCACACCATTGGCAACGGTCTACGCCGCGTCCTGCTGGGTGCAATTGAAGGTGCTGCCGTCACTGCCGTTGAGGTAGGCGGCGTCGAGCACGAATTCAAAACCACCCCCGGGGTAGTGGAAGATGTGGTGGACCTGGTGTTGGCGTTCAAATCCCTGAACTTGAAGATGGGAACTGAGGACGTCGCAACTTTGTCCATTTCCAAGCAAGGTCCCGGTACGGTTACCGGTGCCGACGTGATGTGTCCGACTGGTGTTGAAGTGCTCAACCCGGACTTGCACATTGCAACCTTGACTTCGGACCAGATGTTCGAGGTTTCTCTGACCGCCCGTCGTGGTCGCGGCTACGTTGCCGCTGATGAGACTGGCGAGCCGATGGATCAGATTGGTCTGATTCCGCTCGATGCCGCATACAGCCCGGTTGTGCGCGTGCGCTACGAAGTGGAGGCCACTCGTGTCGGTAAGTTCACCAACTACGATCGCCTCGTCCTGGAAGTCTGGACCGATGGCACCGTAACGCCGGAAATGGCGTTGGTGGAAGCCGCCAAGATCTACCGCAAGCACCTGAACCCCTTCGTTCAGTTCCGCAATGCTCTGCAAGGCGTTCCGGTTTCCGAAGAGGTAAAGGCCATCGACGCTGCTGCTGAGCGCCGCAAGGACCGTCTCAATAACTTGCTGTCGGAGCCCATTGAGCGCTTGGATTTGTCCACGCGTGCCCGCAACTGCCTGGATGGGGCAGCTGTGACTACTCTCGCTGAGCTGGTGGTCCTAACCGCCGACGACCTGCTCAAAATTAAGAACCTTGGCCAGACCGTGCTGACCGAAATCGAGAAGAAGCTTGGCGAACTCGATCTGACTGTCGGCATGAAGCTGGAGACCAACTAGCGGAGGTTGAAACATGCGACATCGCGTAAAGAAAAAGAAACTCTCGCGGAAGCCGGCTCACCGCAAGGCACTAGCACGCAACATCGTCATTGCCTTGATTGAGCACGAGCGCATTGAGACCACCGTGGCCAAAGCAAAGGCGCATCGTCCTTTTGCTGAGAAACTGGTCACCTTGGCTAAGGAAAAGAACCTGCACAACTACCGTCGTGCCCTGGCTCTGCTGGGCAACAACAAGGCCGCCGTTGCCAAGTTGTTCGATGTGCTGGGTCCGCGTTTCAAGGAGCGCCCGGGTGGTTACACCCGCATCCTCAAGCTCGAAAAGCCGCGCCTTGGCGACAAGGCTCCGCGCGCCTTCTTCGAGTTCGTAGAGCGCACTCCGGCCGAAGCCGACCTGACCTTGGCCGACTAAGCTTCAGGTTCCCATCCACAAAAGCCACCGTCCCTGCAAGGACGGTGGCTTTTCCATTTCCCACGAAACTAAGCCACAACAAAAGGCGCCACACGTTCCATTCAAGGCGAACGCGTGGAGCCGGAAGTGATTGAATGCGGTTCAGGGTTTTTGGGGTTGCCTCGGCGGCGCCTGGGACCGGCGAAGCCCGCCCCGCGGAGCGTAAAGCCGCCGAGGCAACCCCAAGAACCCAACCACAACAAATCACTTCCCAGCAGCGGCCCAACGAGGCTGCGCAGCTTTGGGAGCGGGCTTGGAATCGGCTTCGGCACGAGCGTGACCTGAAGGAGCCAACAGCTTATTGAGCTGGTCAATGAGCTCGGCATTCAGGCCGACACGCCAACCAGGACCGGCGCGCATGACGCGCGACTTGCCCTCTGAGTCCTGGTAAACAAAGCGGATCATCGAGCTTCCCGGATGGTCGCGGATGATCTTTTGCATCCGCTCAATAGGCGGGTCACCACCGCCAAGTACAACCGTCAAGGAACCCGACAGTTTGACGTCGGCTTTTTCGGCCATCGGTTCGATGCGATCCACCCGCAGCACGGGTTCTTCGCCGCCCATATCGACGGTGCCGTGAAACAGACCAATAAAGTCTTCATGGACTAGGTCTTTGTGGTTCTCCAAAGTCGACGGCCAAATCAGCGCCGAGGTCGAACCATATAGGTCCTCGACTCGAAGTCGCGCCATTTTGCGACTGGGATCCTTTTTCAGCGGCAAGATTTTCACGTGCGCCGCGATGCCGGCCAGTGCCAGCTGCGAATTGTCGCCGACCTCTTTGACGTTGCGGGAATCCCACGCAGCAATGCCGCGCAAGATGTCACGGTAGGGGTCTAACGGATGCTGAGTGAGGTATAGGCCCAGCGCTTCTTTTTCATTGCTGAGGGTAATCTTGCGTTCGGCGTCGCTTAGCTTGCGCATCTCCGGCTTGTCACCGGAGTCCCCTGATTCCGCGCTGGTGTCCGCTGCTGCCGGCGAGGGAGCGGGCGCGGCCGGAGCTGCGTCAAACAGCATGCCCTGCCCGCGTTCGCGATCTTTGGCAACCGATTGCGCGTAGGTCAAGCTGCCTTGCAGCTCTTCCAGCAAGTCCAAGCGCCGCATGTGGAAGTTGTCGAGCGCGCCGGCTTTAATCAGGCTCTCAAGGGGCGACTTATTAATCTGACCGCCGACACAGTCCACCAAAAACTCATGGAAGTTGGGATAGTTGCCCTCGCCCTCCTCCAATCGTTTTTCACGCCGTTCGACCACCGCCTCGGCCGCTCCGCTACCCACGCCTTTGATTGCCTCCAGTCCAAAGCGGATGGCACCACTTTCCAGCACCGAAAATCGCGGCCATGATTCCTGGATACACGGCGGGAGTACCTTCAAATCGTGGCCCTTGGCGTCCTCGATCAAGGTGGCAAGTTTGTCGGCATCCGAGGCCTCGTAAGTAAAACTCGCGGCGTAGAACTCGGACGGGTAGTGCGCTTTCATCCAAGCTGCTTGATAGGTCACGAGCGCGTAGGCAGCCGAGTGCGACTTGTTAAAGCCGTACTCCGCAAACTTAATCATCATTTCCCAAATATCCTTGGCGACCGGTTCGTCCACATCGCGCTCTTTGGCACCGGTCAAAAAACCAGGTTCCATTTTGCGCATCAGCTTGACGTCCTTTTTACCCATCGCTTTGCGCAGCGAGTCGGCTTCGGATAGCGAGAAGCCGCCCATCATCTGCGCCACACGCATGATCTGCTCTTGGTAGATCAACACGCCGTAGGTCTCTTGCAGGATTTCTTCCAGCAACGGGTGGGGGTAACGAATTTCTTCTTCGCCGTGCTTGCGCCGCGCAAAGATTTCGTGCAGGCCCGATCCCAAAGGACCTGGGCGATACAGTGCCAAAACCGCGACCACGTCTTCAAAAGTAGTCGGCTTGAGGTTGGCCAGCAAGCGCCGCATGCCGCCGGATTCCAACTGGAAGACGCCTTCGGTATCGCCGGCTTGAAGCAGCTCGAAAGTGGCAGGGTCATCCAGCGCCAAGCCGTCTAAATCGACCTCTTCGCCACTGCGTTTCTTCACCAGACAAGCCGCCTCATGCAGAATGCTGAGGGTGCGCAGGCCAAGGAAGTCCATTTTCAGCAAGCCGTATTGCTCACTGATTTTCATATCCCACTGCGTCGTAACGTTGCCGTCTTGCATCGCCAGCGGCACGATGTCGATCAGCGGTTCGTCCGCAATAATGACTCCTGCGGCGTGCACTGAAGTGTGGCGCGACAAGCCTTCCAGGCTAGTAGCCAACTTGACCCATTTTTTATTGCGCTCGGAAACATCGCGAAGTTCCTGCAGCTCTTCGTCGGCGTCAAAGGCTTTGCTGAGTTTGACGCCAGGGCCCTCCGGAACTTTTTTCACCAACTGATCCACTTCCTTCAGCGGAACGTCCATCACTCGGGCAACGTCGCGTAACGCAGCGCGCGCTTTCATCTTTCCGAAAGTGATGATTTGGCAAACGCGCTCATCGCCATACTTCTTGCGCGTGTAAGCAATCATTTCTTCACGCCGATCCTTGCAGAAGTCGATGTCAATATCCGGCATCGACACACGACCAGGATTGAGGAAGCGTTCAAAAATCAGGTCGTACTTGAGTGGGTCAATACGCGTGATCTCCAAACAATAAGCCACAATCGAACCCGCCGCCGATCCACGACCCGGACCTACCGGAATACCGACACTGCGCGCATAGTGAATCAAATCCCATGTGATCAGGAAATAGGTGACAAAGCCCATTTCGTCGATCACCTTCATTTCGTATTCCAAGCGTTTGCGCGCCTCTTCCGAATTGCCGGGATAGAAGCGCGAGAAACCCTCTTCGCAAAGATGACGGAAGTACTCGACAGGCGTGCTGCCATCCGGCGGATCAAACTTAGGCAGGCGATAGTTGCCGAATTCGAATTCCACATTTACCTGATCGGCGACTACCTGCGTATTGCGCAGCGCTTCCGGCAAGTCGGAGAAAATGTGATTCATTTGCTCGCGCGTGCGGAAGAACAACGTGTCGGTGTCCATGCGCCAACGCTTCGGATCGTCGAGTTTGGATCCGGTGTGAATGCACAACAACGCATCTTGCGCGTTGCAATCTTCATGGCGCAAATAGTGAATGTCATTGGTTGCCACCAATGGCGCATCCACTCGGTTCACCATCTTCACCATTTCCTCGGTCATGCGGTCTTGCAATTCCATGCCGTTGCGCATGACCTCGAGGAAAAAATGCTCCTTACCGAACAAGTCTTGCAAGGTGCCGGCAGCCTGCAACGCTTGGTCGTATTGCTCACGCCGTAGGTGGGCGTTGACCGGTCCGGACAAACAGCCCGACAAGCAAGTGATGCCGGCGGTATGTTTCGACAACAACTCCATGTCGATGCGTGGCCGGAAATGGTGCCCTTCGAGGTAAGCGTACGAGCTGAGCTTGTGCAGATTGCGCCAACCCTCTTTGTCGCGCGCCAGCAAAGTCAGGTGGTTGTACGGGTTGTCGGTACGGTTGTGCTTTTGCCGCATCGACTTTTGGGCGATATACATCTCGCAGCCCAAAATCGGCTTCACGCCCGACTTCTTGCACGCCTTGTAGAACTCCATCGAGCCAAACAAATTGCCATGGTCGGTAATGGCGATAGCGTCGTGGCCGTCTTCCACTGCCGCCTGCACCAAATCCGGAATGCGATTGGCGCCGTCGAGCAGCGAGTATTCGGTGTGAACGTGCAGATGGACGAAGGGTTCCATGAACCCCTCTAATCTAGCGCCCGCCGCATGCGGATTTGCGGCCATTGGCCAAGTTCGGAGGGTGGGGGAGAGATTCCGGGGAAATACGGAATCCGGCCAAATAAACCTTGACGCGAGGGGCCGCGTCGTGTGAAATTTGCGGCCCTGTTCGAGTGCGCCTGTAGCTCAATTGGATAGAGCACCTGACTACGGATCAGGAGGTTGGGGATTCGAGTTCTCCCGGGCGCGCCATTTTTCTAGTACTGTCAGCGGATGAGCCTACTGTTCCCGCTAGGACCGCCTGAAGACCCGAGCGAACGGGACCGGCGCATCATGGAGATCGCGCTGCGCGAGGCGCAAGCCGCAGGGCGACGGGATGAAGTGCCGATTGGAGCCGTCATCGTGCGTGAGAACCGGGTTTTGGCACGTGCCGGCAATCAGGTCGAGCAACTGAACGACGCCACCGCACACGCCGAAATTTTGGCTCTCACTCAAGCATTCGCCGCCGTCGGCGAAAAGCGCCTGCCCGAGGCTGAGCTGTTTTGCACGGTAGAGCCGTGCCTGATGTGCGCCGGGGCGCTGCTGCATGCCCGCGTCAAGCGAGTGGTCTACGCGACCCCAGATCCCAAATTCGGCGGCGTTGAATCCCTCAGCCGCCAGTTTGAACTTCCCGGTCTGAACCACATCATCGAGGCGGTTCGCGGTCCGTTTGGCGAGGAATCGGCAGAATTGCTGCGTGCCTTCTTTCGCCAAAAACGCGAGCAAAAGCGTCTAGCCAAGCAGGAGCCGGCCAAACCGGACCCTAGCGGCCATAATTAGGCGGCGAAATCCGGCGGAAAAAGCCGTTCGGCCTTTCCGTGACTAGGGGGCCGCGCTATCATTTGCCGCCCGTCGGAGAGGTGCCGGAGCTGGCCGAACGGGCTGGTTTCGAAAACCAGTGAGGTCTCACGGCCTCCGAGGGTTCGAATCCCTCCCTCTCCGCCAACACTCCGCCGGGACGCCAGCTAGTCCGAGGCGGGACGCCTTGGCGAGGCAATTGATCTTTAATCGGACCGGGACCAACGCAAATGGTCCCCGCCGGAGAGGTGGCCGAGTGGCCGAAGGCGCACGCTTGGAAAGCGTGTGTGGCGCAAGTCACCGAGGGTTCGAATCCCTCCCTCTCCGCCATCCGACTCCGGCGCAGGAGTCGGGGGTTCGGCTTTACGCAGCGGAAACCTCATGAATTGGGTCAGGCCGGGAACGGAGCAGCCCTAAGTGAAGTTTTCCGGGTGCCGTAGATGTCCGGACCTCCGACTCCTGCGTCTGTTTTTAGGCGCGGCTTGCTAAGATTTGGCAGTCCCGTGTTCTCCGCAGGCGTGCGGCCCGGCGCGCGACCCCTCCGCTATGAGCTACCGCATCCTGGCCCGCAAATACCGCCCGCGCACCTTCGCCGAAGTCATCGGCCAGGATCACATCGTGACCGCGCTGAGTCGGGCGATTGAAAAGCAGCGCCTCGGCCAAGCCTACATGCTGGTCGGTCCTCGCGGCACCGGCAAGACCAGCACCGCGCGCATCCTCGCCAAAACGCTGAACTGCGAGCAAGGCATGTCGATTACGCCATGCCTGGAATGCGACGCCTGCCGCGAAATCGAAGGCGGTCACGATTCGGACGTGGTCGAAATTGACGGCGCGTCCAATAACGGCGTCGACGACGTGCGCGCATTGCGTGAGCGGGTGCATTACCGACCGCTGCGCGACCGCCACAAGATTTACATCATCGACGAGGTGCAGCGACTGTCCGGCCCGGCCTTTGACGCGCTGCTGAAAACGCTGGAGGAGCCGCCCGATCACGCGCTGTTTTTGTTCGCGACAACGGACCCGCACAAGATCCCGGACACCATCGTTTCGCGCTGCCAGGTGTTTGAGTTCCGTCGCCTGCGCGAGGTCGATATTCAAGAAAAGCTGGCGTCGATTTGCGAGCTGGAACAACAGCAAGTTCCGGCGGAAGTCATCGCCGCTATTTCGCGCGGTTGTCGCGGCGGCTTGCGCGATGCCGAATCCATGCTCGACCAAGTCCTCGCCGTTGCCGACGGCTCGCCGACGCTGGACGACTTGGAAATGATCGCCGGTTTGGCGCGGCCGGAGCGTTGGCTGACCTTGTTCGAAGCCGTTGCCGCCGACGACGGCACCACCGTATTGCAAAACGTAGAAGACTTTTTGCAACGCGGCGGATCGGAACGCGACTTCGTCCAGCAAGCGGTAGACGCTTTGCGCGATTTGCTGCACTTGGTTTTGCTCGGTGCCGACGCGTTGGGAGTCGAACCCGAGCCCGAACGTCGCCAGCGCAGCATGGAATTGGCCAAGCTGCTCGGCCGCGATCGTTTGGAAGCGATGCTCGGCATGATGTTCGCGTTGGAAGGGCGCATGTCCAAAGCGCCGCTCGCCGCTCGCGCGTTATTGGAATGGACGCTGCTACGCGCCGCGCGCTTGCAAGTTCTATTGCAAACCGAAGCAGTACTCGCCGACGTGCAAGCCGGACGTGCACCGGCTGCCGTTCCGGTGGGTGGGGCGGCAGCACCACAACCCGCGCCTAGCGCACCGTCCAGTCAATCCGCGCCGCCGGTGCAGGGTTCTCATCAAGCGCCGAGTCCGCCGCCGGCCCAAAGTTCCTACCCACCATCCAGCGGCTCGCCAAACCAAGCTGCAACGCAAGCGCCAAGCGCACCTGCAAGCCAGGCGACGTCTGCCGCTCCAACTGCCGCGTTGCCGTCGTTCCGCGAGCTGATGGACGCCTTTCACGCCGGCCGACCGACCGCAGCCAAAATCGTCGAAGAAAACCTCATCGATAAAACTGTGCACAGCGATCGCGTCGAAGTCACGCTGCAGCCGCTGGAACCTAAACCGCAAGCTCTGATCGAAGACCCGGTCTTGCAAAAGTTCCTCGCGCGCATGGACATCAGCCCCGGGCCTTGGCAAATCAGTTATCAGCACACTGAAATCGTTGCCGATCCCGTCGGCGATCGACTTCGGGACGGCTTCGACACCCTGGAAGAGTTACCATAGAGATATGGCCGGAAGCTTAGGAGACCTCGGTGGCTTGCTGAAGCAAGCTCAAAAAATGCAACGCCAAGTCGCGGAACTCCAGGAGGAGTTGGCGAAGACCACTTACGATGGCAGCGCCGGTGGCGGCATGGTCAAGGTAACGGTCAACGGCAAAAAGGAATTGCTTTCGTTGAGCATCAAACCCGAAGCCGTCGACCCGGAAGAGGTCGAAATGCTGGAAGATATGATCCAAGCAGCGATGAAGGATGCATTCCAGAAAGCGGAGGAGGCATCCGAAGGTGCAATGAAAGGCATCACCGGCGGCCTGGGCATGCCCGGCCTGATGTAATCCTCAATCGTGGCTTTCCCGGACCCCTTGGAGCGTTTGATCCGGGCGCTGGAGCGCTTTCCGGGAGTGGGGGCGCGTAGTGCCGAGCGCATGGCACTGCACGTTTTGCGTTCGCCGCGTGAAGAAGTGGCCGATTTGGCCGTTGCTTTGCGAGATGCGCGACTGCAGACCATTCGCTGCAAGCAATGCGGCAACGTAACCCTTGAGCCGCTGTGTTCGATTTGCGCGGATAGCGATCGTGACGCCAGCTTGGTTTGCGTGGTGGAGGGCCCCCGCGAAGTCGAAAAAATGGAAAGCGCTGCGGTTTATCCCGGCGTTTATCACGTGTTGCTCGACGGTTTCGCCCCGCGCGAAGGATCCAGCCCTGAGCCGGCTGCGTTGCGAAGTTTGAAGCAGCGCATTCAAAGCGGTGAAGTCAAAGAAGTCGTGCTGGCAACCGCTCCCGATCGCGAAGGCGAAGGTGCGGCGTTGTTTGTGCTCGAAGCCCTGGCCGATACCGACGTCAAGATCACTCGCTTAGCGCGCGGCTTGCCGGTCGGCACGCGCTTGGAATACTTGCACGGCGAAATCCTCGCCGAAGCATTTAAGGGGCGCGTTCAAACCAAACGTAAGTCATGAAGCCGCCGCGCCGCATCGCGTTAATAGTTGCGTACGCCGGCCATGCGTTTTATGGCTTCCAACGCCAGCCCGGATTTCCCACCGTGCAAGGGGAGTTGGAGCAAGCATGGATGGCGGTCGCCGCCGAGCAAGCGACGATGATCGGCAGCGGGCGCACGGATACCGGCGTGCACGCACGCGCCCAAGTGGTGCACTTCGACACCTGGTCGCGCTTGCCGGAGGTCCGCATCCGCAAGGCGTTGAATGCTTATTTGCCGGATGAAATCGCCGTCCGCGACGTCGCCGATGTGCCTTCCTCGTTCCACGCCAACGGCAGCGCTTGCGGTAAGCGCTACGTCTACCTGCTCGCCGTGTCGGAAACCCGGCCGGTGCTGCGTGCCGGTCAAGTGGCATGGGAACGCCGCGCCACTCTCGACCTAGACGCGATGCGCCAAGCGGTGCCGCAGGTACTTGGGCGCCACGACTTCAGTGCTTATGCCGCTGCCGGCCGAACCACCACCGATGACGTGCGCACGCTACGCTCCATCCACATCCACCCGATGCGCGGCGGCTTGCATTTCAGCTTCCAAGGCGACGGATTCCTCTACAAAATGGTCCGCAATCTCGTCGGCGGCCTAGTCGAAGTCGGTCGCGGACGTCGCCCGCCGCAATGGATGGGGGAGGTTTTGGCCAGTCGAGATCGCGGCCAGGGTGCTGCTACCGCCCACCCTGAAGGCTTGTACTTATGGCGTGTGCTGTATCCCACACCGATCTTTGGACCAAAAACCACGCGGAACTCCTAATAAAACCGTGGTGAGATGGGCTCTCAGCCTGTTCCAATGGGCACGGGGAGTTTATCCTAAGGGGTAGGCGGGTCATGTCCCGTCCCATAATTCACGATGAAATTCCACGTCACCAGTAAGCATGAAGGCGTCAGTGCAGCACTCCGAGAGTACGCTGAGCGGCGCGTTGCCGAAATTGAGCACTACGGCACAGAATTCGAAAAAACCGAAATCGTGATCGATATCGAGCGGCACGAGACCATCTGCGAGATCGTGCTGTATCCGCGTCGCGGTGAGCCCTTTGTGGCCACCGACCGAGCCGACCAAGGTCGGGCCGCGGTGGATCAAGCTGCTGCCAAAATTGAAAAGCAGTTCCTCAAACTCAAGCAGAAAAAAGCCGACAAACGCCGTCCGTAAGCTGACGCACGCCTGACCAAGCGTCTCACACTCCCCGTCACAACCCCCCAACACCGAATGAGCTACTCAGAACTCTTTGGGCCGGACACGGTCCTTCTTGACCTGGACGATTCCGATGCCTCCGACGTCCTGCTCACCCTGGCCAACGCCATCGTCAATCTTGATCCGGCTTTGGCAGGCAAAGAGGACGAACTCCATCAAGCTCTGCTTGAACGCGAGTCGCGCGGTTCCACCGGCAGTCAGGGAGTAGGCATTCCCCACGTCAAGATGCCGAACACCGATAAGGTCACCGCGGTCATCGGTGTTCACCGCGAGGGAGTTGACTTCAACGCCTTAGACGGCGAGGCGGTCAAAGTCTTCTTCTCGGTTGTGCGGCCTGAAGAAGGTGCCGAAGAGCACCTGGATTTGCTGCGTTGGATTGCCGGCATCGCCCAGCACGAGGACTTCGTTTCCTTCTCGTGTCAGGCAAGTGATCCGGGCCAGGTCATCGACCTGCTGACCGAATTGTCGGCCGCCTAATTTGGCGCCGGTTTAAATAAACGCACCGTCATGACCAAGGATCATGTGCGTGAGGTCAAAGTGCTGAGTCCCAATGGGCTTCACGCACGACCTAGTCATGCGGTCGTCGCAATCGCCTCCGAGTTCGATGCGCAAGTGTCTTTGGATTGCCAAGGACGAGTCGCCGACGCGCGCAGCATTTTGTCGGTGATGACCCTCGGGGCTTCCGAGGGCGACACCATCAAGTTGACTGCCAGTGGAGCCCAAGCCGAACAAGCTTTGGATAAGCTGGAGCACTACTTCGCTTGTGCCTTCGAGGAGGGCGCTTCCTGATGGAAAATCAACCGCTGTGTTTGGCGGTCAATCAACGAGATCCGGAGGAAGTCCGGGTTGCACTTCACCGCGGGGCAACCCTAGAGGACATCCGCTGGGCCCATGGTGAGCACGCGTCGTTGGTCGGCAATATTTACCTTGGCGTGGTGCGCCAAGTGGAGCGCGGTTTAGATGCCGCGTTCATCGATTTCGGTGAGCGTCGAGCCGGCTTTCTGCACTTAGGCAACGTGCATCCGGCTTGTGCCGATGAAGCTTTGGATCCGCTGCAGGTTGCTTGCCAACCCAGTCGTCAGGCCCAGCAACTCGCTGATGATGGCGAGGACGACGGCGAGTCGGCGGAAGAATCCGCCGAGGCAAGGGAACCGGATGCACCACTAGGCATTGGCGATTTGTTGCGCGTGGATCAACAGGTGTTGGTCCAGGTCATGCGCGATCCGGTGCGTGGCAAAGGTGCAACCTTAACGACCATTCTTTCGCTTGCCGGGCGCAAGGTGGTTTTGGTTCCATCGTTGGGTCGCGTCGGCGTCAGTCGCCGGATTCATGAACCGGAAGAACGCCAACGCTTACGTGAGTTGGTGGAGGAGTGCTTAGAGCCGAGCGGTTTGGGCGGCATTGCGCGAACTGCAGCCGAAAACGGTAAGGCCGAAGACATTCAGGCCGACCTCGATCACGTGATGCAAACTTGGCAGCGCGTGCAGGATGCGCTGCAAGATGCGGAGGCTCCGGCGTTGCTGGAAGCCGAGGCAGGGGCGGCGGCGCGAGCGGTGCGAGAATTGTTCTCGCCTGAACTGGAGCGCATCGTTGTTGATGATGAAAAAGCTGCCGAAGAAATCGAGGGCATTTTAGATCGCTATGTGCCCGGTCATGGTTTGACGGTGAAGCGTTATGACGATCGCCGGCCACTGTTTGAATCGCTGGGCATCGAACGCGATTGGCAAAACTTGTTGAAGCCGCGGGTGGCGTTGGGCGGCGGCGCGTCGATTGTGATTCACGAAACCGAGGCGTTGACTGCGATTGACGTCAACAGTGGTCGCATCGATAAAGGTTCGCTTGAGCAAACTGCCTACGAAGCCAACCGCATGGCCGCCACCGAGATCGCGCGCCAGGTGCGGCTGCGCGATTTGGGCGGGATTGTGGTGGCCGACTTCATCGATATGCAGGAGTCGGAGCATCGCCGCGAGCTCGAGCTGCTGCTGCGCGAGGAGGTCAAGCGTGACCGCGCGCGCCTGAAATTGGGGCGAATGAGCGCCTTCGGGCTGCTGCCGATGACCCGCCGGCGAATGGGGGCGGGCTTGCCCCGCGCTTCGGCCGCACTGTGCCGCGGATGTGGTGGCAGCGGCAATACTTCCCATCATTGGGGAGGGGCGCTGCGTCTGTTGCGTCGTTTGCGCGCCGCCGACACCGAAATGAGCTGGAATTTGCGCATCCATCCCGGCGTCATGGAGCTGCTGGATGGCCCCTTGGCGTCGGCAGTTAAGGAATTAGGCCTAGATTTGCAATTCCAGCCAGATTTTCAGGTTCCATCCGGAGAACCGGTGATGGAACGCCTTGCCCCCTGACCCACGGCCGGATAGAATGCTCGGCCGTTTCCGCGCTTCCCAACCCAGGAATCGCCGAACGCACGTTGACCGATGTACGCAATTGTTCGTGACCGCTCCCGTTGCCTGACTCTTCGCCCCGGCGATGAGCTTTGGGTCGACCGCATGCCCGAAGCCGAAGCTGGCAGCGAATTGGTCTTTGACCAAGTTCAGCTACTGAAGGCCGAGGACGGCTCCGTGACTGTCGGCGCGCCGACGGTTGAAGGCGCTTCCGTCGTCGCCGAGGTGATCGGCGAAGTGCGTGACAAGAAACTGCACGTGCGCACGTTTAAGCGTCGCAAGAGCAGCAAGCGTCACCTCGGACATCGTCAGCCCTACACAGCCATCCGGGTCAAGGAGATCCGCAACTAAGCTGTTGACCAAAGAATAGGAGTAATTCCATGGCACATAAGAAAGGTGGTGGTTCTTCCAAGAACGGTCGTGACTCCAACCCGCAAATGCGCGGAGTCAAGCTTTACGGCGGACAGTTTGCTCGTTCGGGCAACATCATTATCCGTCAGTGTGGTACCAAGTTTCACCCGGGCCGCGGCGTCGGCATGGGCAAGGACTACACGCTGTTCGCCCTGGAGGACGGCATTGTTGAGTTCCAGTCGCGTCGTCGCGTACGCATCATTCCGGTAGAAGGGGAATAAGCTTTTCCTGTTTCCGGAAACCAACGGGAGGCCCAGTGCCTCCCGTTCTGCGTTTACACGCAGATTTCAGTATCTTAAAGGTCAACTAGCCCATCTACCATGCGCCGCGAAGGAATGTTCCGTGATGAAGCTCTGCTGAAAGTGCAAGCAGGGCGTGGCGGCGATGGCTGCTCATCTTTTCACCGTGAGAAGTACGTCACCCAAGGCGGGCCGGATGGCGGCGACGGTGGCGATGGCGGCTCCGTGGTGTTTGAAGCCGTCACTCACGAAAATTCGCTTTTTCGCATTGCCCGCCAGCGGCAGGTGGCAGCGGCCGATGGCCGGCCGGGTGGTCCAAATAATTGCACCGGCGGCAAAGGCGAGGATTTGGTGCTAAAAGTGCCGGTGGGTACCCAAGTCCGCGACGCCACTCACCGCAATTTGCTCGCCGATTTGGATGAAGCCGGGAAAACGGTGGTGATCGCCAAAGGTGGCAAGGGCGGCAAAGGCAACGCTCGCTACGCCACGCCAACCCACCAAACGCCGCGCCACTTCACTCGCGGCCATGACGGCGAAGGCCGCGAGCTGTTGCTGGAGCTCAAGTTGGTCGCGGATGTCGGCTTGCTGGGCTTGCCCAATGCCGGCAAAAGCACGCTGATTTCGCGCCTAACTGCTGCTCGTCCGCGTGTTGCTTCTTATCCCTTTACGACTTTGGATCCGTCACTGGGAATCATGCAAACCGGTGGCGAGCCCGACACTCTGGTGATTGCCGATATCCCCGGTTTGATCGAGGGCGCGTCCGAAGGCAAGGGGCTCGGCCACCAGTTCCTGCGCCACGTTGAACGCACCCGTGTTTTGCTGCATTTGGTCGACTGCTCAGGCGTGGCTGAAGATCCGGTCGAGGCCTATCAGGCAATTGTCGGCGAATTGGAGGGATACAAGTCTGACCTTTTGTCTCGCGAGCGCGTGTTGGCGGCGACCAAAATCGAGGATGAAGAATCCCGTCAGCGTGCCGAAGAGTTGTTTAAGGCAGCTGGAATGCGAGGATTGATGATTTCTTCGGTCACCGGCGAAGGGCTGGATGAACTGCGCCGCGAGTTGTTAAAAACATTTCACCGCTCTTGTCTTTCTTCCGAGGATTTAGCCAAGTAACCTTTAATCGTGAGCTACAAGCTGCTGCGCTTCCTGTTGACTTTGGTCGGCATCGCCTCGCTGGCCGGATTTGGCTGGTCGTTTTACGACTTCATCATCCACAAAGCGGAATACAACCAACCGCTGACGTCGGAGGGGTTGAAGTCGTTGAACAAGAAAGTGAAGCCGCCTAAGCGCGGTCAGGTCAGCGGCCACCTCGAGTCGTGGAATGACGGCAATTACGATCAGATTTTTAAGCTGAACGTGATTGGTTATGTGAAGCCTGAAAAGGTCGAAAGCGGTCCGACCGAGCCGGTGAAGCCTAAGCCGCGTTTCGGCCCCGACGACGTCACCCTGTCGTCGATCATGTATTCCGACGGCGGCATCTCTGCTGCTTACTTGATCCCGGCCGGTGCCGAGCCCACCGGCGGATTGCCCACCGGCGACTACTACTTGGTCGGCGATGCTTTTGAAGTTCCGTCCAAGCCCGGTGTCAAACTGAAGGTCGAAGCCATCCGCGAAACCGAAGTGGATTTGGCCACCACCGAAGGCGAGGACGCGTTCACCTTGGCGATGGAAATTAGCGAGGTGGATCCATCGCAAGTCTTCCTCGATGGTTCGATTGAAGGACCGATCGGTAACAAGCGCGTCTTCCCCAAAGAGACGGAAATGATCGCGCTGGATGATTACGTCGTCGGTACCGAAGACGTCGCCAAGTACAAAGAGATGGCCGACGATCAAATCTTCTCCGAGGTGCGCGTGCAACAAGCACGCGATGCGCAATTCAACGTGCGTGGCTTGCGCATTTCGTCGATTAAGCCCGGCAGCTTGTTTGAGCGCGTCGGCTTGCAAGAAGACGACGTCGTGCTTTCCGTCAACGGCTTCCCGGCGAAGGATCGTGCCGACTTGTTGAGCCACTTGCGCAATGCCGAACCGGCCGATGTGGTGCAAGTCAACATCGAGCGACGCGGCGGCAAGCGTACGCTGACTTACCGTCTGCCGCGCTAGGGTTGTGACTGCCGGCGTCCCGCTGCTGGATTTAGGCAACCAGCGCTTAAAGGTGGCGCGAACCACCGGGCCCGGTGTGTATGAACTGTTGGCTTCGGTTCGCCATGACAAGTGGATCGGCAGCGACGGGCAAAACTGGATCTTGGATCAGTTGCAGTCATTTCGCCAACCGGCATGGTTATGCAGCACAAGGCCCGAGTTGTCGGCGCAATGGTTAAGCGATGAGCACCTGCAATCGCGATTGCGCTTAGTCGAACAACGCCATGTGCCGCTGAATGTAAAGACCACCGGCACAGGCACGGATCGCCTACTTGCCTCGTTGGCTGCATGGAAGAGAACGCGATCCGCAGTCTTGGTTGCCGATTTAGGAACCGCTTGGACCTTAGATGCCACCACTGCAATAGGTGACTTTTTAGGCGGCGCCATCGGACCTGGCTTAGGCACCCAAGAACGTGCGTTGGCCAAGGCTTGCCCGCACCTAGGCCCGCCTGCAGCCGAACCGTGTTCGGGCATACCCGCAAATACCGCCGATGCCGTAGCCGAAGGTTCACGCACGGCTTTGGCGTTGGCCTTAGATGCATTGTCTTGGGCTTATGAGCAAGACTTGGAAGGCGGCGCACGGCGATTTGTTTGCGGTGGCGATGCACGCGACCTCGCGCCATGGATAAGCGCCGATTGGGCTTATGCCGATCACCTCGTGTTGGAAGGCATGACTTGGTTGGATCACACAAGCTCATGAGCGACGTCGTTGCTGCCAAGATGGGCACCTTTCAATTACTCTCGGCACCGGGCGCCTCGGCGTTAAGCATTTGGCGTTTGCGCGGCAGCTTGAATGCATTGCAATCCATCCTGCCAAACGGCGATTGGGAATTGCAGAATCAGCCGCAGTTGATCACGCTGCGCAATACACGCGGTCAAAGGTTCGACCAAGGCGTATTGTGGTTGCGGCAAGTCGGTGACAAGAACAACACCACAACTTGTGAAGTTCATTTACATGGGGGGCATGGTCCGGCTGCTGCATTGCGTCGCCATTTAATGGATTCGGGTTGGCAAGAGATCACTTCGCAAGCGGAGGGCGACGCCAGTGAATTTTTGTGCGCGCGCGGTGAGTTGAATGCACGTTGGTGGGCATTGCCGCAAAGCCTTCGCGAACAACTCAACTCATTGGATTCGGGCAATGCCAATCAGCAGTGGCCATTTATCTTGCAGCAACCACCGCATATCGTTTTGGCTGGGCCACCGAATAGCGGTAAGTCGACTATGTTTAATGCTTGGTTGCAAAGTGATCGGGTCACCGTTTCCCCTCATCCGGGTACGACGCGCGATGCCGTGGTCGCGCCGATTTTGATTCCCACTAACCAGGGGCGATGGCAGGCAACGCTGGTCGATACCGCCGGTATTTGGGCAAGCCAAGAATCTTTAGACCGCAAAGCGATTGCTGATTCCCAACTGCAATTGCAACGGGCATGGAAAACCGTTTGGGTCTTCGACGTCACTCGTGAAGATTGGCGCGATTCTCTTGCCTCGATCCGCAGCGAAGATTTGATCGTGCTCAATAAAGTCGACGCGGCGGGTGAGATCACGGTTGCCGAGGATCTGCTTCCCTGGGATCCGGTCCGCATTTCCGCTCAGGCGAACGGAGCAGAAGCCGTTCGCTTGTTGCAACAGCGGCTGACCGCGAGCTTAGGCCGGATTCCGTCGGTGATTTGCACCTAGCGCAACGTTAAAATCTCGGCACCATGCACCTACTGCCCGTGATGGAAGGTTTGCATTCGGCGGAAGCCTTCACCCAGCCGTTCGTTTCGGAATTCCTGGAATTGGTGCGCCGGGTTGAGCGCCGCCCTGAGCAATTTGCCGATGCGCTGCGCGGCAAAGTGATTGCTACGGTTTTTGAAGAGCCGAGTACGCGTACCCGCCTTTCCTTCGAGGCTGCCGCCCATCGCTTAGGGGCCGGCGTAATCACCGTGGCCGATCCAAAAACTTCCAGCGCGGCGAAGGGCGAAACCTTGCGCGATAGCGCCCGCATCATTGGCGGATATGCCGATTTACTGGTCTGGCGCCATCCGCACGACGGTGCCTCCAGATTGGCGGCGCAGTATGCAGGCGTGCCGGTGGTCAATGGCGGCGACGGCCGGTTGGGCCACCCAACCCAGACTTTGCTGGACCTTTACACGCTGTACAAGCACTGGGGCAGCTTTGAAGGCCGTGTCGTCGGCATTCTGGGTGATTTGCTGCATGGGCGTACTGCGCGCTCACTGGCGTGGGGACTGACCATGATGGGGGCGTCGGTAGTGGTTTTGCCCGGTCCAGGCTTGGATTGGGAGCCCGGGTTTGAAAGTCGCATCCTTGAGCGCTACGGCTACAGATTGGCAAGGCTAAACCACGACCTGTTCAAGGAATGGACCGGGTCGAAGCAAGCGCGTGTTTTAGAACCCAAAGGATTGGTGCAAGGTCGTTTGTTCCAAGGGGATGCGCCGATTATTGAGCGTCTGGACGCGCTTTACTTGACTCGCCTGCAGGACGAACGCGGCGCGGCTGATGTCAGCGGGGGAATTTTCCCCGGTTTAAAAGCCCATCAACTGAAGGCACCGCTGCTCAAGGACACCTTATTTCTCCATCCGCTGCCGCGGCGTGAGGAAATACCTGCCGAGGTCGACCACGATCCGAGGGCGGTATATTTCGAGCAAGCCCGCAATGGTCCGCTCGTCCGCCAGGCCGTATTCCTGGCGCTGCTTTGTTCGGAAACCTATCCACTGCCACCACTTAGGCCGCTTCCATCGGGCGACGCCGAGCACAGCATGGGGGCTTGCCCGAACCCGTCTTGCATCACCCACACCGAGGGGCTTCGGCCGCCGTGGCGGGTGGAAGGCAAGAACCGCTGGATTTTTCTCTGCGCTTACTGTGACAACGCGCTGCAAGCGCACTATGTTGGCTGTCGCTCCTCGCGGAGAGTCCATCCCGCTCATTCCCCCCAAGTCCCCAAAATCCGTCCCGAGAACCTGCGTCCCTTCGCCGATCGAGAAACCGCGATCGCGCAGGGATTCACCTGGGGCGGAGGCTGATCCCTCATCCCCCCAAGTCTTTTCAGGGACCTCCATTTGCCGAATCCCAAGCACGGTCAAAACATCCGTGCGAAATCAAACGATTCGGGTGGAAACGCCCAGAAAGGACTAGGCGAATTCCGTTCCCGCGATGGTACGGTATTTGCCCCCTTCTAAGCGGACGCCCCCTCAAAGCGTTCCTGCTTCGGTCGCATCATGACCAAACAGCATCAGATGACCATGAATCCCGTGCTCAGTCCTCGACTTCTCCGTACCAGCTGGCTTGCCGCAATGGTGGCAAGTTTGCTCGTTTTACCTGGCTGCTTCAGCAACAACAAAGTTGTTGGCAGCGGCGACGGCTCCGGCGGTGGCGGCGGGGAGCAATCCGCTCTCGCCTTGACCGACGTGGAGTGGGGGCGCCTGGTCGATATCGTCGACAAGGACGGCACTCGCACCGAAACCGATTTGCTGATTCGCGCGGATCTGGCGATGGGCGCCGATTACAGCTTGGCCACCAACCCGGTGACCGAGTCGGAGACCCTGACCATCCTCCAGTACGCAGAAGGTTCCAGTGGCTACAACTCGCTATTGGCTTCGGCCCAAGCGAACTTGCCGTCGGTCACGCTGAAGGGGCCGAGCAGCCCGTCGCCATACACGGTGATTCCGCGTAACGCTTCGATTCGCTTGCTCTTCAGCAGCTTGGTCGATGAAGACTCGGTGAACGACGACACCATTCAGTTCTGGGTCGGCAACGGCTCCAGCACGCCGCAGGATGGCCGTTACTTGGTTCAGAACGACGACGACACCGGCATTGGCGCGGTCATCTTCGACCCGACCATTTCCAGCCGTCAGTCGTCGGAATTGGGCTTGTCGCAAAACGCCAGTGGCTTCCCGGCTTCGGTGAACTCGGTGGATTCGAACCTGATGCTGCGAATCCCGACCGAGGTCAACGTTTTTGACGGACGCCCGGAAGTTTTGTTGTCGGCAGCAGGTCGTGGTATTCACGCCCGCACCGGTACTACCAATGATCCGGTTACCACCAACGCCGACGGTTCGGTCAACGTGGTCCGTAGCATGCGTACCGGTAACACCGCAGATGAGTATTCCGGCTTTATGAAGGACGAAACGCGTCCGAACTTGGTTGGTCTGTTCGACGCAACCTTGAGCGACGTGACGGCGCTGACCGGTGATAGCCGCCAGCTGACCTACTCACTGAACGAATCCGTTTGTGACGGCATCTACGCTAAGGTCGGTGACGTTATTGAAGCTGGCGACGGCGCAATGTTGATCGTGACGTCAACCGTCAACCGCACCGCAGCACCCTACATCGTCATTGCCGACTTGCTGGAAGGTACTCTCGATAGTCTGCCCTCCGATCCGAGCGCACAATTGACGACGCGTTACGCCGTCACCGACGCCGCATTGCAAACTTGCTACCTGAGCTTCTCGCCTGCACCGGGTACCTTCCCGGCACAAGGCTTGGATGCCGACGTTTCGGTAACCGTACGCTTCGATGAAGCAATCGACGCATCCTCGGTCTTGTCGATGCACTCAATGGTGTTGGCTGCGTTTGATTCGACTGCTTCGGCGCCGGACGACACCGCACCGTTCCGTGAAGGTGGTGTTTACGCCAACGAAACCGTTGCCGAATACTTGGACCGCTTGCGCGGTTTCCACCTGCCGGTCAACAGCAGCGGCACGATGGGCACTGCCGAATTCGGCGGCCGCGTCCTCTTTGGTCCGATCGAAACTGCTGATGGTAACCGTCAATTCACACTAAAGCCTGCCGCCGGATTAATGGATCCTGAAGCAAGTCCTGATGGACGCCAAGACTACGTTCTTGGGTTGCGCGATGGTGCCGACGGAATTCGCGACTTGGCAGGCAACCCGCTGAACTTCACCTCGTTCGTGGCGGGTAACTTCACAGGTGGCACTGTGCCGGCAATGTCCATCTCTTCCGATGATCCGAATGGCAACGGTGTGAAGTACTTTGCGTTGCGCGGCGGCGCTGCCGACGAAAACGGCGATGGCTTGCCTGAAATCGCTGGTCAATACACTGTCGGAAGCGGCGTGTTGCAAGGTCGTCCGGTGACTCGCTTGTCGCGCACGGCCGACACCGGCAACGAGTTCGTCAGTCTTGGTCAGCCTGCACCTACCCCGGTTACCGAACCGCTGACTCCGATGGGTGCGGTTGTCATGAACGTTTACCGTCCGCAAGACTTCGGCTTCGGCTCCGAGTCGTCGTTCTTTGATCGCGGGGAATACAACATGGACGTGGAAGGCATGGCTTGGTCGCCGTTCACCGGCCCCAACGATGATTTCTTCCCGCGGATCTCGCTGTCTCTGTCGCATGCCGGTTACATGCCGGACGAAGTGATTGACCCGTTCTCCGGCTTACCGGTCTACCCGGCTTCCGGTTTGAAGTCCTCGGTTCTCTTTACCGAAAACATTCTGGGTTGGGACCAAGATCAAACCGAGGTCACCGTTTTCGATGACAGCTACGCCGTGCGCTCGATTAGCAAATTCCGCTCGGAATCGGGTCAGAACTACATTCCATGGCCGGAGTTCACTCAGAACTTCACCTGGCGTGATACTTCGATCCCGCAATCGATTCTCGGTGGTGCTACCGACGGCATTGGTGCTCCGACCTCGTTGGTTGACGGCGCCGGCACCTTCCCAACCCAAGAGATTCCTTCGGTGGGTTCGGCATTGCTGTGCCGCTTCCGTTGCTACTACGTCGGCAAGATTGAGCCGATTAACCAGTTCAACGTTTACCACTTGGTTGCAACCTCGCCGTTGCCGGCTTTCCGTGTGTTCTCCGCTGGCGGTATTGACGCTGCAAGCGGTGACCACCCGGTCATCCCGGATAACGACACCAACAGTGGTACTCGCCCGAACGGTGGTTGGTTCCAAGGCTCGCCGACTCCGCCCGCAGACGACAACGTCTATTGGGCGCATGCCGACTTCGTCGTGCGCGTGTCTCGCGCTTACACCCACTGGTTCGACTTGGGCGGCATTCTGCCCGCAGATGGCGTAGGTTCGATCACCATTGAGCCGACCGAAGCCAACATGCTGCCGGGCACCGAAATCAACGTGGAATACCGCGGTGCTTTCTCAGTAACCCACCCGGGTAACCCAATCACCGACTCGTCGCCGTTGACCGACGCAGTGGGTTCCTTCGACGTCTACGGTGACTTTGTTGGCGTCGGTGGTGGAGTTTCCACTCCAACCGCTTGGACTACTGATCTCACCGATCTGGAAGCCACAGCCTCCGACCAATACCGCTACCTGCAACTGCGCATCAGCTTTGTAGGCAACGCGGACCTGTCCTTGCCGGCCACTCTGGATGGCCTGGGCATTGCCTACGACATTACTCCCTGATCCTTCATCCAACTGTTGATCATGCATAGTACACCGATCTTGCGGAAGATCCTTTTGGCAGCCGCCTTGGTTGCCGCGACTGTCCTGCCATCCTGTGGTGGGGGAGGCGGTCCCGCTGGAGCTGGCTCCGGCTATGCCTCGATCACACTAGAAGGCGCCTTCTGGGGTCGTTTGGTAGACGTCTTCGACGGCAATGGTTTGCCGGTTGAAGAGGACGTAATGGTCCGCCAAGGTTTGCAAAGCGATGGTGTGCAATACACCTTGTCGCTGAACCCGGTGACCCAGCGCGAGGTCCTCACCATTCATACCGCTTGGAAGGATAGCCAGGGCAACATCCGCGCCGAGTTTGAAAGCCTGTTCGACGGCGCGACATCCGGATTGGACTCTGTAACGGCCAAAGGATTCGAGACTAACGGCAACTACACTCGCGTGGCCCGTAACGGTGCCATCAAGTTGGTGTTCTCGGAGTACTTGGATCCGGCCTCGGTCAACCGCTTGACCTTGCCGGTGGTCGTCAACGACCGCATTACCGATCTGCGTTACATCGTAAAGGAGGGTGTAGGCAGTGACGGCGATCCACGCGGTTTTGTGTTCCTCGATCCGACGATTACGCCGATCGATTCTGCCAATCACCTGATCCCGGAAAACGGTGTAGGTTTTGCACCTTCGCCGGACCAGTTGGGCGGTAACGCGGTCATTCGAATTCCTACCGAGATCGAAACCGCATACGGGCAAACCCAGGTCGTAACCAATAAGGCGGGAACGCGCACCTTGGGTGTTACCAACACCGACCCGGTCGATTACTCCGACGGCTTGAAGGAAGTCGTCATCCGCGTTTTCCGTACCGGTAACGCAGATGACCCCGCCAACGGCTTCATGAAGGACAACCAGCGTCCTGAGCTGCAGGCCGACCTGGAAGCCGATATTTATTCGGTAGCCGATTCGGGTCAGGTCAAGGTTGTGACCTACCGCATTCGTCCTGATGGCTGCCGTGCCATTACCGCCAAGGTGGGTGACGTTCTCCAAACCACAACCGGCATCATGCTGGTGACTGCGGTTTTGGATAGCTCTGACATCAACGCCGTTGAAGTCCAGTGCAGTGTGATTGACGGTTCGGTTGCCGCAGGTGATTACTCGTCGAATCCGCTAGATGGTGACATCACGACCGTTTATCGCGCCGCTGACGAAGCTTTGCAGTGGTGCTGGGTACGCTTTGATCCGGCGCCGGGAACGCTACCCGCTACCGACGTCGATCCTTACGCAACGGTCAGCCTGCGCTTCAGCGAACCCATCGACCCGGCGTCGGTGCTGTCGTTGGAGACGATGGTGATCCACCGCTACAACGCGACCACCACACCGCCGGATCCGCACAGTGGTTTTGATTCGGATCTGATGCGCGTCGGCGACTTCATTCGTGGCTTGCCCGGCTACAGCGAAGACGATCTGGATACCGGTGCCGATGAAAGTGGTTCGGGGCGCTTGTTGTTCGGTCCGATCACCTTCACCGCCGATTCACGCGACTTCATCCTGGCACCCTCGGCAGGCTTTACCGACGCCTTTGGCGACGGCGCCGACCTGCGCTTCGGCATTGCCGTGCGCGACGGTTTGGACGGCATTCTTGACCTCGCCGGCAACCCGCTTGGCTTCTCCGATTTCGTCGCCGGTTCTCCCGGTCAAACCGCGATGACGCTAACGGGTACCGTCCCAACCGACGGTTATTTCACCCTGCGCATGGGCGGTGTGGATGAAAACGACGATGGTCTGCCGGAGTACAAGGGCCAATACATCCAAGACTCGGAAAACGGCACGCTGAAGGGTCGCGATTTGATCCGCTACTCGCGCCAAGCCGACCCGAACGCCAACCAGTGGATTGGTCAGCGTGCGGCATGGTCGCAATCAGGTCTGTCTACTCCGCTGACCCCAGGTGGCGCGGTGCTGGTCACTTTCTACGGCTACCACCACCTAGGCCTCGGTTTGAAGGCGCCGTCGGAATACAACCTGGACGTCGAAGGTCTGAACTGGTCGCCGTTTAACGGTCTGGTTCTGGACGACTTCTTCCCGCGCTATTCCATCGCCTTGGCCCACTGTAACCGTTACCCGGATGACTACATCGACACGGCCACTGGATACCCCGATTATCCGAAGTCGGGTTTGAAGCGCAACGCTGCCTTCGACAACAACATCCTCGGTTTTGATGTCGACCCGTTCTACGAGGACGAAGAAGTTGTCTTCGATACCGGCTACGACATCATCGGTTCGAACACCTTCGTTTCCGAATCGGGTGCCGTTTACGCACCATGGCCAACCTTCGACCAGACTTACACCTGGCGCGACAACTCCATGGCAGAGGATATGACCGGTGGTCCGGATTCCTCCAAAGCCTACGGTGTGCCGCTGAAAGTGACCGGTCAGGACCCGTACTACAAAGCGGGTGAATGGCCGTCCGTCGTTGCGCCTCTGATGATGCGCTTCCGTTGTTACCCGCGTGGTGACTTCTTTGGCTGGAACGGATTCCAAGTCCAAATTATGGTGCCTTCCAGCAACCAGCCTGCTTTCCGTGTGTTCTCCTTCGGTGGCAACGGCAGCGAACTGGTAGTTCCCGACGTGCCGGAGTCCGGCACCAAGCCGACCGGTGGTACTGCAACCGGCGGTGGTACGCAGAAAGGTTATGGCCCTGAGCTTTACTGGGGTCAAGTTGACTTTGTCGTCAAAGTCTCGCGAGTGTTCACTCACTGGTTCTCCTTCGGCGGTACGTTCAACGGCATCGGCCCGGTGGTGCAGGAGCCGGTGAACCAGCCGGAAGGATCTTCGGTCACGGTGGAATGGCGCGGAACGGAAATCATTGACATGGCCGGGGGCGCAGCCAACGACCCATGTGATTCCACTTCGCTACACCTGTTGAACGATGCCAACCAGTTGGATGATTACGGCGAATTCCGCGGTGCGATCATCTCTCGCGACCGCCTCGAAGATCCGCCGGACCTTGACGAATTCTGCGAATCGATGAGCGATCCTTCCGACTGGACTTCGAACCCAGCCTCGCTCGCCGCAGAAGCGAAATGGAAGTTCTTCCAACTTCGCATCACCTTCGTTTCGAACATTGAAAAAGACCTGGAGCCCGAGCTCGACGCTTACGGCTTCTCATGGACTGTGCAATGATGCCTCAAAAATTCCCCCAATCTCTAGCCATTGCCAGCTCTGTGCTGGCTTTGGCCGTCATTCCAGGCTGTGGCGGATCCAGCGCTACAGGTGCGGATGCCGATTCATCCGGCCCATTCGAGGTCGTTTCTTCCACATTAGCGGAAGGCGACGTTTGGGCACTTAACCGTCCCATCGACCTAATCTTTAACCACTCCATTGACGAGGATTCGATCAGTTTTAACTCGATCATCCTCAAGCCGGTGGACCAGGAGATTTTGAACTACCCGGTCACCGGGTCGTTCTCGTTGGTGACTGGTTCGGATGACAAAGTCATTCGCTTCACGCCTGCCTGCCCGACGAACGAAACCAACTCCAATGGCGGTTTTATTCCCGGCAGTTTCAACTACACGCTGACTTTGCCGACTCAAACTTCGGGTCAAGGCCTGTCGGTGTTGCGGGATACCAAAGGCCGTCCGCTGACCATCGGTTTGACGCGCAACTTCACCACACCTGCGAGTGGTGAGCCGCTGTTCATTGATACCGTGTTGGGTCCGGTGGGCCTGCGCGATCGTCAGACGGGGGATAACCCGGCTGGATTGAACCTTTATTCGGATTCCGATTCGGCCTTTACGGTTCGTTTCGACCAGCCGATCGATACCAGCCCAACCAACTTGAGCACGGATCGGATTTACTTCCTGTACTCCGATGCTGCAGGTACCAGCTTCCCAGTGACCAACAAGTTGGCTGGGGAATGGTTGATCATCGATAACTGCAACGAAGCCGGTGCAATTGTCCGCTTTGAGGCGAGCGGCCTGTTGCCCCCGGGACGTAAGGTGCGGTTGCAGGTGACCCCGCTGTTCTCGGACCTCTCCGGAGATACCAACAACCAAATCCTGACCTACACCGACGAGTTTGGTCAGGCCGATGACTTGACGTTGCCAACTCTGAACGAGTACTACGGCGATGCCAACAACTGGACCTCGGCAGTGACTTACGACAACTATCGTGAGGACTTCGAAACAACGTTGAACATCGACTTGGACGCCGAACTGTTCTTGCCGATGATGGATCTGCATCGCGGCTACAGCCAGGCCAGCTTCGATTTCCCAGGCAATGCTCAGGTCAATGACGCCAACGACTTCTACGTTGCTTCCGGCGTCGACATGATCTTGCCGACCACCGGCACCAACGTCATTACCGACAGCAATGGACGTGCATTCACCATGACCGATGGTGTGTTGGAGGTTGACGACGTATTGGTCGAGGCCGGCGGCACTTTGAAAGGTGAAGGCGACAACCCGTTGGTGATTTACGCAACCGGTACCGTCAACGTTCAAGGCACGCTGGATGCTTCCGGTGACCACGCCTTGTCGCCAACCGTTCTGGATAACGCGACCATTCCTGAAATGGGCGCTTATGGTCAGTGCGGCGGTGGTAACGGTGGCAGCTCTTCGCTGAACACAGATACCGAAACTCATCGCGGTGAAAACGGCTATGGCCCATTCCAAGCCGTAAACGGCGGTGGTGGAGGCGGTGAAGGTGGCTTCCAGCAGGACAAGGGTGTTTCCCTGGGATTGCCCGCTCCGAATGAGCAATACCTGATCGCCGCCGGTGGTGGCGGAGGTGGTTTTGGTGCCGGTACCAACGAAGCAGCTCTTTGGGGCAAGTGGAGTGGCGATGCCGAAAACCTTTACATCTTGATCAATGGTTCGCTGACTCAGTATGACGACAACGGTCCGGACTGCCGTTACCAAGGGCGTCATACGGCAATGGATCCGTACACCTTTGAAGAGATGCAGGGCGCCGAAGCCGGCATCCGTGGATCTTCGTGGGATTCCAACAACAACAACCACGAAAACCCGTTGGTTGCTTCCCCATCTGCTCCTTACGGAATGGAAGAGGGTGCACGCGACCAAACTGCCAACGACCTGTCGGACCGATACGACCCGATTTGGTCCAGCGGCACCGACCCGGACTTCAACTACGGTCACCCGACCAATGGTCCCGACGCTGGTGCGGCAGGCGTCAGCCCGTTCTCGGATGGCGTGGACGCGAACAACTTCTGGGGCACTCGCGTGAACCCTGATGGTTCCGTGACTGTGGGCGAACTTTCCGCTCCTCTAGCAGGATCTGGTGGTGGTGCAAGTGGTGATATGAGCATCCTGGAACGCCTGATCATCGGTTTCGACCCGATGACCGGTGCTCCGATCTATGCTCCGATTACCGACTCCTGGCCGGACCCGGACTTCCCGTACGGCGATTTCACCGAGAAAGCCTTCAAGGGCGCTCCTGGTGGTGGCGGTGGCGGTCAAATGCTGATCTACGCAATCGGCCCGATCATCGTCGGCAACGACGCGTTGGTGAAGGTCAATGGCGGTAACGGTGCCGGTGGTGAGCCGGTCTTCCGTTTGGACCAGCAACTGTCCGGCTCGGGCGGTGGCTCCGGCGGTCACTTGGTGCTGCACAGCTCCACTGGTTTGGACCTCAGTGCCATCGACCTCGGTTTGCCTTCGGGCGCGACCATCGGTCAGATTAAGGACTCTGCCAACTACCACGAAGTGGTGCGCGCCCTTGGCGGTCGCCGCGGCTGGGTAATGGCCGGTATGCCGGCTAACGGTGGCTTCGTCGATAGCGATCCCCGTAGCGATGACGGCAACTCCGACTTCATGGCAGGTCGCGGTGGTGCTGGTGCCAACGGTCTGATTCAGATCCACGTGCCGAACCCGCTGACCGACATTGCTTGGCACCCGAACTTGGAAAGCGCCATTCTCAGCGACATCACCATCTCGGGAGTCACCCGTTACGCCAACAACGACAACTTGGAAGAGGTGCTGCGTTCGTTCTGCGTACCGACTCCTAAGGTTCTGGTTTCGCTGTACTCCACCGGCTCGCAGGTTCAGTCCAAGTGGATTGACACCGGCACGGCAGGTGAGCGCAACCCGGTGGGCAACCCCGGCGGCATCTTCTTGGATTACGCTGACGCCGACTTCGGCTTCGCAGGCTTTGATACGACCACGGGTCGCATCGAAACCGATGGTGACGAGATCGACCACATCGCGCCGGTGGCTTATGCCACTTCCGATTTGGCCGCCAGCTCGAACACTGCGATCCTCAGCAATGCTTCCACGCACTTGTCTTCGGCGGAACACTTCGTCACCAACCCGAACTTGTTGATTGGCTTCGACATCCTGCCGGCCGCATTGGCTCGTCCGGATTCGTCGTTCGAGATTGTTGCCGCTAGCTACAGCAGCAGCACCGACAAGCTGACCCTGACCACCTCCTCGGCCGACGGCTCGATGACCGGTGTGACCAATGGCATCTCTGGTGCCACTTGGTACCTGCGTCCGAAGTTCGTGCGCTTGGAAACGGCAGGTGTCAAGGACGTAGTTCCGATCGCCGGTTTCGCTCAGGTTGAATTCCAGGGCGCTCCCGAAAGCTCGACCACTCCGGATACCCCAGGCACTCCTGGTGCTTGGACAAACGACCCGGCTGGCTTGGATAACCTGCGCTTCTTCCGCTACCGCATCACGGTAGATATGGCAGAAAGCGGTGCATTCTCGCCTGCGGATCCGCGTCCGGTGGTTCGTTACATCAACGTTCCGTTCGGCTGGTAAATCCGAATCATCTGTCGGTCGGCCCAGTTCACGCTTGAGGCCGACGCAAGCAGCGGCTCATTCCTCACAGGGAATGAGCCGCTTTTGCAATTTCGCCACGGAATCGTTTTGGTGGTTGAATGCGGGGCCGGGCGTCACCAACATGGGGGGGCATGAACTGGTGGGAGACCTTTCAGGACGAAACGCTGCTGCGCAACATCTACCTCGCAATTTTGGGAGCGATGTTCGGCTCGTTTGCGTCGGCGGCGATTTACCGAATTCCGGAGCCCGGACTTTCGGTACTGAAGCCGATGCGGTCTTTTTGCCCATGTTGCAAGGCGCCGATTCGCTGGCATGACAATTTGCCGATTCTCGGTTACTTGATCCTGCGTGGTCGGTGCCGGGCGTGCAAAGTCGGCTATGGCCCCGGCTACCTGATCCACGAGGTCACTCTGTCGGCGCTGTTCGTCTGGGCCGGTTACAGCTGGCAGATGGGCGTCGGACCGGCGGCGATGGCGTTCACCCTGGTCACCCTGACCGCTCTATGGATCGCCGCCGCCATCGATTGGCAGCACTTTATTCTCCCCGACGGCATCACACTGGGCGGCATTCCGTTCGCATTTCTCGCCGTCTTATTGGTTCCGGAGTTCCACCTCGGCGCCGATCTCAGCACGCTGCCGTGGGGCATGAGCTGGTTTGGCTTCACGCTCGATGCATCGCCCCAGAAACTGGTGCTGATCTCGGCAATTTTAGGATCTTCGATTTCTTTCCTGTTCCTGATTGGAATTCGTGCTCTTTTTTCTTATCTTTTACGTCAGGAGGCACTGGGCCTAGGCGATGTCAAGTACATGGCTTCGGTGGGTGCCCTCCTCGGGCTGGAGGGGGCCGTCTGGACCCTTCTGATTGGCGTCGGTGCCGGCGCCGTTCTCGGCCTGCTAAACATCTTGCGCATGATCCTGGTGGTCGCCGCGCGCCGCAAGGCTCGCAATCGCACCCGGGTGCTGAAAAGCTCGGCATATATGGGCTGGATGATTGGCCGGGTCTTCCCCTTTGGTCCACCGTTGGTACTGGGCACCGTGTTGGTGCTGCTGGTGCCCGAAGACGTCCGGGATTTCTTCTTGGAAACCTGGCCACAACTCGTTCCACACGCCGTCCCTTGACACTACAGCCGGATTTACGCTGATGAAAAAAATCACCCTGTTGCTCGCCCTGAGCGCCATCGTTCTGCCCTCCTGCCAAAGCCCGATCATGAAGGAGAAGCTGGAGAACGCCGATCGTCAAATCGAAGCCCAGCAGAACCAACTGAACCAAACTCGCGCCGAAGCCGACATGGCTCAGGCCGAATTGTCCGCGCTGCAGGAGCAACTTGCTTTTGAACAGGAACGTGCCAGCACCTTAAACGGTCGCCTCGAGGCGATGGAAGCCGCTGCTCGCCAGGCTGACGCCGAAGTCGAGAAGCTGCGCGGTCAGCTGGAAGGTACCGGAGTTGGTGTTGAGCGTCGCGGCGATGTGCTGGTGCTGAGCCTGCCATCCGGCCTGACCTTCCCGTCCGGCTCTGCAACCTTGAACAGCAAGGGCAAGAGCAGCCTGAAGAGTGTCGCCGGCGCCCTGAAGAAGGACTACAGCGACAAGACTTTCTGGGTGGAAGGCCACACCGACAACGACAAGCTGAACAAGACCAAGGACAAGTGGAAGACCAACATGCGCCTCAGCGTCGAGCGGGCGATGGCCGTCACCGACTACTTGACCAAGGACATGGGCATCAAGGCCTCGCAAGTGCGTGTCGCCGGCCACGGTGAATTCGATCCCGCCGCGCCGAACGATACTGCCAAAAACAAGGCCAAGAACCGCCGCGTCGAGATCTTGATTCTCGACTAAGCGAGCGACAGATTCGCCGCACCCTCCTGGCGCGCCGCGCTAGCATGTTGGGCCGGACCTACTAGTTAGGCCCGGCCCTTACTTTTCCCTGGTTTTTTCGCAAAACCTCCCTTAATAAGGTCGTCATGTCTGCCGCTGACATCCACAACATCACCCTGCTCGGCTACTGCGATGGTGGCAAAACCACCCTCGTAGAGTCCATCGCCCACCACTTCGGCGTCACCTCCCGTCAAGGCTCGGTTCAGGATGGGAACACGTTGACCGACTTTACTCCGGAAGAGAAGGAGAAGAAGCACAGCTTGAGTGCCGGAGTGGTCCACTTCGAAACGAAGTTGGGCAAGATGAACGTAATCGACACCCCCGGCTATCCGGACTTTGAAGCCGATGCCATCACCTCGATGGGGGCCGCCGGAACCGCCGCCATCGTCGTCGGCGCGCGCGAAACCGGCGTGCCGTTCCACACCTTGAACATGTGGAAGAAAGCCGGTGATACCGGTCTTGCCCGTGCCGTCGTCGTGACCAAGCTGGATGGCGACAACCTGGATATGGATTCGGTAATCGCCAACATCCGCGACACCTTTGGCCAGCGCGTGGTCCCGTTTACGGTAGCCAATGGCACCGGCGATGCCTTCACGGCTGTCGCCAAAGACGAGGGTGATGAAAGCCCATATCACTCCGACTTGGTCGATGCCATCGTCGAAGCCGACGACGACCTTATGGAGCGCTATTTGGAAGAAGGCGAGATCTCGATGGAAGAGCTGGAAAAGGCAATTCCAACCGCCATGGCTAAAGGCACCTTCGCACCGTTGTTCTGTGTGGATCCGGTTCGCGGCATTGGCGTTCCGGAGTTTGCCGAATTTGTTTTGCGTGACTTCCCGACGGCTTCGATGCAAATCAAGGTCATGCACAGTGAAAACGTAGACGATGGTTCGGCCGATTCGCGCGTGGTCGCTCGCGTTTGGAAGGTCGTTTCCGATCAGCACCTCGGTCAGGTGACTTATCTGCGCGTGCTGCAAGGCACCGTGACGCCGGAAACCATGTTGGCCGACCCGCACGTCAACAAGCCGGTCAAAGCCAATGGCCTTGCTTACATCGTAGGCAAAGAATTGGTTCCCACTCCCAAGGCGGGCCCAGGCGATATCGTTGCCGTGACTCGCATCGATGACCTGGAGGTCGGCGATGTTTTGGTGAGCGAAGGCGATGCCAAGAGGCATGAATTCCCGCTTCCGAAACCGTACTTCAGCCTGGCAGTTTCGCCGCGTAGCCGTGCGGACGAGCAGAAGATTAGCGGTGAGCTGCAGAAGGCGGCAAAAGAAGATCCGTGCTTCTTCGTCGAACGCGACGCGGCAACCAAAGAGCTGTTGGCCAAGGGTCTCAGTGAGTTGCACCTGAGCACGATTCTGCACCGCATTGAAACTCGCGGCGTAGGCGTGGAAACGAAGTTGCCGCGCATTGCTTACAAGGAAACCATTACCGCAAACGCAGAAGGTCATCACCGTCACAAGAAGCAGACCGGTGGCTCCGGTCAGTTTGGTGAGTGCTACATTCGCATTGCTCCGTCGGCACGCGGCGAAGGTTTCGAGTTCGTCGACAAGATTGTCGGTGGTTCGATTCCGCGTCAGTACATCCCGGCGGTGGAGAAGGGTGTGGTCGAGCAGATGTCTGCCGGCATCATCGCCAAGTCCGAGGTCGTTGACCTGACCGTCGAGGTGTACGACGGCAAGTTCCACGCGGTGGATTCGGACGAACTGTCATTCAAAACCGCCGGTCGTGTTGCGCTGCGCGAAGCCTTCATGAAAGCAAGCCCGATTTTGCTCGAGCCGATCATGAATGTCAGCATCACCGTGCCGAACCGCTACTTCGGCGACGTTAGTGGTGACCTGAACACCCGTCGTGGCCAGATTTTGGGTATGGAAGCCGATGGCGACTTCCAAACCATTCAGGCCGAAGTGCCGTTGGCTGAATTGCTGACCTACGGCACCATCCTGCGTTCTATGAGCCATGGCGAAGGCAACTTTGCAATGGAATTCAGCCGCTATGATCAAGTACCGTCGCACCTTCAGGAGAAGGTCGTCGCCGCGATCCAGGATGAAGAATAAAACTGCAAGCATTCGCAGCAAGCAAGCTCGGTCGGCGTTTACGCTGACCGAGCTTCTCGTCTTGCTGGCGGTGATTTGTGTGCTTGGCGCAATTGTCATGCCGCCGATTTATCGCACCCGTATCGATATGAATGAAGCAGCGGCCAAGGAGTTGCTGCAAATGCTGCACACTTCGCAAACGTCTTGGAAGCAGCACACCGGCTCGTGGGCGCGACTTCATTCGGTGGCTTATGCACCCGGACCGCCCAGTGATCTGGAACCGTTTATGCCCTTTGTTCACGCCAGTGAAGACGGCGTGGCGCACGTCGGCGGCTATCGCTTTACGCAAACACTGGACAGTCGTGGGATTCCCAATGGCTGTGTCGCCGCGCCGATTACGCCGAATTTCAGCGGCCGCCTTTCTTATACCTTGGATTACGCGTCCGGCGAAATCGTCGAACTCGATCCAGGATCTACCGCGAATAGCTCGGCCGCATTCTGATAGGTTTGCTCGGCCATTGCCTCGGCGTTGACGCCATGGCAATCGGCGATGCACTGCAAAGTATGGGCGACGTAGGCAGGCTCGTTGCGCTTGCCGCGCTTAGGTTGCGGAGATAAAAATGGCGCGTCGGTTTCGACCAGAATGCGTTCCTTCGGAACCTTGCCGGCCGCATCGCGCAGGTGCTGCGACTTTGGATAGGTCACGTTGCCTGCAAAAGAAATGTGCATGCCCAAATCCAAAAATGCATCGACCTTTTCCGGGCCCTCGGCAAAGCAGTGCATGATGCCGCGGACTTCGCGTTGTTGAGCGCGCAAAACTTCCAGCACGGCGTCGCCCGCATCGCGACAGTGGATGATCAAGGGTAGGTCGAGTTCTCGAGCCAGGTCCAGATGAAACTGAAAGCCGTCTCGCTGCACTTGCTGCGGGCACCAATCCCGGAAGAAGTCCAAGCCGGTTTCACCAATGGCATGAAAGCCACCATCGGCAGCAATCTGCTCGACTTCGGCGCGTTTGGAATCAAACTGCTCGGCTTCGCCCCAGTCATTGGGGTGGATCCCGACACTGGCGAAGACTTGTTCATGTTCGCGCGCCAAATCGCGACAAAGGCGCGAACTTTCTGCATCCACCCCAACGGTCATGATGGAGGCGACGCCCGCATCGCCAGCGCGTTGCAGGCGTTCGGCAACTGGATCTTCATCCATGTGCCAGGTGAGGTGGCAGTGAGTATCGAAGAGGCGCACGTGTTCGATCAGGGCAGCGGCGGCAGGTCCCATTCCTGGCGCAACTCGCGGACCAACTGATATAGGCCGGGATGCACGTCTTTGTCGGGAATATCCTGCATCAAAGCCGGCTTGCCGATTTCGGGATCTAAAACCATGGCTGCTTTGAGGCCGCGTTTGCGCACCAGAAGGTCGCCGGTGGAAGCGCGGTACAGAGTCACCATATCTGCAGCCAAGTGGTAAGCCTTGCGGTCGACGATTGCCTGAATCGCCAAGGTGCGTGCTTGGCTTTCCAGTCCTGCTCGGTGGGCGACGGCGAGGAGTAGTTGCTCGCAATTCGGGTCGGTTTCCTCCGCCAATACCTGGACTACGTAGTGCGCATGTAAAAATTCAGTGCCTCGAGGTGCTTCGACGACCAACCGGTGGCCGCGTTGCACCGCCAACATCGGATCTTGTTTCCACATCACTCGGTGAGCGGCGAGGCGCAGTTTGGTCGGCGTGGTGCGTTGATCCAGATCTTTGGCCCAAGCCAAGCTACGCTCGGGCTGCTGGAGGCATCCTTGGACGAAAATTTGCTCGGCAAGATCAGGGTGGGGCGTGCGGAACTGCTGGAACCATTCTTGCCACGGCAGTTCGTCGGCATGATCGAGGTCGGCTAGAGCGGCAACCGAAGCTTGGGCCTGGATTCGGGCGATGCTCGCTTCCTGGGCGGAGGTGGTAGTAAAGGCCAGCTCAGAAGCACTGACAGCGTTTTGCAGCAGTGCTGCTGCGGGGTCGTCGGTTTTAAGTGCCGATGCCAACATCAGGTTTCGAAGCCCTGCAGATAGCTCAGGAGCCGGCTGAGCGTTGGGGGGTGCGGTGAGCGTCCAAGCAGCGAGGGCTATGAACATCACAGGGAGTAGGGCGAGGCGTAGGAAAGCGGCCATTTTGGGTACAGTTTAGGGTCCGGATCGGTTACTCGCAGGCTGCGTTTGATAAACTGGAGCTTGCGTACGGTGACAAAAAAACCGTGCCTTTCCCTTCCATTGCGGCTCCCATGCTAAATCTTTTACGCGCTGCCCTCATCCTGTGCCTCCTTGCCGTCACTTCCTGCGGAAGCGGCGGGGGTGCGGCGTCCTCCTCGCAGGCGACCTTTGAGCTCGAAGTGTGCTCGTTGGGTTGTGGTTCCGGCTCTTGCGAGGTCCGCCAGGTCAATATCAACTCCGACATCACGCTGACCTTCAACGATCGCGTCGACGCATCAACCGTTTCCTTCTCGCAGGTCAACATTATCAACTCGGTTGACGGCGGTTCGCCCACGGGCCGCTTCCTCGTTGATGGCAATACGGTGACCTTCCGCCCCTCGTACCTCGATACGCCCGAAGGCTTGTCGTTCGGTTTCGACGAGACGACCGAATACACCATGACCTTGTTTGCGTCGCCTACCGACGACGCCGTGGTTCGCTCGGCAACGGGTCGCCCCAACCTGACTCCGATTCGCTGCACCTTTGTCGCTTCCGGCGTGCAGGACTTTTCACCAGGGGCGCCTACCGTTTCGGTTTCCCCGTCCGAGCTTGAGCCGCCGACCGCGAGAGACTTTAACGTCGAGCTGACTTTTAACGATGTAATCCGCAGCATCCAGTTGGTGAACACCGACGGCACCAGCCCGACCATCACGGTCAACTTGGTTTCGTTGAACGATGGAATCGAAACCGTTTATCCCTTCGATGGCGAGTTCGAATTCGAGGTGGATATTGATAACCGCCAAACCATCGTCAACTTCGTTCCGATCGCGTTGTTCCCGTCCGGTGGCGGCGGCAGCCGTTTCTTGCGCGTGGATGTTTCCAACCAGATCAGCGATTTGGTCGGCAATCGTTTGCTGAACGCAGGTTCCTTCAACATTCCGCTGCCCGATTCGGCCGGCTTGACCGGTGAGTTGAATGAAAACTTCGGCACCACAGACAAGCTGAATGAATTCTCCAGTGCGCCTGGACTGTGGTTGGGTAGCGGCGGAGTGGACTCCGGTCTCAACCCTGCAACCGGCGAGCACCCTGGTGGTGGTCACGGTGCCTTGGGTGATTTGACTTTGGACAACCTGACCTTCAACACCACAACCGGCGCCATCGAATCGGAATTGCTGGGTACGACGGTGAACGTCACCGACGGCATCTTCATGGCCACTTCGATGGTTTTGAGCAATGGAGAAACCGCCTCGGCAATTGGTTCCAACCCATTGCGGCTGTACTCGCGCGGTTCCGTTACTTTGTCCGGAGATTTGGACTGCTCTGGCGAAGATGCGCCGGTTAACTTCGGTTTGTACCGCCCTGATGACGAGCGTCTGTCGTACTTCATCGGTCACAATGGTTTGCCCGAACCGGACGATGAAATTAAAGAACACATGGCCGACCTTGATGAGTCCGACGGCGGCGACGGTGGCGTCGGTCATCTGACCGGAGGCTCGGGTGGACAAGGTGGTGCCACTTGGTACAACTTCTCCGGTTACTACAACGATGCGTTAACCGGCTGGTTTGAAGAAGACAACTGGAACGGCGTCGGTACTCCGCCAATCGCGGATGAAAACCGTTACTCCAATGGCTACGGCAGTGAGCTACTGGCCGGTGTTCACGGCAACAACGGTGGACACGTAGGTGGCGACAATGCCACCGGTCATTTGTTGCCGTTGGCGAAAGCTGTTTTGCAGGGCGACGACCTCAACCTCGGCTCGGGCATGGGCAGTGTGGCTTGGCCGCCCAAGTCCAACATGATTCCGAAGGCGGACGACGTGTTGGCCGGAACATGGCACGCGAACACGGATGGCGACGTCATTCTGACTTACCGCATCAATAGCTTCTTCTTCGAGCAATTCTGCCGCATGCGTTCGCGCGGCGGTGGTGGTGCAGGTTATTGGACTACCGGTTTCCGTGGCGACTTCCATGACGCCGAGGACATCTTCTTCAAAGATGGATACGATCGTGAACTTCGCGATCCGGATATCGATAGCGATAACGGCGTCATTAACTGGGACTTTAATGGGTTGCGCGGAACCGGTCGGGTCTCCACCGACAAAGCCGATCGCGATGGCTGGCCGTCCTACGTTTATCTCGATAACTTGACCGGCTCGCACACCATCGAGGATGCTTCCGGGGGCTACTTTGATCCCACTCAATTCGGCACTCTTGAGCACTTCTACACTTTGAGTCCTAGCGACGGCTACCTTCGCGGTGGCGCAGGTGGTGGTGGCGCGGGTTCGTCGGAACACGGTTCCTATAGCGATGAGTTCGGTGGTTCCAACGCACAGTTGGATCTGGAAACCTACCGCGGTACCGATGGCGGTGGTGGCGGTGCCGGCGGTGGTGCGGTGCAATTGACCGTGGCGAATGACCTGACGGTATTGGGCAGTATTTCCGTGGCTGGCGGAAACGGCGCAGATTCGGCGCCCCAGGTTTCTTCTGCATTCCACATCGACACCAAGGCTTTCCAGTACACCAGCCCGGGTGAAGCCGGCGGTGGCGGTGGCTCCGGCGGTGCTTTGCAACTCCAAGTCGGTGATGACTTAGTCCTCGCTACGGATTCGCTTGCCCTGGATGGCGGTGTAGGTGGGATCGGCACGGTCGGCAACCACGGCGGTGCAGGAGGTTCCGGCATCTTGCGCATCAATTCGGATAACGCTCCGACATTGGCAGCCGCGGCTACCGTGGTGAGCCCGATTGAGTCCTACGATTTGGCCACGCGGACCGAGTTCGGTATGTCGGGCGAGAACTCCGGCAGTTACACCGGAATCCTAAGCGGAAGTGAAGGCGACCTGACCGTCCCCAAGGCGGTTGGCACCGGCACCATTACTTTCAACGGGAACTCCACCGGCGTCAGCTCCGATTACTACTCGGTACCTGGGTCCATTCTGTTTGCTCAATTCACCGGCTACGAAATCACTTGCGAGTGGAGCGACGGCACCGGTGGCGGCGCCACCTTGGTCTACAGCGACAGCAACCCAACGACGCCAGGCGTGACTCCGATTTGGGCCGGCTTCTCAACCGCCTACGGTTTTGAAGAGAATGGCGTGATCGAGGTCGTCGAAGGTTCTGAATTCCGTTGGGTGGTCCCCGGCTACAACACCGAGGGCGGTGGCGCCACGGAACTTGCCGATACGCCTGCTCAAACGCGTCTCATTCGTTACAACCTTGTCTTCGACCAAGACCTGGTCCGTGCGTTGATCGGCACCCACCCCAATGCCACCTTCCAGGTCACCGATGTGACTTTCACCTGGGGCGAACTGTAAGCTGACACGGCTTGACGCGACGGTCCATCCAGGGCCGTCGCCCTTTCGGCACTCATAAGAGTGCGAAACCAAACACGGGTACAGGGGTAAGGTGCATGCAGCCCCCTAACTGCCACCATCCTGTCCTCCCACAGCTTTGAAGAAGCAACTTCCACTCCTGCTTCCCTTTTGTCTCGTCGTAGCCGGTTGCGGCGGCGGCGGCGGCTCCGATGACCCTGGCGGCGGCGGCGATCCAGGCGATACTTCCGGTACCCTAAGTGAAAGCTTCAGCGCGACATCTAGGCTCGAAGATGCGCTCAGCACCGCCGGTTTGTGGCCTGGAAATGGTTACCTGGATAGTGGTCTAAACCCGTTTACCGGTAAGCATTTAGGCGGCGGTCACGGAATCTTGGGTGGGCTGGAATTTGGCTCTAGCCTAAATAGCCTGGATACCGACTCCCAAACTCTTTACTCCGAAGTCTTAGGCACAAATGTGAGCTTGGCCGGCGCCGGAGGTGGAGTATTTTTTGCCGCCTCCGCCGATCTTCCGTCTTCGGTGACCTTGACTGCCGAAGGAACAAATCCGTTACACATCGTCACTCGAGGAAATCTTTCGTTGGACGGAATCCTCGAAATTTCCGGCGAAGATGCGCCGGTCAATTTTCCGATGTACCGGCCTGGCGGCGAGCGCTTGCATTATTCCAGCCTCGGCAGTTCCGAACCATCTGCCGAAATGCGGACCCTGCTTTCCAATCAGGGAGAAGCCATAGGCGGCGATTCGGGTCGTGGCCAATTGTCTGCCGGCTCCGGTGGCCGCGGAGGCGCAAGTTGGTACTTGTTCCCCGGGTACTTCGATAGCGGGCTGGATGGTTGGTATGCCTACCATGCCGGCGGTTCGACCTTGCCGGACCCCGCGCGTTTCACACATGGCTTAGGCGGTGAGTCGACCCGGCCGATGCATGGCGAAAACGGTGGTCGAGTGGGGGGTGGAGATGCTCAAGGCGACCCACTGCCGGAGGCGTCGGCGCAATGGATTGCCGACGACCTTGCTGCCGGCTCGGGCATGGGAAGCTGGGCGTGGCCTCCGAAATCGAACCGCATTCCGCTAGAAGCCGAAGTCAGTAGCGGCACTTGGGAAACCACGACTAATGGTCACGACATCGTGGCCTATCACTGGGATAACTGGGTACTTGCTCACTATTCACGCGCGCGGTCCCGCGGCGGCGGTGGCGGCGGGTACTGGACCAACGGTGAGCGAGGTGACTTTCATAGCGAAGGCGATGATGTCGTTGGCTCGCCGTTGCCGACGCCGGATCTAACTCCCAGCTACGGCGGCGCCCAGGTGCCCGAAAATTGGGACTTCAATGGTGAGTTGACCTTTAGCGGCGATGCCAGCCAGTCGGCGGATCGCGCCAATTGGACTTCTTACCTAACTTGGGACGACCTTGTCGGCGGGATGGTCGAAGATGCCGAAGGTGGCGGTTTTGCTCCTTCTGCCGGTCCGTTGGAAGACTTCTACACCTTGGATCCAAGTTCGGGCTACCTGCGCGGTGGGTCGGGCGGCGGTGGTGCCGGTATGAGCCAACATGGATCCTTCAATTCGGTGAATTCGGGCGGAAGCGCCGCCCACGCCATTGAAAGCTACCGCACTTGCGACGGCGGCGGTGGCGGTGCTGGCGGTGGAGCAGTTTTGCTGCATGCCGGCAATCACTTGCAGTGGAACGGCCAAATCAACGCCAATGGCGGGGACGGCGGCAGCAGCGCCGCTGCAGTTTCCAGCAGCTATGCGATCGACCCCGTAACGTGGGAACATACGCTGCCGGGCGACGCCGGTGGCGGCGGGGGATCGGGCGGAGCCGTGCTGGTGCAAGTCGGCGGAGATCTGACCCTAGGTGCGCAAGCTGCGGCTAATTTGAATGGAGGAACCGGCGGAATCGGTGCCGTCGGCAATGATGGTGGAGATGGCGGGATTGGCGTTCTAAGGATGGAAACGAGCCAAACGTTAACTCTGTCGGACTTGCAAGGGGTTGCCGATCCGATTGAATGCTTTGATCTGGCGCAACGTTCCGAGTTCGGATTGACTGGGGCAAATTGGCAAAACTACCGAGTGAGTTTTCCGGGCGACTTCGGCGACCTCACCGTCGCGCGAGCGGTTGGAGGCGGGAATGTGCTCTTCAACGGCAATTCATCCGGGGTGCAATCCGATTGGTATGAATTAGACGCCGAGGTGGGAACTGCGACTCTTACCGGCTTCACCGTTGAATGCCAATGGAGCGATGGCGCCGGTGGCGGCGGGACGGTGAGCTTCGATACTTCCGAGCGCCCTTTTCCTGGAAACACTCCCATTTGGATTGCCATTCAAACGGATGCATCCGATGTGGCCGGAAGTTCGCCAGCTCCCTGGGTGGTGCCCGGCTATAACACCGTCAGTGGTGGTGCGACCGAGCTGGCTGAAGTTGAAATGAAGCGTTTGCGTTTCCAGTTGGTTTTCGATCACGACGTCATCGCCAACTTCATCGGTACCAACCCCAACGCAACTTTCCGCGTGACCAACATCGATTTCCCGTGGGAAAAACTGTGATGGCATGAGGTTGATTCGCCCCGCTTCGGTGCTGCTGAATTCGGGCGAGCTACGCTTCGACGTGATACTGGGTGTGGGCGCGGATTGCGGCGATGACCCGCCGCTCGTGCGCTACCTGGAGAATGACGATGAAGAGGTGCAAATTGCCGTTGCGGAAGGCGTCGAAGTAGAAAACCGTGGCGGTGAGCTTTGGACCGAAGCGCCGTTGATGATGCACGCCCATTTGGAAAGTTGGGATGCACCGAGCGATTCGTGGCAGCGCGAATCTTTTAGCAGCTGGGTAAAGGAGTTGCTTCAATGGCGGCAAAGCGACAGCCGCTTGAGTGCCCAGGAAGCGCTGAAGCGTAGTTGGGGAGAGTTGTCCGAGCATGGCTGTGGGGGAGTTCTGGCCACAAACGGTGAACCGGATATCGACGTCTACCCAAGCAACCGAATCGTTGCTGCCGGCGAATGGTTTATGCCCGAGTCCCGCGACGCTGAGGGAGGTTGGCAGGCGCCTGAAATGGGTCCTTTTGCGGCTTTGCATTCGCCGTTTGGAGTCAGTGAGCAATTGGCCGCCGCGGCTGTGAAGTGGATGCAACAGGGAAACCGGCTGCTCAGTATCCACCTTGGCGAACATGAAGACGAACGCCAATTCCTAGCTTCTGGAGAGGGCCCATTGGCCGAGTTAATGCAAGCCCGAGGGCGAGCGTTTAAACACAAGCGCTGGCCGTCCGCGGTCGATTGGCTATGCGATATCTCGACGGGGCGGCTAGATGGGCTGTTGGCCGTGCATTGCGGCGATCTTTGCGCTGACGAACTGAAACGCCTGACCACCACCGGCGCCGAAGTGGTTTGGTGTCCCGGCACGCATCTTTACTTCGACCGACCCAAACCAAATTTTGCGGCTGCCGGCTTGCCCGCGCCGATGCTGGGCTGCGATTCGCGCGCCAGCAACGCCGAGCTCAATCCAATGCGCGAGCTGCGTTTGGCTCGCCAGATCGTTCCGCAATACACCCCACAGCAATGGTGGAATGCCGCGACCACGCATGCGCGAGCTTTTTGGCCCGGACCCGCCCCGCTTCCGCTACGCTTTGCCGACCCGGGCTTGCGCAGTGCTGCTGAAGTTTGCGATTATCTGACCTCAGAGCCGGATCTAAAGCCACTTGCCCCACCCGGAATTCCGTCGCCCGGTCCATGAAAGAAGCCAGCCAACTCATTCTCCAAAGCCAGTCGATCTTGCTTTGCGGTCACCTGCGTGCCGACGGCGATTCGCTGGGATCGGCGATCATTTTGGCAAGGGCGCTTCGGGCGTTGGGCAAAGAGACGCATTTGATCATGCCCGATCCGCCGGATCCGCGGTACCAGTTCCTGTTCGAACGCACGCCGTGGACTTTGTACCAAGGGGAGGGGTCGCTGCCCGAGGTTGATTTGGTCATCGTATGCGATTGCTCGCAGTTGGATCGTTTGGGCAAAATGGGAGAGGAAATCGATCAACTTGGGATGAAGCGCATGATGGTCGATCACCATCCCTATGATCCGGAGATTCATCGATGGGACGCTGCGGTTCACGATACCCAAGCCGCTGCGACTGGCATATTGGCCTTTGAATTGGCCCGCCAACTCGGGGCACCGGTCGACGAAGTCAGTTCCGAAGCCAGCTTTGTTGCGTTGATGACCGACACCGGCTGGTTGAAATACAGTAATGCCGACGCCCGCGCTTTCGCCTGTGCCGCAGATCTAGTTGCCGGTGGCGTCGACGCCGACCGGGTTTACCGCATGATTTACCAGCAGACCTCCGCGGCCACTCCACGCGGAATGGCGGCGGCGCTTGCGACTACTGAATTTCATTGCCAAGGCCAAATTGCGATTGGCTACGTCACGCCGCAAGCATTGGCTCAGTGCAACGGCGAGTTGGAGGAGACTGACGACGTCCTCGATATCTTGCGCGCCGTGCAATCGGTAGAAGCAGTTGCTTTCCTCAGCCCGCGCAATGGGCGAGTCAAAGTCTCGTTTCGCAGCAAAACATGGTTAGACGTCAACCAGGCCGCACGTCAATGTGGTGGCGGTGGTCATCAACGCGCTGCCGGGGCAACCTTTGAATCCAAGGTGACCATGGAGCAGGCGCTTGCAACGGTACGCGAAATCTTGATGGGCGCAGTTGTCGAGGCCGGTCGTTAAGGAAGCTGGCCCCTTTCATTGGCCCAAATCCAAACCGATCTGAGGCCATCGCCAGCGCAATAAGTCCACCCGATCCCACGCCTGCTTAAGTACTCCCAATGCTTGAGCAGGCGTCGTTTTTGTTAGGACGGTGATGCCTCGGATGTAGTTCCGATAGCAAGCCCAAATCCAAAAGTGCAGGTCAAGCCGCTGCCGAATTTTCGACGCCGCCCAGGTCCGCCGCACCAATCTTGAGATGCTGTCCCGCATCATTGCTAGCGTGTGGTTAATCGGGAATAATCGATTCGACTTGTCACGCTTTTTCTTTGAGTGCACCCGATAGTGGCGAAAGTAATCCGATCCGGCAATTTTTCTAAATTCTTTCTGGTAGGAAGTCTTGCGATCGCTCTCTAGAGTGATTCCAACACCGGGACGATTCACAAACTTCAATCGATTCAAGGAATTGATTACCGCCTGTCGTGACCCCGACCGACGCTTCCCAAACTTGCGATCTCGCCTCTCCTTTTTCTCCCTCATGCCCTGAGTAAGGTTTCCCCGGGCTCCCATGGGTGCCGTTTCTGCATGGATGACGAAGTATGTGCTTCGCTCAATCAAGACTGGCATCGTGACCGGTGAAAGCCTGCGATCCGTTTCATAGGTCTCCAATTCATCGAGTTGATAGATCCCGGTTAATCCACCCCGTTGTACTTTTTGGGCTAGCGCAAGCGCGTGAAATTCGCGGCAAACTTGGCCTAATCGGCGCAATCTTCGCTCAATGGTCGGACGTCTGACGCCATGAATGCGAGCCATTTGCCGCATGGTGACCTTGGATACGAAGAGGTCGAAGACCCTGAAATGCAGCTTGGGTTTCTTCCAGCGGTAATCCGTTTTAAATGTCTGAGTGCTAAAACGACGTTTGCAAACCTTGCAGCTGAAACGTCTTACCCAGCTGATCTGCCTCCCGAAAATCGGGCCACCCAGAGTTGTGCATTTCGGTCAAAAT
>CAYFOM010000014.1:0-95062 GCA_964344765.1 uncultured Planctomycetales bacterium | reverse complement strand
ATGGAAGGCATTTGATGAGTCTGCTGCTTTTTACAGAAAAGATGTTGCTTGATCGCTCATGAGCTCATGCTATACAACTGGTCCGTACCTGCGGTCTAGTATTTTCAAAAACTTATGAGGCATGATTCTCGTTCTCAGTAGTCGAATTACTTCAACAGCTCACTGGATCCAATTTGGCGCGAGGCCTGTGATCTGCCCCTCTATCGGAGTGCCTAGCTTGGGTAGAATGAGCCCCATGGAGAGGAAATAGAGCTCCAAGCGATTCGGGATCATGATTTTCGCCACTACTTTAATGCTGCTCGCCCAGCAAGCGCCCGCGCCGTGGACCGACGCGCCGGACCTTTCGCCGACTGCACTGCAGCAAGAGCTGGATTTTGTTGCCCATGACCGCTTTCAGGGGCGGCGCACCGGGCAGTTAGGCGCGCAGGCGATTTCGGTTTACATTCGCAGTCAATTCATGCGCGCTGGGCTGCAGCCATTGGATGGCAAGTACTTGCATGAGTTCCCGGCCGATCCGGCGTTTTTGGATAGCGAAAACTGCTTTATGCAAATCGGCAAAAAGCGCTTGGCGGCTGGTTATGACTTCCTGCCCCACCCGACGTCGCCCGATGGGGTGGTTTCGGCGCCGATGGTGTTTGTCGGCTATGGATTGCACGCGCCGGAGTTCGGGTATTCGGATTTGGACGGCGTCGACTTGGAAGGCAAGATTGCGCTGATCTTTCGCTGGGAGCCGGGTGCGGCCGATCGCGATCACAAGTTGAACGGCCGACGCATGCTGCCGCAAAGCACGTTGGCGGCGAAGGTCAAGGAGTTGGAAAAACGCGGTGCCGTCGGTGTGGTAACGGTGACGCCGCCTGATGATCGGCAGAAGCCGCGCGCGGTTGGTGAGCCGTATTGGCCGACGCTTTCGCATTTGTACAAGGCGCTCAGTGGTCCGGGAATGGGCGCGATGATGGGTGGCGATGAGTTGGCGTCGTCGAACCTCACTGCCGATGACATGGTCGACACGATCATGACCATCATGCAGAACTCCACGCCGCTGGGTGCGAAGATCCCGGTGGCTTATTTGTCGCCGCGCACCATGCGCGCACTGTTTCGCAAGGTGGATCGCGATACGCGGACTTGGGTCGAGGAGAACGCACAGTCGATGCAGCCGGAATCATTTGAAATTCCACTGGAAGTGACGATGTCGTGCCGAACCATGCCGTCGAATTTGGTGGCGCGCAACGTGGTTGGGGTTTTGCCGGGGGCGGACCCGAAGCTTGCGGATGAGTACATCGTGGTCGGCGCGCATTACGATCACGTCGGCTTTAACGAAGATGGCGAAGTCTGGAACGGTGCCGACGACAACGGTTCGGGCACGGTGGCTTTGTTGGCGACGGTGCGCGCGGTGACTGCACTGCCGCTGGAGCAACGGCCGAAGCGCAGCATCGTGTTTGTTGCGTTCAGTGGCGAAGAGATTGGCTTGACCGGAAGCTATCACTTTTTAGTGCAGGACTTGGTGCCGGTGGAAAGGATCACCGCGATGGTCAACACCGACATGGTCGGGCGCGCCAAGGACCATTTGGTTTACGCGGTCGGTTCACAATCGGCGGATGGCCTGCGCGGCGTCATCGAGGAAGCCGGTAAGGGTTTGGACATCTCGGTCAGCTTCGACAACGAGGAATTTTTCGATCGCAGCGATCAGGTCGGCTTTTATTACGCCGGAATTCCGATCGTGTTTTTCAACACCGACGAGCACGACGACTACCACAAAACCACGGACACCTCCGACCGCATTCTGTACCAAGATATGGCGCAAATCGCGGTTTTGAGCTTCCGCACGGTGCGCGCGCTGGCCGACCTGCCGACGCGGCTGGAATTCATTGATGCTTATGACCGGCTGCAACCGGTTTATGGGCAAAGCGCACAATTAATGATTCCATTTCCGGTTCACTGGGAAGATCGATTAGATTACTAGCGTGGTAGCGATCGGCATCGACATCGGCGGCACCAAGCTCAAGATTGGGCGGGTGCAGGAAGGGTACATCGTGCAGCGCGCGTCGGCGCCGACGCCGCATGATTTCGATGAGTTGATCGACGCGCTGGTCGAGCTAGTGCGCGAGGTTTCCGACGGCCGCGAAGGCATTCCGGTAGCTGCCGCAGTGCCTGGTGTTTTCGACGACGACAAGTCGATGGTGCTGGCCTCGCCGAACTTGACCTTTACCATCAACAAGCCGCTGCGCGATCGTTTGAGCCAGGCATTGAATGTTCCGGTACGGCTAGGCAACGACGCGTCGCTGGCAGGTTTGGCTGAGCGCGTTTACGGCATCGGCGAAAAGCACGAAGACTTCTTGCTCGCGACTTTGGGCACCGGCATTGGCGGTGGCGTCATTCTTGGCGGCAAGTTGTGGGAAGGTAACGCCGGTATGGCTGGCGAGTTCGGTCATATGAGCGTCGGCGGTCCTTTTGATAAGGACAACGTGTGGCAGTGTGGCTGCGGCAACTGGGGTTGCACCGAGACTTTTGCTTCCGCTAGTCGCATGGAGCAGAGAGGAAAGGAACGCTGCGGTGTGAAAGCGCTGCCCGAGTTGGCTGAGCTTGCGCGCAGTGGTGATGAAAATGCTTTGTCCGTGTTCCGCGACGCCGGAACTGCGCTCGGCGAAGGATTTGCTCAAGTGGTGTTGCTGCTCGACATCCGTGTCATGTTGATCGGTGGTGGCGCAAGTCCGGTGATTGACCTACTGCGTGAACCGCTGCTGGATCAAGTGGTCAAGCGCTGCGCCGGACGCGATCGTGACAGCTATACCGTTGAGCGCGCGCTGCTCGGCAACGATGCCGGATTGCTGGGTGCGGCTGCGTTGGCGTTAACTGCCGACTAGGAAGGAAATCGACACCGAATCGCCGCGATCAAAATCGCTGTGATGGGTTAGTCCTTAGGTGGCGGAAGAAAGGTCGGCTCGCCATCCTTTGGTGCGAGTACAACCATTGGCATTTGAGTCACAACCTCCATTCCAATAAACGCCTCACCATTCGGATCTCGGAGGGACACACCAACGCCTTTTTTTTTGCCAGCGCGAAAATAGCCAGCGGCTTTGGACGACTTTGGACCATGCACCGAAATTTCGCCGCGGTTGAAGTCGCCATTGAGATCAACCACCACGCGGCCCGTCGGGTCTAGCAATTGAATGGTTGGGCCATCGGCCGCATTTGCATCCAGTGCAATCCGCACTCGCCCTTTGGAATCCGTCAATTCGAGTTTCGAAAGGTTGGCTCGGTCAGCACCAACCACGGAAAGCTGGTGCCCCATGAGGCCGCAAGAAAGACAAAGCAGAATGACCGAGAGAAATTTCACCCAGTCATTTTATGATGCCTCTTTACCAGTAATCATGGATTTCAGGTGCTGACCGATGGTGTCGCCGGTGGTCGTCATGTAAACGTGAACCAACAGAAACGCAATCATCAGAAACGCGCCAAGCGTGTGAATGCCGGCAACCCAATCCAACGACAACGACCATCCTGCAGCGGTGATTTGATTGATGTACAAGTACAAAAACCCGGTCGTCACAAGGACCGGGATGACCAAAATCAACAAACCCGCGTAGACAATGCGCTGCAGAGGATTCAACTTTTCGCGCGGCGTTTTCTTGACCGGCTTTTTATCACCGCGGAACATACCCAATCCGTAATAAACCAGCATTTCCGGCAGCATACGCGTCGTCGGCACGAACTGGCGCCATTGGCCTGAGGTGATGTGCCAGAACATTGCGAATGCAATGAGGACGACGAAACTCCAGGCAAAAATACGATGCCATTCCACTGCGGTTTCCCAAGGGATGATTCCAATCTCGGGGTAGTGAACCACAAAGCCAGTTACCGCCAGCGCTAACACCAAGAATGCTTGGCCCCAATGCCAGATGCGATTAAACAAACTATAGATGGGTTGCGGTTGAGTCATTTTTAGCTCCGCGTCTTGAGGACCACGCGCACGACGGCGTGCGCAACAACGATCAATGCGGCAAAAATTACCGCGGCAATTCCGACGGCGTCTAGCTGGCCGCTGCGATTACGACCAGGCAAATAAAAGTCGTTGAGATTGGCAAGTCGACCTTCCGGCGAGTGACAGTCGGTGCAACTCAACGCTTGCTCCGCCGGCGCCACCATGTGGGTCAACGGCCAATACATTTCCGTTTGAATCCAATCAAACTCACCACTCCAAGGTTTATCGATGTACTTCATGCCGGCATCAAAAGCCGCTGCCCAAGTAAAGTCCTTCCAAAAAGCACCGCTGCCCTTCGGCCCGAATAACTTTGGCACCAACAGTTTGTTTTCCACCGTGTCGTAACCCTGAATCCCACGGTGAACCTTGAACGGCCAAATTCGCGATTTGGGATCGCCGTAACTGCCGGTCAATGCGTTAATCGGCACCACCGGTTTACTCATATCCAGCTTGTCGAACGAACCACTCACCGTTGTGGCGGCGCCTGGCTGAGAAACATCAAAAGAGTCGCCGATGTACATCTGCTCTTCATGTCCGTCGTACCAGTAGTACTCCGGTGGCGCGCCCTTCGCCCAAATGAAGCTGCCTTTTAAACCGTGATAAATCGGAACGCTTTCCCCATCGACATCGGCTTTTTCGACCAGCGGCTTACCGGCGGAATTCTTCTTGCCCGCTGCCGACCAGTCCCACCACATCTTGGTCGCCTTATTCGGTGACATGTGCGGGACATGACAAGTTTGGCACGCGACGCGATCGGTATGCTCGTCCAACTTGACGTTTTCAAACGTGGCTTTGGCAGGGTCATAGCCGCGTTCTTTATCAACGGTATGGGGCCGTTGAGTGTGGCAAGCCTCGCAACTTAAGTTGGATCCACCGGTCCCCGCCAAACGGAACTTGTGCTGATCGCGCGCTTCTAGGGTTACGTTCGGGCCATGGATCTCATGGTCGACCGTGGTGTGGCAAACGGTGCAATTAAAACCGCCGCCCTCCGCCGACATGTGCACGTCTAACTCATAGGCTGCGTCCAATAACGACGAATCCATATCGCCATGTTTGACGCCTTCCCCACCCCCACCGTAAAAATGACAAGCGCCGCAATTTTTGGCGGTTGGTAGATCCACGCTTTGCGCCGCGCCAATTAAATCAACCGGCGGACGCTTGTTGCCCGACCCCATCGGCCATTCCTTCTCGACGTAATTGGGATGGCCGGCGTCGGTCGGAAACTTTTTATAGGTGCCGGTTTGCTCGTGGCAGACCAAGCAATCCACCAACGTTTCGCTTGCGAAATCAAATTGCTGATCCTTCCAACCATAACCCGCATGGCATGAAGTACAGCGCGGCTCGTTGGAACCAACCGCAATGCAAAAGTTGTTGATGATGTCACCGCCTTTGCCCACGACCTTGCGGTCTTCGGCGGATGTGGCCAGCGTTTCGATTTCGCTGTACCAATTCCAATGTCGCGTCTTCATAAAGTGCTTCGACGCTTCGGTGTGGCACTTCAAGCAAGCCGCGGTGACCTCAGGCCCGCTGGCGAACGGACCTTTGAGTTCTTCGAACTTCGTGTGATCCGCAGTCGGCTTATTCTTCGGCAGTTGCTCAATCTGCGATTGGCCCGCCAACAAACCGGCGGCCATGATTGACGCCGCCACCACCCATGGAATGATTCTGTTCATTGCACGCATCCCTTTCGAGTTCGCCGCCCTGGTGGCTCAGGCGACAGTTGCGATTTTCCTTAATTCCCAGAACTATTAAACCCTGTTCCGAAAATGTCAGCGTGCGTTTTTTAAATCATGTCGCTTGCGCGTCCACCGCGCCGGCGTGATTTGTTGCCGCCACGTCCTTTGCCCTTTCGATTGCCGTCGCGGCGATTGCCTTTAGGCCGGCCGGCGCTGCGCTTTCCCTTCTTTGCCTTCGGCGCGTCGGCCGGCTGCTCCGGCTTGCGCACGATCATTAAGTGGTTGAATCCGCGCAAGAAGAAATTCGTTTCTTCAGCCGCCTTGTGGTAGTTGCCTTTATCCAAGTCTTTGTTGTGCCGCACCACCGCAATGTGATCCACCACTTCGAACACCTGCGACAGCATGAAGAGATAGTGCATGCCGATAGGCACGAACATGGAACGCGTCCAAACATCGCAGACGTAAACCGCAAGATGTCCGCCCGGCTTTAATACGCGCCATGCCTCTTCAAACACCACGCGCATCGCGTCGAAGTATTCTTCCTCGCGCGCATCCAACTCGCCGATGCATTCCGGCTTGCCCGAGTACTTCAGGTTTTTGCCGTACGGCGGATCCATGAAGACGAAGTCGACAACTTCTTCACCCAGCGGCAAATCGCGGGCGTCGGCCTCTTCGATTTCTTCGCGTTGGGGTTGAAGATCGAACGCGAAGCAGTTGCGTTCGAGTTCCTCGCATACATCCCACGTGGTGCCGCTGCCGCACATCGGGTCGAGCACGACTTGGCCCGGTTCGGTGTAGCGCTGCAGCAGATTCCAAATCACCCAACTTGGCGTTGCGCCTTTGTAATCGGCGCTGCCTTGCTCGCCTTTGCCGTAGTGTTGCGATGGGTATTCCCACAGCGTGGTGGTTTGCAGCGAAAGGCGTGGGCTAGGCATATCAACAAGCGGGAACCGAGCGGAAGCCGATCAGCTCGACGTCGGGGGTTTGGTAGCCGTCTTCGACAGGCTCTTCCGATGCGTAATCGGTGGACAAGTACTTCTTGTTGGAATCGGCGAACACGGTGGCAACCACCGAGCCCTCGCCTTGTTCCGCGGCGATTTGCAAGGCGCCGAGGAAGTTGGCGCCGGAGCTGATGCCGACCGCCAATCCAAGTTGCTGCGACAGCTTTTGCGCCATCAAAATCGCGTCGCCGTCGGGTACGTCGACGATTTCGTCCAACTCATCCAACTTGACGATGGCGGGAATGAATTCATCGGAGATGCCCTGAATACGGTGCTTGCCGATTTTGTGACCGGTGCGCAGCGTCGGCGAGTTGGCCGGTTCCAACGGGTGGATGGTCATGTTGGGCACGCTGCGGCGCAGGAAGTTGCCCACTCCCATGACGGTGCCGCCGGTGCCGACGCCGGCCACAAAGCCGGTGGGCGCTTTGCCTAGGAATGACAACTGCGCCAACAACTCCGGACCGGTGGTGCGCTCGTGCGCTTTGACGTTGGCGTCGTTTTCAAACTGCTCGGGCAGGAAGACGTTGTCCTCGCGCTCGGCGTATTTGCGAGCGCGTTCGATACTGCCTAGGAAGCCGCCTTCTTGCTTAGACACCGGCACCAACTCGGCACCGTAACTGCCCAACAAAGTCACGCGTTCTTGGCTCATCCAATCCGGCATGTAAATTCGCACGCGATGACCCAGCGCGCGGCCGATTGCCGCGAAGGAAATGCCGGTGTTGCCACTGGTGGCTTCGGCGATCACGGTGTCGGCTTTGATCAGCCCCTGCGAATAGCCGTCGGCAATGATCGCCAGCGCCATGCGGTCCTTAATCGAACCGGTGAAGTTCAGCGTCTCGTGCTTGGCGTAGATGGTCAGCTCTTTGCCCTGGTACTTGCAGCAGATAGCCAGCAGCGGGGTCTTGCCCACCAGACTATGCAAACAAGCCAGCGACCGGCCCTGAGCGACCTCGGTCGGGGGGGTCTGGGTCATGGACAAAAGTTTAGCCTTTGCCGACGATTTCGAGCCCCCCCTGGAGCCGAGAATTTCAATTGCGAGATTGAGATTTCACCTGTGGATTGCTCCTTAGCCGTTCATGACTTCGTTGAACAGCTGGATGTCGAAGTTGTCCACCACCCAGTCGCCATTGAAGTCGCCGGCGATGTCGATGCCGAAGGAACCGAAGTTGCCGAGCAGGATTAACAAGTCAGACGTGTTGATTTCGCCGTCGCTGTTGAGGTCGATCGGGTTGCCATTGGTTGCATCCGGAGTTGGATTGGTGAACTTCACCCACACCGGCGCGCCGTCGGTGATGCGACCTTCGCTGATGCGCTCGGTCTGGCGCAGATAGCGGTGGATGTCGGCCATCGCCCCCGCCCCATCACGCAGGGTAATGACGCCTTCTTTGTGCTTCATGTTGAACAGCGCTTGGTTGGCGGTCTGCAAATCGGCGTTGGTCCAGATTCGCAGGAACTCACCCGGTGCCAACATGGTGCCGGCGGCAAAGGTGAAAGCTTCGGTATCGCCTGGATCTTCCACCGCGCCGAAGACGTCGTCGTCTAGCGACCAACCGGATAGATCAACGCTGGTGTCGCCATCGTTGTAGATCTCGACCCACTCGTTTTGGTCGCCGCCGCCATCGCCGATGAGGAATTCATTGATGACGATGTCACCGGGGTTCCAAGCATTGGCAACATGCAATCGAATCGGATCCATCTCGGCGTTTTCCGGCCAGTAAGCCGCGGCCGCCATCGACGCCGGATCGAAGACATCTTCGCCCTGGGTGTAGTTGGTGATGACCTCGATGTAGAAGTCAACAAAGCTGCCCGACGCCAGCGGCGGGATGGCCGCGGTGTAAACGAAGTCGCCGGCCACCGCGTCGCCGTTGCTGCCGTCATCCACCATGGTGATGGGTTGATATGCGCCTTCGCTGCGCCAGTACAACTGCACGATCGATCCGGGCAGGGCAAGCGCGCGCGCTTCAACCACGTTGGCGGTTTCAGCGATTGGGTTTTTGTTGTACGCGACCTTCAAGATCGGCGCTTCCGGTCGGTTCAACAACGGGTCGGATACCAGCTCGGTATAACGGTCGCTGATCGAGTCCAGAACCACATCAAAATTCGCATCGAACAAGGCGTCGTTGGCGGCGCCGCCATCCAATACGAACGGACCACTTGGATCGGGGAAGGAACCGTTAATCCACATGGACTGATCCTGGCCCAAATCATGATTGGCGATCAATCCGCGGTAGATGTCCTTCAATCCGGTGAATCCGGCGGGGTTCATGGAATTGCGAATCACGCGTCGCTGGTGGTGCAGGTACCGCAGCGCCAAGTGGCCATCAGCCATGATTTGATCGGTAATGCCTCCGAACAAGGTCGGCGGATCGATTTGGTGCGGCGCCAAGCCCTGGCTAAAGCAGTCATTCATATCGTGCGGGAACAGCACCAATCGACCATTGCCGCGGTCTTCGAGCAGCTTGGATTGGAAGCCGTCGCGGTTTTGCACCGCCAGCCAACAAGCCATCGACCACAGGTATGCATCGATGTCCAGCCCATCTGCCAAGGCGGCGCGGAACTCGGGCGTGCCGGGCACGTCGACCGGGTGATCCAGCGCGTCGCAGATGTCGTAAATCATCTGCTGCGGGCAGAAGTCGTCGCAATTCCAATCGCCGATATCGGTGTTGCCGCCTAGCCAAACGCCAGCCGGTAGGTTGGGCGGAGTTGGGTTGAAGTTCGACAAGTTGGTGAAGCTGAAACGGAACTCGCCGTCGCCATGAAAGCGGCGATCAAGAAAGCGTCCGTCGGTGTGCTCTTGGTGGGCGTAGATGCCGAGCGAGGTCGGATCAAAAACCCACGCCGGGTCGTACCAATCCGGCAGCGGCCCCATATCGGGGTGCGGAGTGACGGACACACCCATAAAACCGGTTCGTTGGGCCGGCATATGGCGGCGGAAAATGCGTAGTGCCAGCACGCGGCGCATGAAGCCGACATCACCGACCAAGCTGCGGGTGTTTTTCAGGCGGAATTCGTCGAGGTCGCCGATTTCGTCATCCAGTTCGATTTCCCATGGGTACATTCCCACACCCCATGGATTGGTCGGTGTGGTCAAAAAGGAATAACCGCCGTGATACATGACCTCGGTGTTCGGCAACATCGTGCCGTCCAAGAAAGCGGTGATGTTCAGGCTCGGCGTTTGAACGTACGGCCAGTATTCTTCCAGAACATCGGGCCAGGTGCCGTCTTCGAAGTGCAGTTCGAGCGAGCGGATGACGGATTCGTCGAAGAAATCGATGCCTTCCTGAGCTTGCAAAGCCGGTGCGACAATCGGGGAGGACGCCACTAATAGTGGGAGGAGGATTTTCGTGTTCATGGTTCGTGCTAAGGGAAAGGGAGCGGTTGTCCTTGCACGGTTTTGAAATCCAGCGGACAGAAAACTTTGGATTAGACTGAAGTTCTGCCGATGCGAACCTCCATTCTTCTCGCCTCCTGCCTCACCGTTGCGTCTTGCCAAGCCCCCGCCGAGCAGACCGTCGACGCCAGTCGTCCGAATGTGATCGTGATTTTCACGGATGACCAGGGATATCAGGACCTTGGTTGTTACGGCTCGCCGAATCTCAAAACGCCTCATCTCGATCGGCTGGCGCGCGAGGGCATGCGCTTCACTGATTTTTATTCGGCCGATCCGGTGTGCACGCCGTCGCGGGCTGCGTTGCTGACGGGTTGTTATCCGCAGCGTGTCGGCAATCTGAATGTGCTGTGGCCGGATTCCACCGTAGGCCTCAACCCCGACGAAACCACGTTGGCCGAGTTGTTGAAGGTGAATGGATATGCCACTGCGTGTATTGGCAAATGGCATTTGGGACACCTGCCCAAGTTCTTGCCGATGAATCACGGTTTTGATTCCTACTTGGGCATTCCCTACAGCAACGACATGTCGATCGGACTGGATATGAAGCTGGCCGATTCGTTGCACTTACGCGAAGGGGTGACGCGGGAATCGATGTGGGAAGATAGGAAGAATTGGGTGCCGTTGATGCGTGATGATGCGGTCATTGAGTACCCCGCCGATCAAAGCAAGTTGACGAAGCGCTACACCGATGAAGCTTTGAAGTTCATGCGTGCGAATCGCGATCAACCGTTCTTTTTGTACATGCCGCATACGATGCCGCATATTCCGCTTTTTGCATCGGAGCAGTTCGCCGGTACCAGTGAAGCTGGGCTTTATGGAGATTGCATTGAAGAGATTGACTGGAGCGTCGGCCAGATTGTTAGCGAGTTGGAGCGACTTGGATTGGCGCAAAACACGCTGGTGATTTACACCTCCGATAACGGCCCGTGGGATTTGAAAGGCAACGCAACCGACAAGGTCAAAGGCAATCAAAACCGACGCACCGGTGGCTCGGCGCTGCCGTTAAGTGGTTTTAAATTCCAAATCCGCGAAGGCGGCATGCGTGTACCGGCGGTGATGTGGTGGCCCGAAATCATTCCTGCGAATACTGTTTGTTCGGAAGTTGCCGCGACCATTGACATCCTCCCCACCATCGCCGAAATCGTGAATGCGCCGTCACTCCCCCAACGCAAAATCGACGGCATCAGCATTCTGCCGCTGCTGACCGCACAGGATTCCTCGCGCTACCCATCCCGTCCCTATTTCTATCGTCAACGTGCGGTGCGATTGGGCAAGTGGAAGGGATTCCTCGACACAGAAAGCAAAGCGATGAAGCTCTACAACTTAGAAACCGACATCGCTGAAACCACCGACGTCGCCGCTCAACACTCCGAGGTCGTCAAGCAACTGCAAAAACTCCTGCACGACCACTGCGTCGAAATCAACCGCAACAAACGTCCGCCTGGAAATTCAAATCAAGTTACAAAAGTGGAATAGAATAGTGGTAGAAAAGAGCCATGAAGTTTTTCTATTCGTTTCTGTTGTCAGCCTATTTACTGACAACACATCTAAGTGCCCAGCAAATAATTGCGCTGGGCGGCGGCGGTGACATTCATGAGATTAACCCGCAAACCGGTGTCACGAATTTGATTGGGTGGACTGGCCATCATTCCAACGAGTGGACCGGCCTTGCCCAAAATTCTATAGGGGAGCTCTACGCTGCTACAGGTGATTGGATTTCCAATTTCTCTATTTATCGCGTGGATCCACAAACTGGCGCCGGCACCTTTATTCTTCAGACAAGTCTTTCCGGAATTAGCTGTATGGCGTTTGGGCCCGATGACACTCTTTTCGTGGGGCACGATCCCATTTGGCCATTGGGCGGAGGAGTTTACGACCTATATACCATCAACTTAGCCACAGGAGCAGAGACGCTCATTGGCTCAACTGGAATCGTCAATCTCCTCGCACTAGATTTCAAAGGAGATCAACTTTATGGTCAAAACTCATTTGAAGGGCTAGTTCGCATCGACACTTCAACTGGCATTGCAACGGATGTAAACCCCAACTTCTCCGGGCCCGTTGGGACAACTATGTCCATGTGCTTCGATGACTCAGGAGCTCTTTACTACCTTGACCATGCTCTATGGGTCCAAGATTCAAGGTCCGGAATTCGCTCGCCAATAGACTGGGTCTCGAGTTCAAACATTTGGGGCGAAACGACCTTCGTTGAGGGTTCCAAGCCAAACTTTGCATTATGGCTCAATGGAACTGCCGGCCATTTCATGGAAGCCAAAATGACTGGAATTACACCGAACGGTCAGGTCGCTGTTCTTTGGGCCAAAGGAGAGGGAGGGCCATCCCCCATTCCATCCGGTTTTCCGTGCGCTGGTACTCCGATGGATCTCCACGCAACTATGAAACTGCTTGCGGTCACCACAGCGGACTCCTCGGGCTTTGCAACTATTGGCCCTGGACCGAGTCGAGTCCCCCCATCCGCCGCAGGATTGGTTTGGCTACAGGCCTTGGACTTGGGTTCATGCTCGACCAGCAATAGAGTGCTGCTTTACTTCTGATCCATCCCAATTATTTAGCGATCGGAATACGGCTCCGTACCCTCAGAAAGAATTTGAAGGTACTCGGAATAAGCCCACATCCGGTCTCGTTTGCGGCCAGAGATTTCGCGTACGATTCCCGCTGTTTCCAATCGCTTTATCGCACGATTGACTGTCGGCGGCGCTATTTTCAATTCCTCCACCAGGGTCGGAACTGAAACAATTACCTTTCGTTTCAACTCGCCGTGGACACGTAAGACATTGCCAACACTTCGACCGCCGTTTTGCAACTTGGAACGATCCAACTCAAACATTTTCATCAGACTTTGCGCAGTTTGAACTGCGGAACCAGCCGCCTCGCATACGGCTTCGAAGAAGAAATCAAACCATCCTTGCCAATCACCCTCGGTCCGAACTGCATCTAATTTTTGGTAATACAGATCCCGATGCTGCTTAAGCCAAAGACTGAGGTACAGCAAGGGTTCGTGCAACACACCGCGCTCGGTTAGGAGCAAAGAAATTAGAAGACGCCCAATTCGACCATTGCCATCCAAGAACGGGTGGATGGTTTCGAACTGGACGTGGGCCATTGCAGCAACCACGAGTGGAGGCAACACACCATTCGTTTGATGGAGGAACAACTCCAAATCCCCCATGCATGCGACGACCTGATCGCTCGGCGCAGGGACGAAGTGTGCGTTGCCAGGCCGAGTACCTCCAATCCAGTTTTGGCTCCGCCGGAATTCCCCAGGTTGGGAAGTCGCACCTCGGCCACTTCGCAAAAGGATTGCGTGAATTTCGCGAAGCAACCGATTGGAAAGGGGAAATCCATTTCGAATTCGGTCGATGCCATGCTCCAGCGCAGCAACATAGTTCGCAACTTCCAAGACATCCTCTATAGGGACTCCAGGTGCCTCGGCGGTCTCGTACACCAGAAGTTCGGATAGGGAGGATTGCGTTCCTTCAATCTGTGAAGAAAGCTGAGCCTCCTTGCGAACAAAGGAGTAGAGGAAAATTAGCGGGTCCGGCAAAACACTCGCTACGCCGTCCAACCTGGCCACTGCCTCGCCTGCCCTGCCCAATAAAAACCCTATCGAACCGCTCAGATCCACTTGGGCCCGCAACGGTAACGGCTCAGGAACAAATGCCTTCACTTGTTCGCCGGCAACGGTTGTCAGGTGGTATTTCCCAGTGAGAGGGCTCATGGTTGAGGTGCTCTTAATAACGCTTGCGTTCTTAGGCTCAGCCGCTAATAACGTTATACACCTTTTTCGTTAATAACGTCCAGGTCAATGTACAAAAAAATCGGGCCGCCTCCGAAGAAGCGGCCCGTTGATTTGGTGCCGGGAACAGGGGTCGAACCTGCACTGGGTATTATCCCAACATGGCCCTCAACCATGCGCGTCTGCCAATTCCGCCATCCCGGCTGGGTTGGGGAAGCAAATTCTAGCGGTGCCTGGGGTGGGGTCAATGGCGCATTTATTTCGGCGCGCGGATTCGGGCGAAAATGACCGCCACCCCAGTGGAAAGCCTAGCTGTCTAGGTCCAGGCCACCGGAAAGCACCACCGACGCCTCCTTGCGCTTGGTGCGCAGGCCGACCGAAACCCAGTCGAACCATTTCAGCGGCAGCACGCCGTTGAGGAAGTCGATTTTGTGCTCGCGCACGCGGCCTTCGCGTTCGGATTGACCGAGCTTGAGCAGCTCCTCGTCGACGGCGTCATCCAGCTTGCGCTGATCGGCGGCGGGCAGACGGCCATCGGTGCCGAACATTTCCTGGCTCAGGCGCTTGGTAATCGCCGGGCGTTCGCTGGCGTAGCGCTGGTCCATGTAGTCCTTGAACTGGGTCAGCGCGACGTCGTCGGCTAGCTTGTCCATCCACTGCCAAGCTTCGGACGGATCGATGTACAAGAACAGGCTGGTGCCGTTTTTCAGCGAGGTCAGCGCGCTGCGGAAACCGCTGGCTTTGGACAGCTTGAGCTCGTCGGCGCGCGTGCCCGAATCGGCGGCCATCGCCGCTTCGACGATCGCTGTGGCGTAATCCCAGTGGTTGCACAAGACGATGGCCTTTTTGTTTGGGATATGCACCAGGATGATCTCGCCGGTTCCCGGGATCACCGGCGAACTGAAGCTCTTGCCGCTGGCGCCACCGTGCAGGGTCAGGTCCCACTGACGCACCCCGCCTTCGACCAAGCGGCGCATGTCGCGCTGCATCAGTTTCAGCAAATCGTTGTAAGACGACGACCCCGCCTCTTTGGCGATCAGCGCGATGGCAGGTACCGGCGCGTCGTCGTGATCGATCTTGGCGTCGCCGGTTTTTTCCGGGTAATCATTGCGGCGCATCGCGACGAAGATGCCGGGTTGCACATACAACCCCAACGTGCGCAGCAGGTCGACCATGCCGTTGTAGTTGCCGGTACCCGACGCGATTTCGTCCATCAGGCGGCGGATTTCAGGGTCTAGCGCGCCGTAGATTTCCAGCATCACGTCGTCCGGGCGGCCGGCCATCGACGCGAAGAAGAAGGAATCTCGCGGCACCATTCCGGAGAATTCCTTGATCCGATTGATCGACACAGGCGCTGATTCAATCCAGTCTCGTTGGAAATCGCTTTTTGCCTTGGTGGCATCCAAGTCGCCGTCCAACCGCACCTCAAAACGATCGCCGGGCAGGAAATAACCCGCCGCAAAGCGCATCATGTCGGTGTCGAAGAACTTGCCGGCGGCGCGAGTCGGGAAGGACGTGTCGGAACCGGTCGGCGGCCAATGCGGCATGTGGTTGCGCAGGCGCTCCCAACGCATGAACACCTCAACCGGCTCGTCATTTTCGGACAGATAAGCAGTCACCTTGTCGTGGAACACCGACGCCAGCGCCAGCGAATCTTCACCACCGCGCAGGGTCAGGTCGGCGGCCTTCTCAAGCCACTCCATTCCACTCGCCAGCAACATGACGTCGTTCTGGCGGCCGAGGTAGGCGTCCTTGCCGTCGAAAAAGCCCGGTAAACGGTAGTAATCGCCCTCTTTGACGATGCCGAGGTCCTCGGGCAGCTTTTCACGCACGAAGTCAAATCCGAGCAGCGCAATGCCGGCTTTGACCTTAAACGACACGCGCAGCATCAAAATGCCGTCGAAATCGCGGCCCAAACCCATCTTGCCTTTGCCGGCGATGGCGAATTCACGCAGCAGGTCGTCGGTCAGGCTCAAAGTCGCCGGTACGTTTTCGACCTGGGCGCGCAAATTGGCGACAGTGCTGCCAATCCCGGTGGCTTCATCCAGCTCTGCCAACCCACCGCTGGCTTCCAACTCCTTATAAACAGCCGACTTCTCGACATCGGCCCAAACCGTCGGCTCGGGGAAGCTATCGAAGTTGCTTCCCGCCCCCTGCCAGCGCACGAAGTATTCGACCTCGCGCGGCACGATCATCGCGGTGTCTTCGAGATCGTCCTCGAAGGGGTCAAAAATCATCGTGATGAACAGCAGATAAATCACCGCCATCACCCCGACCAGCACGGTCAGAGCGATGATGAAGCGGCGGCTGGTGAAGAAGTCGCGAATTCGTTCGAGCATCGGTGTTAGGGCGCGAAGACGTGGACTATTGTGGGTTTGCGGAAGCAGAGCGCATAGAATTTGTGGCCGCTACCTCGATCGACAAGACAGTGACGACTTCCACTCAGATTCAACTTTCGGACCGCGTCGCCGGGTTGGCGCCGTCGGCCACTCTGGCGATGGTTCAGCGGGTCAAAGACTTGCGCGATCAGGGCGTGAACGTGCTCGGCTTGACCGCCGGCGAGCCTGATTTTGCCCCCCCACGCGTGGCCGAAGACGCCGGCGTCGACGCTATCCGCAAAGGCATGGGTCGTTACACCGCCGCGGCGGGCACGATGGAGCTGCGGCAGGCCGTGGTCGAGCATATCCAAAGGGATATCGGCTTGGAGTACGCTCCTAGTGAAATCGTTGTGACTAACGGTGCCAAGATCGGCATTTCGCAGGCGTTGCTGGCGTTGGTGCAGAAGGGTGACGAGGTGTTGGTGCCTTATCCGTGTTGGACCAGCTACCCGGAGATGGTCAAGCTGGCCGAAGCGACGCCGGTGATGGTGCCGAGCAATGCGCAGCAGTTTCCGGATATGACGTTGCTTGAAGAAGCGCGGACGGATCGCACGCGCGCGATTTTGCTGAACACGCCGAACAATCCAACCGGTGCGGTTTATCCGGAAGCGGTGTTGAAGGAGTTGGGTGAATGGGCGTTGGCGAATGATATTGCAGTGATCTCGGATGAGATTTACGCGGCGCTGACTTACGAAGGCGTGAAGCATGTGTCGCCATTAGCTGCCTGCCCGGGCTTGCGCGAAACCAGTGTTTGGATTGGCGGCATGTCGAAAGCTTATGCGATGACTGGTTGGCGCATGGGTTTCTTGGCGGCTGCGCAACCGCTGGCTAAGAAGATTGCCGGACTACAGTCGCAGCTGAGCGGTTCGCCGTGCGCGATTTCGCAGCATGCGTCGATGGTGGCACTGCAGGAAGCGGATGAACCGCGCGAGGAAATGCGCCAGGCGTTCGAGCGCCGTCGACGCATTGTGATTGAGGCTTTTGAGCAGATTGACGGCGTGGATGTGGCACTGCCGGATGGTGCGTTTTATGCATTCCCGGCGTTGGGTAAGTACATCGGTCGTACTTGTCCGGATACAGGCATCAAGATCAACAGTGGCGATGATTTCATTGAAGCTCTGTTGGAAGCCGATCAAGTTGCCGGCGTGGCTGGTTCGGCGTTCAACCAGCCCGACTCCTTCCGCATCTCCTTCGCCTGCGCGGATGACGTACTGATCGAAGCGCTGAAGCGCATTCGCAACCGTTTCGCCAAGTTGGCTTAGGTCAGCTGTATAACTTCATCGCGGTGTGGAGCGTTACTGCTCTGCATCGCGATTTATTTTTGGCAGCAACGCACCACGCTCCTTCAGGAGGTCATTCAATGCAGCTTGCAGCTCGGTCACTTTGCGTGGATAAGCCTCGGCAACGTCAAAGATCTCACTGATGTCATCGGCTAAGTTGAAAAGCTCAACGCGGTCATCGGCATACCAGTAAATCAATTTCCAATCGCCTCTGCGAATGGCACTGTAGGGTGGACCGTCATAGGTGTGCGGGAAGTGCCAGGCCAAGTCCCGGTTTGATAAATGATGGTGCCGGACTCGGGTGCCTGCTGGATCGGTTTTCCAAGGCCCGTCCTTCTGCAAAAGGGTAAGGAAATCCATTCCGTCAATTGTTTGCGGCAATTCCAATGGTATTGGAATGTGTGTAAAAGCGAGAATGGATGGCAGGAAATCTTCGATCATTACCGGTATGGATGCGCGGCGGTAATTGGAAGTTCCCTCCGGCAATCGAACAATCATTGGCACTCGTGTTCCGCCTTCGTAAGGGGTGAGCTTGCTTCCACGCAGCGGTAGATTGCGGGGGGCTTGTTTGGGTTGACCGTTATCGGTCATGAAAATGACCAGCGTGTTTTCTGCCTGGTTGTTTTGATCCAACCAATCAAGCAAGTCACCCAGCGACTTATCCATGCCTTCGATCATGGTTGCGTATTTGGCTTGGAACTCGCTTAGGTTTTGATCGGTGTAATTTGCGGTGTAGCGATCGTCGGTTTCCCACGGCGCGTGGATTGCATAATGCGACATGTACAAAAAGAACGGCTGTTCGTTTTCCACGCATTGATCTAATTCTTTGATCGCTTCAATCGTCAGTGCTTCGGTCAGATAAATGTCTTGCCCGTGGTACTGGTCCAACCCAGGCACATCCCAAAAACGCGCACCATTGCGCCACGCCGCGCTGAAGTTTTTTTCGCCCCAATGACTACCCGGTCCGCCCGGCGCATGACCGGCGATGTTGACGTCGAAGCCTAGGTTCAACGGATTTTCGGCCGGTGAACCGATCGATCCAAAGTGCGCTTTGCCGACGTGAATGGTTTGGTATCCGGCGTCGGACATGATCTGCGGCAAACACATTGCAGCAACAGTGCGCTCGGTTAGCTCGGTTGCACCAACAAAGCCATTCGCATCCATCGGCGCGATCCCGTTCATCGGCCAATCCGGCGGCGTGATGTTTTTGCGTTTGGGATCGGGGGAACGATTGAAATGCAAAGTCCAATTCGTCACCCCATGCCGCGCCGCATTCATCCCGGTCATCAAACTCACTCGCGACGGCGAGCAAACAGCGGATGCATAAGCCTGAGTGAACATCACCCCCTCATCCGCCATCCGCTGCATATTCGGCGTGCGGTAAATCCGATTCAGCAGCGTCGCGCGGCTATGGAATTCAACTGACGTATCCTGCCAGCCCATGTCATCGACCAGAAAAACGATGACATTCGGTCTCGCATCTTCATCAACCTTTCGCCCAAGGGAGTCCGCCGAGGAATCAGGCGCAGAGCAGGCACTCAATCCAAAGGCAGCTAGACAAAGTAACGCGAGGAACCGGTTCACCTGATCATCATAAGGGAGCACTACCATGGATCTGTGAGCCGCGTCCCCTCTCCGCTGAATCCGCCCCGCCGCACTCTTTTAGGCCCCGGTCCGTCCGACGTCGCGCCGTCGGTATTGCAAGCGATGGCGAAGCCGACGCTCGGGCATTTGGATCCGCAGTTCCTCAACGTGATGGACGAACTCGCCGACATGCTGCGCGCATTGTTCGGCACGACCAACGCATGCACACTTCCAATGAGCGGCACCGGATCAGCGGGAATGGAGACTGTCTTCGTCAACTTGCTCGAACCCGGCGATCGCGCGCTGATTGGCGTCAACGGAGTATTCGGTACCCGCATGGCCGAGGTCGCGCGGCGTTGCGGTGCAGAAGTAGTCGAGGTCCAAGGCGAATGGGGACGCGCATTTACGCCTGAAGATTTCGCAAAAGCCGCCGACGGCAAACAGTTCAAGTTAATGGCGCTGGTTCACGCCGAAACCTCCACCGGCGTTCTGCAATCCATGCAAGGCATGCGTGCCGTCGCCGATTCTTGCGGGGCGCTGCTCGCCGCCGACTGCGTGACCTCCATCGGCGGCATCGCCGTCGAACTCGACAACTGGGGCATCGACGCGGCATACGCCGGCACGCAAAAATGCCTCAGCTGCCCGCCCGGACTCGCACCGGTCAGCTTCTCCGACCGCGCCGCCGACGTCATCCGCAACCGCACCACGCCGGTGCAAAGCTGGTACTTGGATTTGAATCTCATCCTCAGCTACTGGGGCGGCGAGCGCGCCTACCACCACACCGCGCCGATCAACATGCTTTACGCGCTGCACGAAGCCGCGCGCCTGGCACTGGAAGAGGGCCTCGCCGAACTCGAACAACGCCACTATCAAAATGGCCGGATGCTGTGGGCCGGTCTCGAGGAGCTAGGCCTACACCTCCGAGTCCCCGAAGCCGAGCGCTTGCCACAACTTACCGCCGTCGCCATCCCGGACGGCGTCGACGATGGCAAGACGCGTTCGCAACTACTAAACGAATTTGGAATCGAGATCGGCGGCGGACTTGGACCGATGGCCGGCAACACCTGGCGCATCGGTTTGATGGGCGCAGCCAGTACGCGGGCAAACGTCGAACTCTGCCTCGCCGCACTCGCGAAAACCAGCCAACAATGCTAGTGTAGTGCGGGGATAACGGAGTCTTACCCTGGAGCTCCTATCGCCGATCACACCATTTCTTTTGCTTATGCGGCCCTGCCTCCCCGGATCTTTTTCCCTGTAGGGCTTTCACACTAGTTCGCTAGCTGTGGATGGCCCAAAGCCACATAGCTAAATGAAACCATCCCTCCTTTCAGGAATTTCGTTCCTGATCCTCCTTTCCTCCTCCGCCAGCGCTCAATCCAATAACGACGTTCGCACCGGCCCTTTGGTCATCCAAGAGGCTTATCTCAAAGGCTTTCACACCGATCAGGGTGACGAGTTCGGCTCGTCCATTGCCATTTTCGGCGACACTTGCGTAGTCGGTGCGCCCGGCGAAGACAGCGACGCGCGCGGTGCCAACGGCAACTGGGTCAACAACAACAGTTTGAACTCCGGTGCCGCTTTCGTATTTGTGCGCGCGCACGACCGCTGGCTGCCGCAGGGTTATCTCAAGGCCGAGGTGAATCAATCCGGCGCGGCCTTCGGTACTTCCGTCTCCATCCACGAAGACGTCATCGCCGTCGGCTCACCCGGCGCGAATGGTCACGGCACGGTGACGGTGTTCCGGCGCAACAACAACATATGGACGTTGGAGCAGACCGTTGTTCATGCCAAGCCGGATCCAGGGGATGGCTTCGGCACGTCGGTGTCGTTGGATCTCAATCACATGATCGTTGGCGCACCGGGCGAGGATGGTCATGCCTCGGGCGTAGGCGGTGTTCAAACTAGCAACGGCAAATCCAACTCGGGCGCGGCGTTCGCATTCGCGCGCAACGTTGTGGGTTGGCGCCAAGTGGCTTACATCAAAGTTTCCGCTCGGATGTGGAAGACCGCTTCGGCAAGGCTGTAGCTCTATCGCAGGGAACCGCCGTGATTGGTGCGCCCAAGGAAGACAGCGCAGCCACTGGTGTGGACGGTGACTACCTCAACAACTTCGGGCACAACTCCGGAGCGGCTTATGTTTACGTGAACAACGGCGGCAACTGGATGCCGGATTCTTACCTGAAAGCATCCAACACCGACATCGCCGACCACTTTGGGCGCTCCGTTGCAATTGCCAACGACACCATCGCTGTTGGAGCTCCTATGGAGGATTCGGATGCTCGTGGTTACAACGGCGTCAACAATAACAATTCGAACAATTCCGGCGCGGTATATGTCTTCAAGCGCAATGGCAGTGATTGGGTACACAACGCGTACCTGAAACCGCTGAACACCCAACCGAATTATCTTGCCGGATCTTCGGTAGCATTATTCGGCAACACACTTGCCATGGGCGTTCCTTATGACGCAGGTTCTTCGTACGGGACCGATGGCCGCAAAGAACAAATCATTTCGACGTCGACGCGTTCCGGCGCGGTTCAGGTATTCCGCCATAGCGTAGGCTTGTGGTTCCCGTCGGTTTACACCAAGGCGATGAACGCTGGTCGTTTGGATCAGTTCGCGTCGAGCGTGGCGATTCATGAAGGTTATTTGGCTGTCGGCACACCGTGGGAATCCAGCAATGCATCGGGCGTGAACGGCGACGGCTCGAACAATAGCTTGTCGTTTGCCGGTGCGGGTTACTGCATCAACATCGATCCCGATTGGGGTATAGCTCGATACGGCACTTACTACGGTGCCAACTACGCCGACCTTTACGCGATGAACCTGCCGGTCGCCGGCCAAAAGTTAGAGCTTGGTTTGCGCGAATTCACTGGCGGCGGCGGCGCGCGTTTGATTTTGTCGAGCGAACCGGATTGGGTAGTGCATCCGACCGGTGGCGTCATTCACCTTGACACCGACCCGCAGCACTTGCTGATTCGCCCGGGCAAATTTGTTTGGGCGCACATCACCGACCACGCACCTGGCTGGGATTACGCCGGTCGCGGCACGTACAAGCTCGATCTGCCGGCATCGGCTTCCGGTTTCACTTTCTACGCACAGGCGATTAAGTGGGATCCATCCAGCCCCGAAGGCTGGGCGCTCACCAACGGTTTAAAAATCGTAGTCGGCCCATAAAACCCTAAATCATGAAACGTTTCTCCCCCCTAGTAGTGGCTTTATTGGCCACCGCATCCGCACTCCCTGGCCAATCCAGTCGCGAAGTTCGCACTGGACCGCTGGTCATGCAAGAGGCTTATTTGAAAGCCGTCAGCCCTGACCGCACCGATGAATTCGGCCATGCGATCGCCGTGTACGGCGATACCGTAGTCGTCGGCGCGCCGTACGAAGACAGTGATGCCACCGGTGTCAACGGCTTCCCGATGCACGACAACAGCCCGAACTCGGGTGCGGCTTATGTTTACGTGCGCTTGGACAAAGAGTGGGTTCCACAGGCTTATCTCAAGGCCGAGGTGAATCACCAAAGCGCGCTGTTCGGTTCCTCCGTCGCCATCTTTGAGGACGTCATCGCAGTTGGGGCACCGCAAGCGAACGGAACCGGCGAGGTCACCGTCTTTCGCCGTGTGAATGACAAGTGGCATTTGGAGCAAACGCTGACGAGTTTCCGTCCCGACTACGGCGACTTGTTTGGGACTTCCGTTTCGTTGGCTAAGAATCAACTGTTGATTGGTGCACCCGGCGAAGATGGCAAAGCCAAAGGCGTCGGCGGCGATCAAAACGACAACAGCAAAACCGACTCTGGCGCAGCATTTGTTTTTTCGCGATCCAACCAGGGGTGGCGGCAAAAAGCCTATATCAAAAGTCTTTCGCCGACCGATGGTGATTACTTTGGCAAGGCGGTTGCGCTTTCGGTGAGAACTGCCGTCATCGGCGTACCGCGCGAAGACAGTAATGCGACCGGAGTCAACGGGGATGCGAGCAATAATCTGTCGCGCAACTCCGGTGCGGCTTATGTTTATGTGCGTGGCGGCGGGACCGGCAGCTGGACGGCACAGGCGTACCTGAAGCCGCTGAACACTGGCGCATTTGACCACTTTGGCCGGTCGGTAGCGATTGCCGGTGAAACCGTAATCATTGGCGCGCCGTTGGAAGATTCGGATAGCCGCGGCTACAACGGTCAGGGCAATGACCTCAGCCGTGATTCGGGTGCGGCTTACGTCTTTGCTCGCTCCGGCGATCAATGGGCGCAGCATGCTTACTTGAAGTCGCTGAATACCACTACCAATTACAACTTTGGCGCAGCCGTGGCGGTGTTCGGAAACACCGTCGCCATCAGCTCGCCGCGTGACTCGAGCTCGTCGTTCGGCACCGATGGTCGTCGCGAACAAGTGATTTCTGAAACGGCCGAAACCGGTTCGGTCCAGGTGTTCTTCCGCGAACTCGGACTGTGGTTCCCGTCGATTTACAGCAAGGCGATGAACGCCGGTCAGCGCGATCAATTTGGTGGTGCGTTGGCCATGCATAAAGGAATCATGGCAGTCGGCGCGCAATGGGAAGACAGCGCCGCGCAGGGCGTCAACGGCGACCCTTCGGACAACAGTAAGCCCCATAGCGGTGCGGCCTATTGCCTTAACTTGGCTCCGGATTGGGGCATGGCTCGCTACGGCACTTACTTTGGCGCAAATTACGCCGACCTTTACGGTTTGAATTTGCCCGTCGCCGGTAGACCGTTCACGTTGAGCTTGCGTGAATTCACCGGCGGTGGCGCCGCTCGTTTGTGGCTTTCGCGCGCACCCGACTGGGTGGTGCATCAAACCGGTGGAGTCATTCACATCGACACCGACCCACAACAGTTGTTGATCCGGCCGGACAAGTTCGTTTACGTGCCAATCATCGACCACGCACCTGGCTTCGACTATGCCGGACGCGGAACTTTCACCATGGACCTGCCTGCGTCGGCAGCCGGGTTCACTCTTTACGCTCAAGCCGGGATGCATGATCCTGCACAACCCACAACCTGGGCACTGAGCAACGGTTTGAAAATCGTCGTCAGCCCTTAGCCCCCTGACCCTCCCTTTTTTCATGTCACTCAAATACATTCCACCCCTTCTCATTGCCTCGCTTCTCGCCGGTGACGCATTCGCGGCGCAAAACAACGACAACATTCGCACCGGTCCATTGATCCTGCGTGAGGTTTACGCCAAAGCGATCAATCCGGACGCCGGTGACCATTTTGGTTGGGCTGTTTCCGTTGAAGGAAACACGATGGTCGTTGGTTCGCCTTTCGAGGACAGCAATGCAACCGGTGTCAACGGGAACAGCGGCAACGACTCGCTGACCAATTCCGGTGCGGCTTACGTTTTCGAGCGTGACGTCGACGGCAATTGGAGTTACGCCGCGTATCTCAAGCCGGAAGCGGGAACTTTGCACGGTCAATTCGGCCGCGCGGTTGCCGTCAGCGGTAATTTGATTGTAGTCGGTGGTCCCTATTGCGGCATCGGCGGTGAAGCGGTGGTTTATCGCAAGTCCGGTGCGAACTGGACGCTGGAAGAAACCATCACCGGCGCGGCGACGGAATCCGGCGATGAATTCGGCTACTCCGTTGCCATCGATGGAGGCATCATCATGGTTGGCGCGCCGCGTGAAGACGGCGGCTCCAGCGGAGCGAATGGCAATCAATTCGACAACGGTCAGCCGGATTCCGGTGCCGTGTATGCGTTTACTCGCGACAGCCAAGGTTGGCAGCAAGAGGGCTACTTGAAGAGCTCTGATCCGGATGTCAACGATACCCTTGGAACTGCAGTGGCGATATCGCAAGACGCAGTCGTCATCGGCGTTCCCGGCGAGTCCAGTGCTTCCACCGGTGTCAACGGCGATCCGTTCAACAACGCGTCGACCTCATCGGGCGCGGCTTATGTTTACCGTCGCATCACCGGCGGGGTTTGGTCGATCGAAGGCTACTTAAAAGCCTCCAACACCGGCAGCGCCGACGTCTTTGGTTCGTCGGTATCCATCGCCGGCGAAGCCATTCTTGTTGGCGCGCCCAGAGAAGATTCCGACGGCACCGGCTACAACCCCGTCGATAACGATTTGATGATCGACTCAGGCGCGGCATATGTGTTCATTCGCCCGTTCAGTGATTGGGAACACCACGCATTCTTGAAGCCGATGAATACTACCGCCGGGTACCAATTTGGTCATTCGGTCAGCAACTTTGGCGATATTGCCGCCATCGGCGCATGGAATGACTCCAGCCCGTCCTATGGCGTCAATGGCGACGGCAGCACGCGCATTGGCATCTTGCCAAATTCAGGCTCCATTCAAAGCTATGTCCGCGAATTAGGCTTGTGGCTGCCCTTTGCTTACTTCAAATCACCGGACCCTGATGCCAACGATTTGTTTGGGCGATCGGTCAGCATTAGTGATGGCTTGTTAGTCGCCGGCGTTTCCAGCGAAGACGGTAATGGTTCGGAAGTCAGCGGTGACTTCTTCAATAACTCGATGACCAATGCCGGTGCAGCCTTCTGCTTTAACGTGGCTCCCGATTCCGGCCTGTCGCGTTACGGCACCTACTACGGCCCGAACTACGCCGACCTTTATAGCTACGGCAATCCGACCGCCGGTCAGTTCTTCAACCTCCAGCTTTCCGGTTTCACCAACGCCGGCCCCGCTGCGCTGGTGTTGTCGCGTCAACCGGATTGGCTGCCGCGCGATGGCGGCGTGATTCACTTGGATCTTAGCCCCGGCTTGCTGTTGCTGCCTGGCGGTTACGAGTGGGTTCCGGTTGCACCGATCGACGGCAACCCGCTGAACTCAGGTGGAGCCTTTGAAGTCTTCTTCCCGGCGATTACCGTCGGCTTCACCATGTACGGTCAAGCTGCCAAGCACGATCCAAACCTGCCTGGTTTGGCGCTGAGCAATGGCTTGATGATGGTGGTTGGCTCTTAACCAAATCACTCAATAGCTATGAACAAGCACTCTCTCCCCCTATTGTTCGTGGCTCTGTTTGCGCTGGACAACTACTGTCCAGCGCAATCGGACCGCAACATCCGCACCGGGCCGTTGATCCTGCGCGAGGCTTATGCCAAAGCCCACAACACCGACCCCGGCGATGCGCTGGGTTGGTCAGTCGCCGTCGATGGCGACGTCATGGTGGTCGGCGCGCCGCGTGAAGATAGCGATGCAACCGGCGTCAACGGCGACGGCAATAACAACAATGTGTTCAATTCGGGCGCGGCGTATGTTTACCACCGTGATGTCGCAACCGGTGAATGGACTTTTGAAGCCTACCTCAAGCCTGAGTCCACCAATCAAGTCGGATCCTTTGGAGAATCCGTCGCCGTCAGCGGTAATTTGATCGTTGTAGGTGCGCCCAGAAATGGAGTTGGCGGTGAGGCGGTGGTTTATCGCCGCAACGGCAATACTTGGGTGTTGGAAGAAACGCTGACCGGCAACGTCACCGAAGCAGGTGATATGTTTGGCCAGTCGGTCGCCATTGATGGCGGCGTCATTATTGTTGGCGCACCGAATGAGGATGGCGGATTTGGTGGAGTCGGTGGCGATGAATCTGACAACTCGCGTGGAGACTCGGGCTCGGCGTATGCATTTACCCGCGACAACCAAGGTTGGCAGCAGGAGGCGTACATCAAATCAACCAGTCCGGACGCAGGCGATCAGTTCGGTTGGTCGGTGGCGATTTCGCAAAATGCGATGGTGGCCGGCATGCCTGGCGATGCAAGTTCGTCGACCGGCGTGAACGGCGATCCGTTTGACAACAACATGTCGAATTCGGGTTGTGCGTTTGTGTATCAGCGCATCACCGGTGGTGTTTGGTCGCTGAACGCATTCTTGAAGGCGTCGAATACCGATATCGACGACGCTTTCGGAACTTCAGTTGCCATCGCTGGGGATACCGTCATCGTCGGCGCGCCGGGCGAAGATTCCGACAGCATTGGCTACAACGGTGCCGACAATAACTTGGCGGTGAATTCAGGTGCGGCCTATGTGTTTTATCGCCCGACCAGCACCTGGCAGCACCATGCTTACTTGAAGGCCATGAACACGGCGGCTGGATACAGCTTCGGTCAATCCGTTTCGATCTTCGGTGACTTGGTAGCGATTGGCGCCCCGGATGATGACAGCCCTTCTTATGGAGTCAACGGCGATAGCAGCACGCGCATTGGGGCGATGATTTACAGCGGATCGGTGCAAACCTATGCGCGCGAATTAGGCCTATGGCTGCCGTTTGCTTACTTCAAATCGCCTAGCCCCGATGAATGGGATTTCTTTGGGCATTCCGTCAGCGTCAGCAATGGCTTGCTGGTTGCAGGCGCATGGGGTGAAGACGGCGCCGGGACCGGGATCAACGGTAACTTCTTCAACGAAGGTGCGCTGGGTGCGGGTGCTGCGTTCTGCATGAACGTTGCCCCTGATTACGGACTGTCGCGCTACGGAACTTACTCCGGCCCGAACTACGCCGATTTGTATAGCTACGGCATTCCACGTGGTGGTGAGTTCATGCACTTCCAGCTGTCCGGCTTCGCCAACTCCGGCCCTGCCGCTTTGGTGCTGTCGCGTCAGCCGGATTGGGTACCGCGTGACGGCGGCGTGATTCACTTGGACCTGAGTCCGGCGTTGCTATTGCTGCCGGGAGGCTATGAATGGGTGCCGGTATCGCCCATTAACGCGAATCCGCTGAACTGCGGAGGATCGTACGAAGTCTTCTTCCCGGCCGCGGCGGCGGGTTTCACCTTGTACGGTCAAGCCGCTAAACACGATCCAACCCTACCAGGTCTGGCTTTGAGCAATGGCTTGATGGTGGTAGTTGGTCCGTAACCGAACCCTAGAGTTACTTCTCCGGCATCGGCCAGTATTGAGTTTGATTTACTGCACGATGCATCAACGAGTCGATGGCGCCGCTTAAGTTGGCGCCGTCGGCTGTGCGGCGAGCGTTAAACAACACGGCCCAGGTATAGCCGTCGTGGCGCGCCACTAGCAACGTCGACGTGCCCGGAAGTGCGCCGTTGTGCCAGATGTTTTTGCCGCCGTTTTTGAGTTCGCGAACCAACCAACCGCAGCCGTAATAAACCGGCTGCGGTTTTTTATTGTTGGGGCCGGGGAAGCGTGCCGTCATTGCTTGCACGGATTCTGGTGACAGCAGGTTGGGGCCGACCAGATCGACGGCAACGACGAATAAGGCGAGGTCCGAAGCGGTTGCCAACCAGCCGCCGTGGGCGTCCATAGTTTCGAGCACGAAGGTGCCGTACGGTGGCGCGACTTTTTCTCCGTGGTCGACCGGGATTAGGGATTGGCGCTTCTTGCCGTTGGCGTAATAGCGGACTTCATTTTCGGCGCGATGCTTCAGCGAGGTGCGGCCGAGTTGAAATTGTTTGAGATCGAGCGGATGGAAAATATGCTGCTGCAAGTATTGCTCGTATTTTAAGCCACTCACTTTTTCGATGACTTGGCCCAATAGCATGTAGCCGAAATTGGAATAGGCGTATTCGGTTCCGGGATCGGAATCCAGCTCGCGAGCGAACATCCAGTCCCGGATCTGCGCCCGGCTCGGAGGCATTTCGACGTTTCGCGATTTGGCGATCTTTCGCGCCATGAACATCGGATCGCCGCTGCGGTCGCGATTCCATCCGCCGTAATGATGAAGCAATTGGCGTATGGTGATTTGCTCGATGCGCGGATCTCCAGCGTATTGTTCCGGCTGGAGCCCTAACACTTCGACGACTTTTGAGTCCAACTCAATCTCCCCGACGTCGACCAGTTTCAAGATGGCAACCGCGGTGATTGGTTTAGACAACGACGCAATGCGGAACAGCGAATTTGTAGTCACCGCCTCCCCCGCCTCGACGTCGGCCATGCCGAGGCCGCGGGCGTAGAGCAGCTAACCGTCTTTGGCTATTGCCACCGAAGCGCCCGGCACTTGATGTTTGTTCATGAACTCAGCCATCGCCTGATCCACCGGATTCGGCGGGAATACCTGAATCTCGGTGATGCGGCTGAATGAATCAAACACCTGACCTTTATGCCCGCTGGTGAAGACTCGCACGAATCGCGCATCCATTGGCGCAAACTCATGGGTAGTCGGCGTTGAAACTCCGTCAGGCTTTTGCCGGCGATCCGCAATCGGGGTCCATTCCTTTCCATCGGCCGACAACAGCACCTCGTAGGATTCAAATGATTCGCCATTGCGATAAGTATGGACCACTACGCTGCCAATTTTTTTCTCCTCACCTAAATCAATGTCGATTTCAATCGATCTCGGCATCGCCGGATAACCGAGGAAGTAATCCAGGTTGCCGGTGCCGCCATCAGTCAGTCGTTCGGCGCAGTAGATCGGACCATCCGGCACACTTGTGGTCACGGGTTTGCCTAGTGCAAGGTTGTCGACTGGATCGACAGCAATAAAAGTACGACGGCTTCCGTGAGTCAAACTTCCATGGAAGGGTTCGCCGAAGGCTTTGGCGCGGACGATTGCCGATTGCTTTAACGCAAACGGCTTTTCGTATAGCGCGGATTTCGGCGTCGGCTCGCTGCCGTCTAATGTGTAATGGATTTTGGCACCCTTGCGTCCACTTGCGATTCGAGTACTCAACTGCACTTGTGCTTGATGATGAAAAACACCGGCGGACTCGACGGCGAGGTCTTCGGCGTCAATGCGGATGGGATAAAACAGCAACTTGCGCTGGGTTTCCGCCGCGCGGGTCTGGCTTTCGAGTAGATCCAGTCGACGGATGGGCGGTTCCGACCAAGCAACCGCCGCCATCGGGATCAAATGTGGCACCACCATCGGAAAGTAGTTCTGCTCACGCCCCTCCCACCACGGCATGCAATAACCGATGATGTTTTCCGTTGTGTTGGTCCGATGCGGTTTGCCGAAGGTCGGAATGCCGGGATTGAAGTGGGCAAAGCGTTGCAAATCCATTTGCATGTAGATGTGCGCCGGCGATGCCATGGTGAAGTTGTTGCGCGGGTAATGATCGACCAAGTACAGCGGATCCCACGCGGCGTTGACCACCTTGTAACCGGCATCCAACATTTGCTGCGCTGGGAATTCAATGGTGCGCCAGTTGATATGAATGACGTCTTCGTCGACCTTGTTGTCGCCCTCACCTAAAGCTGGACCTTCCCAAACCACCGTGGTCTTGCCGTGCTTTTTCAGATGGCGATTGAGATCATTGATCAAATCGCGCTGATATTCGTGCGGCACTCCATAGGCTTCATCACCACCGACGTGGATGTACGGCGACGACGGAAACACTTCGATGATTTCATCCAATAGCGCTTTGATGCCAGCCCGCGCCTCAGGATTCTTCGCCAAATCGGTTGGCGTTTTGCCGAAGACTTCTGGGTACTTGTTGCGCAGAATCGACGAGTGGCCGGGCACCTCCAACTCAGGGATCAAATGAATGCCGCGCAGTCGTGCGTATTCGTCGAGCTCGGCAAACTCATCCCAAGTGATCTTGCCCTTCTCGGTGACCAGCTTTGGAAACTTTTTCGACGGGAAGGCAAATCGCTGATCATCCGTCAGGTGAATATGCAGCGAATCCAATTTGTAATACCACAACAAGTCAATGGTCTCCTTCAGCGCGCCCAAGCTGATCGGATTACGACCGATGTCGACCATAAAGTTGCGGTATGAGTTCGCCGGATAATCGTGAATTTCCATCGCCGGGATCTCGCCGCCATGCAACGGCCACAATTGCATCAAAGTCGCGGTCGCCCGGGTCAATCCACGCAGGGTTGCAGCATAGATATGAATGGATTTGCCGACGACTAGGCGGTACTCCTCTTCCCCCAACTTTCGGTCGTACTTCACCCGAACTGTGCCAGGTAAATCACGGCTTTCCTCATTGGTCTTTGGGGGATCCCAGAAAAACGGCTGCCCCTGCAACAACGTAGCAACGATGGCCATGTGCTTGTCGCCATCGACGAGGCGTTCATCGACTTGGTATTCAAACAGCGGCCGTGACTTCCCGTTGTTCAGAAACGCAATCGGTGCAAAGGCGAATTCTGCAGCGGTTATCTGGACCGGCTGGGGCAGCAATCGAGCGGCGGGAGGCGAACTGGAGGCAGTGCTTGGGTCCGGATGCGCTTGCCCCAGAAGTAGTGATCCTAGTAGAAGAATGCTGCCGATCATTCCGGCATTTTACTCGCCGGCCAGCCGGCAAAAACGTCGGCTAGATCTTGCTTGAGGTCCACCGCCATCAGCACCATCACGACGCGGTCCTTGCCATTGGCCGGCACCATGGCGAAAGCCGCCGGCACCTCGTCCACCACAAATGTGTTGGCTGAATAGAGCTTGCCATGCACATTGAGCAAAAAAGGCTCGGTGGTTTTCTTCAGATCCTCGAGCTTGGGTAACGGCTGACCTGCGACCACACCGATTGAATCCAGCGCCATCGAAATTTGATTTCCCTTGTCTTCCAAAGTGACGACTTGCAGTTGCGAGAGAGCAGTCGTGTCCAACCAAGTGACATTGGAATCGCTGGCTTGCCGGTCTAACCAACGCGGGTGGAGTTTGCAGATCACGCCATCCCCGAGATCGCCATCGCTCGGTTTCTCAGCAAGTTTGCCCGCGACCACTCCGGTCGCCAACTCTGCCGATGCGCGAACGCGATCCAGCATCGGTCGCACACTATTCAGCGCCAATGTGGTTCCGTACAACGACCAGGTGCGCACCACATCGCCATCACGATGAATGTAATGCTCAACTATGTAAGGAGTCCCTCGACCCATTTCCCCAGCGCGGCGTTGACCTTTGAGTTCGGCGCCGAACAACATCAGGCCGACGTCGGTAGCTTCGGGGGCATTGCTTGGGTCGCTGCTTCCTTGCCATTTCACTTGCTTGCCGTTCTTCCAAAGGTGGGCAAATACCTCTTCATCCGACTTCGCGGCATCGAACAAAAAAGTGTGCAATTGAAGAGTCCAATCGTCGCCCTTTTTCGGCTGCACGCCTACCGCAAATCCGCTGTCCAACCCGTTCAAATCAAATACGCCCAAACCGTGCGGCACTTGATGCCAGGCGCCGCCGTATGGAATAGGCCAGCTCTCTAAATCTTCCGGCAACGACGAACCGACGACTCCATCAATTTCGAGTTGATCCAGGGCGGTCCAAAATTCGGCGTGGCCGTAGGGTTCGGCTGTACCGGTAAACGGGAAGTCGGCCATGAAGTCATAACGGTATTCATCGTCCAACCAAATCGAGCCGGCGCGGCGGCGGACGATGTCGTCGCGCAAGTAATCAAAACCAACCCAATGGCGCAGCTTGCCGCCGATGTAGCGCAAGCCTTTCATCGTCACCGTTTTATCTTTGATTAATGAACCGATCGCCGATTGCTCGTAGTTCATGGTGCCGAGGGTGAACGGGTAATCGTCTTTACTATTGGCTTCACTCTGGTTTTTCTCACGGTGCCGCACGCGGACGAAACCATCCTGGTGATATAGACGAGCCTCACTATCTTTTCCGCTACCCGTGCTCCAAACTACCCAATCTTCGGCCGGGAATTTCAGCGGTACGCGACCGTTGATCAAACCGCGCAATTTGCCTTTGGACGTGCCCCCTTCGGAGCGCGCATTTTCCAACGACATGCGCATCATTTTTTCCAGCGCAGTTTGCTCCGGTAAATCGGTATTCCCCATCACGGCGATCCAACTTCGGCCGGCGTTGTAGATCATCGCGCTGTATACACGTGGGATGTCGCGATCATCGACTTGAATTCGGAAGGCGGGTACTTGCTCGGAAAGACGATCGCCGAAACCGCCCATATCGTCTGGGAAGATTTCGACGGTGGATTCCTGCAACTGCTCGGCGGTGTGCTCGACATAGCGCCGTTCCAAATAAGCACTGAATGCCCGACGCAAGGCATCGGCGCCGGATTCTTCCTCCAAGGTCGGCCATTGACCCAACCAAAGATTAAAACTCATTCCGGATTTACCCAAGTTCAACCCGAGCACATCGCCATTGAGTTGCGAATCAGAATGGAAGCCTTCCGGAATCAAGGTGAAGCAATTCGCAAACTGCGCCGCATCCCAATTCGGCTGACGCGATCCACCGGCGTTGATTTTGCCATTCATCAAGCCGTCCAAAAGGGCGCGACTTTGTTTCTCCATTCCAGGCGTTGGAATCACCTGAATCAGAACCGGTCGATCGTTCAAATTTATCGCCGCGATGGAGAGCCGCACTTCGGCTTGACCCGTCGGCGTCCACGGTAGTTCAGTGATGGGGATCAACTCGCTGCCGCACAAAGCAAAACTCTTGCGCTGCTCGCCACGCTTGCCGGCGCCTTGATCCTCCATCAACTTGAAGCGGTTGACGGCATTCCACCGGAAAGTGTCTAACGTGCCGTTACTCAGTTGTTGCTGCTGCGGACCAACCAATACTTCGGCGCCACCGACCGCCGTCGCCATTCCGAAAAAGATCTCTCCGTTGGCGGTTTTTTGCGTCTGGCATTGCGCAGTTACCGGAATCGATAAAGTGATCCCCTCCATCGTGACTCGCCGCTCGGAAGTTGGCGAAATTCCCGAGGTGCTCAGTTGATCCAAAACCTCGGCCACCAATTGCTCTTGCTCCGCCCCACGCGCAAAGGTGCGGCAGACGCCAATCGACCCATTCGCTTCGGTCCAGGCGAATAATTGGATTTTCGCCGTTTGCGATGAGTCGGCCGGCTTGACCAATTGGATCAACTGACCGGAACATTCCTTGTCTTCTTCTTCACCGCTTGCCAAAAAGGTGCGCACCACCTCGGTGCTGGGTCCAGCCAAATCCCAACCCGCCTGGCCGAGCATCGGCGACTCCAAGCCCCAGTATTCGGTCGCGATTTCCGTCGCTGAACGATCGGAGTTCAACAGCACGACGCGCACTAGCGACAGATCATTCGCCGCTCCGGCACTAGGAATCAAATCAACGGCGTAGCCCCAGCCCAAGCCGGATTCGACCGCTTGATAGCCTTCGGGCACCGGCATCGATATGCCCGGACCCCAAAAATTTTGGCCCTTGCTCGGTGAAGCAAGGACCAAAATGGCGACTAGGAATGTGAAAGGGAGGCGGAACATCCAGTTCTATTCTACGGACAGATCACAACTTCCAAACCGTGGCTGGCGATTGCGTTGGGGCCGAGGATGCCGGCTTGCAAGTACACGCGAGTGCCGGCCAACAACGGGTTCGACGGAATGTCGAAGGGAACGGTGGCGTTGCCGGTGGCGTCGATCGAAACTGGAATTTGTTGGAGCAGGCCATCGACCAAGCCGGTCAACCCAGATGCCTCGTGCCCTTGGCTAACTGCCTGAGTACCGATTTGCAACTGCACCACCGAACTAGGCAGGAAGCTGGCCAACATCAAATCCACTTGTGCGCCGACGTTTGGGGTGCCGATCAATTCCAACTCGGCCGAGTTATTTCCTGGATCCAGCGCTTGGTATTCGCGCGCACCACAACTAATTTCATTAGAAGCCGACGGTGTGGTTTGAGTCAGCGTCACCCACATGTTGTCACCTTCAAACATTCGTCCGGTTGCGATATCGGCTTGCTGTGGACCGAAGCGCAGGAAGTCGCGCATCGTGGTGCCGTCGACGTCAAACAGTGTGAGGTCTTCACCGGCGGAGGAGAGCTTGAAGTTAGTGTGCAGCGGGCCGTCGAGCTCTTCGCCGTCTGCCCAGATCAGCAGGAATTGATCCGGAGCCAGCGTGGTGCCGGCCGGGATTTGCCACTTCATTGGGTCTTCCAGTTCGTCGGACAACCACATGCCGCTGAGGTCCAACGTGCTGGTGCCGTGGTTGTGCAACTCCAGCCAATCTTCGTGCTCACCCATTTCGTCGACCGGACCGGTTTGGTTGCTGGCGACGAATTCGTTGATGACGACGTCGCTATCGCTCACCGTTGGCGAGACGAAGTATGACATCGGCTCATGGCTCGACGAGTATGGTTCGTAGCTGACCGCGTTGCTGTTGGTGCATTCGGCGTGCAGGAAGTATTCGACGGTGCTGCCACCGGTTTGCGCGGGAATGGTTGCGGCATAAATGCCATCGCCAGCGGCGCCGTCACCGGACAAACCGTCGTCGAGCATTTGGAGTGCGATGAAGGCGCCTTGCGCGCGATAGTGCACGTGCACTGCTTCGACCGGATCATTGGCGTTTTCCACCTGCGCCCAAACCAAAACCGAATCGTTGGAGGTCGGCGCGGAGTTGCTCAAACCATAAGCAACGTAATTCGGCACTTCGACGTCGATCAGTGAATGAGTATTCAAGTAATTGTGGCGGTTGCTGATGAAGTTCTTCAACTGCGAAACCCCACTCTTCCAACCGTTATAACTCAATGCCAAACGAGTATCGGCTTGAACTTCGGCGTCGATCAAAGCTTCCAACGCATCAATCTCCGGATTCAAAATCGCCGGATCCATCCAGCGCGCATTAATCTCGCGAATGTGCGCCAAGTACTCCTGACGCAGCACCGTACCCTTGACCAAATTCGGCAACAGCGGTCGGTTGGCGTCGCCCTTGCCGGCGGTCGGCGAAAGATCATTACCGCCCTGATAACCACCGAACGCCATGTTGTAATCCCACGGCAAAATCTGCAGTTGATGATGGCGCGGGTGCTCAACCAAGTAGTAGTTGCGGCCGGAGTTGTAGTAAGCATCCAACGAAACCACCGCGTTGTTGGCCGCCAAATAACGAATGGCTTGATCGGTATCAAACAGCGGGTTCAACTCGGCCAGCAGAAAATCGCTGGACGTATTGTTCAGCACCTCAATCGCATTCAACAGCTCGACGTGATGCAACGGATCCATTTCGCGGTTCTTCAATTCATAAGCACGCTCGGCACGCACCATGTTTTGAAGAATGTCTTGCAACGCCAAATCACCCGGCGGCGGCGGCGGCGTCAAAGTGTCGGGCCATTGGTCCGGCGGCACAGCTTTGTAGCGGAAACCATCATCGCTGCCAAAGCGATCGCGGCAGAAGTCGCCGCCCAAGTGTTCCACGCTGGTGTAGATGCCGTAGTTGTCACCATTGATCAACACCTTGACGAAGTTCGCGCCCGGCGCCGGCATCACTTCGCCCAAAATTCGATACGCCATGATCTCGCGCATCAAACTGGAATCGGACCACTGGTTATTCAGCACCAACTTGGAACGTCCCATGATCTCCTGGTCAACACCGAAGGCATTCAGGTCGATGGACATCGGCCTCTTTTGGCCGTTGGTGGCGATCCAATAAGAAGAATTTCCCTTGTAGCGCACGCCGACATTTGGGTACAGCACCCCTTCGACGGTCATATCGCAAGGAATATACTCTTCCAGCCCGGCGGCTTTGTTGTTCTTCAGCTGGTCTTCCCAGTCCGGCTGCGAGAATTGTAAGTCTATAGTCCGCAAAACGTTGCGGTCATATAGATCCTGCGCAGAAGCGATGGATGCGAGCACAACGCTCGCCAGGGCGATGGGTAGGAGGTGACGGAAACGCATGTGCCAGCGTTCAATCCTATCCAACAAATGTGACTTCGGTTGTTACATTTCCTCTAGCGGGTGTTCCATGTTGTATTCGCGCAACTGCCACGAATGGAACGGCGACGGCTTATGAATCAACACCGAAATTTCGCCGACCTCGGGGTGCGTCTTGGAATGGAAGCGCAAGTACGCATCGTAATTCAGCAGGCCGCTGGAATAACCACCAGCCGAAACCACTCGATCTGGTTGTGACCAGCCGAGCTTATCCGCCTCTTTTTCCGCAGCCGAGATGGGGTCGGCGAACAGCAGATGAAAGAAGTGAAACAGCGAGAGCGACACCAGCAACAAGATGCCGGCGACTAGGGCTTTGGTTTTCATAATTTGAATACCGACGTTACCACCCTGGTCGCCGTCCCGCAAATTCTTGCGGTTTCTATTGGGAATGATTTACAACTTCAACGCCAACGCGTGCACCTCGCCGCCAGGCAAGAAGTTGGGCGGATCGATGCCGACTTGATTTTCTGGAATGCCGACGATTAATTCATCGCGCCCATCGCCATCAAGGTCGGACATTGGAAACAAACGGACAATGAAGAAGTTGTGTCCGGGCGTTGCTGCTTCGCCGAGTAGCGAGCCGTCGTGACCTGAGAATACTTTCACAGTTGGCTTCAGTTGCCAAGCGCGATTGAGTTGGAACGACAATACGCCGATGTCATCGCTACCGTCGCCATCCATGTCGCCTAGCGCGGTAGATGCACGACCGAAGTCTTCAAAGTCATCGCCGATGATTTTCAGAATGTGGCTGCCGTCGGCGCCGGACAACAAGTGGGTGACGCCTTGGAACCACAATTCGTTGGGATGAGATTGATATCCCGTTACCAAGAAGTCGTTGATGCCGTCGTGATTGAAGTCGGCGACTGCATCCAGGTCGAGCGTGCTGTGTTGCAAGCTGACGCGATCGCGGCTGAACAACGGTTGGAAATCGGCGCCGTTAAGTGCGGTGAAGCCGCCGTTGAACGGCATGGTGATTCCATCGACGCCGCCGATGATCAGGTCGGCGATTCCATCTTGATTGAGGTCGCCCGGTGCCGCAATCATGTTGCCGAGTTGGCGGTAGTCTTGTTGACCCGACATTTCGTGATGAAGCGAACCGTCGGCGCCGTTGAAGATCATCATGCGGCCGGACACGATTAAGCCGTTTGCATGTTCGTTGGGTAGACCGATGACGAACTCGGGCATACCGTCGCCGGTCATGTCGCCGAGGGTTTGCAGCTGCATGCCGACCTGACCGTTGGAAGCCGTGTCGATGTCCAGCAAGCGATTGCCGTTGCGCCCCGACACCACATAAGCACCGGTGTGGCCTCCGCAACCAATCACATAATCATTTGCCCCATCACTGTTGACGTCACCGATGACGGCCAATTTCTGCCCAAGCAATGAATCCACCCCGGATATGGGATGCACCTGATAAAGCTCGCTGCCGTCGGCGCCGGAGTAAACCTGCACCAATCCACTCCCCCATCCACTGGCCGGCAAGTACCCCGGACTGCCGACGGCAAAGTCACTGACCCCGTCATCGTTGACGTCGCCCAGTTCGGCGAAACTCTCCCCGAGCCGTTGCTCCGGCTGCGTGCTGGGCATGAATGCGATGGGCTCGAGCGGGTACTGAGCGGCGGTGAGGAGTAGGGAGAGGGTGATCATGTGAAATGGGAGGAGTTCTCTGTTTTATAGGATCAGCGCGAAAATTGCTCAACCTCCCTCAATAATCTCCACTTTTCCATCTACGGGTGCGGGAATGGGCATCGAAAACCAAGGGCCTACAGGGTTGGGGTTGCGGTAGCGAAGGGTGCCACCGGTGGGTGGAATCACCACCTCAAATTGCATTTGGGAATCTTCACAAATCAGCATGAAGGCATCCCAGATTCCTTCGTCGTTGAAAACCTCAACCTCGTAATACTTCATCCGAGCCGCGGAGTGGAAATCCACCTTGGTCATGGTGGATTCACTATCGGAAGTGACGGTAATTCGATCGGTCAGTTCCTTCAATCGGGCAATTTCAAATTTCTCGAACCCGTTTTCTGCATAGACCGATCGCATCTCCACACCTTTTTCCTCATAAGTACCCACCCCGGTGATGGAACCATCGGCGTGAAAGGTGATGACCTTCCATGAACCATCCGTCCGTGGATCCGGTGTACCGAACCCTTTGTAAATCGTGCCGGTTCTGATTCCATTGTGGTAGTTGAAGTTCCCCTTGCAATGAACCACACCCTGGTTCGCCCAGCTAAAAGAAATGACTCGCTCTTGCGAATCCAAAACCACTTCCATATCAATTTCGCCTTTCTGCCCTACATATGCGCCGCCTTCCAAAGTCCAATTTGTTGGAAGCGACACACAATCTGCAAACACAAAATACTTCATTAAATCGCCAGGTCGCCCTCCTTTGATGTCATAGCTCTTTCCGCAAGACACCGCCAGCGTCATGGCGAGTGCAAAAGCAACCCGGTGTTTCATGCTTAAGCCAAAATCGGCTTCACTAACTCGCCACCAACATCGGTCAAACGGAAATCGCGACCTTGGTAGCGGTAAGTCAGCTTGGTGTGATCCATGCCCAAGCAGTGCAACACGGTTGCATTGATGTCGTGCAAGTGCACCGGATCTTTGATGATGTTGTAGCTGAAGTCGTCGGTCTCGCCGTGCACGACGCCGCCTTTGATGCCGCCGCCAGCCAACCAATAAGTGAAGCAGCGCGGGTGGTGATCGCGACCATGATCATCGACCGTCAACTTGCCTTGGCAATAAACGGTACGACCGAATTCAGTGCCGAATACCACTAGCGTTTCATCCAACATGCCGCGTTGTTCCAAATCCAAAATCAAACCGGCACAAGGCTGGTCGATGTCTTTGCAACTGCGACGAATGGTCGCCGGCAACGCAAAGTGGTGGTCCCAACCGCGAATGAAGGATTGAATGCACATCACGCCGCGCTCGGCCATGCGCCGCGCCAACAAGCATGAATGTGCGAAGGTACCCGGAGTTTTGACTTCGGGTCCGTACAAGTCCAAAACATGCTGCGGTTCGTCGCTGATGTCGGTCAACTCCGGCACCGACGACTGCATGCGGTAAGCCATTTCGTACTGCGCAATCCGCGTTTGGATTTCCGGGTCGCCCTCGCGATCTAAGCGCTGCTGGTTCAACTGATTCAAACTATCCAACATCGCGCGACGCGAATCGCGGTCGATTCCAGGAGGATCAGACAAGTACAAAATCGGATCGCCCTGCGCGCGTAGTGCCACACCCTGGTGTTGAGTCGGCAGGAATCCGGTGCCCCACAGACGGCTGTATAAAGCTTGCGCTTCTTGGCGACCGGTCCACGTCGGCGTCATGACGACGAAGCTGGGCAGGTCCGGGTTTTGCGTCGGCATGCCGTACGACATCCACGCACCCAAACTTGGCCGACCCGGCAGTTGGTGACCGGACAAAGTGAAGGTAATTGCCGGGTCGTGGTTGATCGCTTCGGTGTGCACACTCTTCACGATCGCAATCTTGTCGACGATGCTCGCGGTGTGCGGCAGCAGCTCACTGACCCACGCACCACTTTGACCATATTGCGCAAACTTGAATGTCGACGGCGCCACCGGCAAACGATCTTGCCCCGACGTCATCGTGGTAATGCGCTGCCCTTTGCGGATGGAATCGGGCAAGTCTTCATCAAAGCGATCGGCCAGCGCCGGCTTGTAATCGAAAGTGTCCAGCTGCGAAAAACCGCCGGCCATGAACAGGTGGATCACACGCTTGGCTTTGGTGCCGCGCGTTGCCGCCGTTGCGCCGAACAAACTGCTTGGCATCATCGAAGCCATCGCCGAACTCGCCAGCAATGCACCGCTGTTGCGCAGGAAATCGCGGCGACCGATTTTCTTGCCGCTGAAAGATTCGTTGGAGTTTTGTTTCGTCATCAATCTTCCTCCTTACAAGCGGGTCACCGTTTCATCCAAGTTCAAGATCACGCTGGCGACGCTGGTCCACGCCGCGAGCTCCACCGGCTTCAAGTTGCGATCGTAAGTGGCTTCACCGACCTCCAACAATTGCTTGGCACCTTCCGGGTTGGCAGCGAACTCATCCATTTGACGCTTCAACAATTGCTTCAGAACCGCAACCTCTTCGGTTCGCGGCTCACGCGCCAACACGCGACGGAAAGCCAACGCAATCGGCGCTTTGTCTTTCATCATCATCGCCGCCAGCGTGCGCGCAGCTTCGACGAACTGAGTGTCGTTCCACAACGCCAAAGCTTGCAACGGTGTGTTAGTGCGCTCGCGTTGAACAATGCATGATTCGCGCGTTGGCGCGTCGAACAAACTCATCGTCGGCGGCGGCGAGGTTCGCTTCCAGAAGGTGTACATGCTGCGGCGATAAAGCGCGTCGCCGTTGTCGCGGGCGAAGTTGGCGGTGTTACTTCCGGTGTAACCGACCGCCTTCCACAAACCATCCGGCTGATAAGGCTTGACACTAGGTCCGCCTACCTTGTCGACCAACAAACCACTTGCCGCCAACGCAGAATCGCGGATGACTTCGGCATCCAAACGAAAGCGCGGACCGCGAGCCAGCAAGCGGTTTTCCGAGTCCACTTCCGCTTTGGCGTGATCCCATGTGGAATCCTGCATGTACGTCGCCGACGTCACCATCAAGCGCAACAAGTGACGCTGATCCCAACCCGATTGCTGGAATTCCAACGCCAACCAATCCAGCAACTTCGGATGCGACGGCCACTCGCCCTGCGCGCCAAAGTCGCCGGCAGTGCGCACCAAGCCGGCGCCGAACACCAGCTGCCAAAGTCGATTGACTTGCACGCGCGCGGTCAGCGGATGATCTTCGCGGAACAACCAATTTGCCAAATCCAATCGCGAAGCAATCACTTTTGGCGCATCGCTTTCCTTCATTTCAGCCGAAGCCTGAATCGGTGCGCTGATGACCATTGGCGGGAGCATTTCCGGCGTACCCGGCCAAACCTCATGACCCGGATCGTCGTACTGACCGCGGTTCAAAAACCTAGCCTGACGTCGATCGGCGCGCTCTTGCGCCACCAAGCTCATCGGGATTTCTTTGTTCAAGCCATCGAGCTTCAACTGCAAGTCCTGCAACTTGGCATCGCGCTCCTTCCACTCCGGCGAATAATTGCGGCGGAAGTAATTCCGCAACTCCAAGGCTTCGGCATCGCTGAAGGGTGTGGCGCGATCGTCGGCGTGGGTCAGCAATTGCTGCAGCGGCACCGACAATCCGCCCGGCTCGTTGTCGAGCAAGCGGTAGTAAAAACCAAACGCGCCGCCGTAGTTGACCACCTTATAAAGCAAAGTGTTCGACCCCGGCTTTAACTTCAGTTGCACTCGATCCTGATCAGCGGCAACCGCGCGCTGCACGTCGCGGTCGAGCACAACCTCGCCGTTCAACCAAACCTTGATCGCATCATCACTGCCGACCGACAAAGTCACGGTGCGCTCGCCCGGCGAACGCAATTCACGCTTCAAGTAGTAAGCGCCGACGCCACCCTCAAGCATGTGCACCTCGCCGTCGTGATACTCACGATGCTCGGTCCACTCTTGCTCCCCCATCTGAATGGTTTCCGGCGGGAACGCGACTTGGTAAGCCATCGCGCCTTTGTCGGTCGGGAAGAAGCGCGATTGCTGCCAGTAACCGGCCACCACCGATTCAAACTCAGGGCTCGCCGTCGCCGCGACACGGAATTTACCGATCACGTGTTGCTTGTGCACGCTTTCGAAACGCAAACGCACCAACACCTTCATGCCCTTCGGCGCTTGCACTGCGGCGGTCGGCTGAACAATCAAAGTGTGACGCTTGGCAGTCTGCGGCAACAACGCCCAACCCGTATTCGGATCGGCATCGAGCAAACCGGCGGTGCCGTACTTGTCTTGCTGATGGTCGGCAACGGCTTGCGCCAACTCCAACGGGTAGTAGCGCTTACTGCCCGGGAACTGAACTTGCACATCCACGCCGGATAGCACCACGTTGCCGTTCACCGAACGCCCGGCACCTTTGGTCGGAGTGCTGTCGTCGGGTTCGACCTCAATGCGGAAAGCCGACCAAACACCGGCAGGCAAGTGCGCGGTGACGTCGAACACTTCTTTGTCGGGGTTTTCGCCGGTGGCGAGCACATAGCCGTCGCCGACTGCTTTGAGTTCGGTGCCAAAACGGCTGGCGAGTTCAACCTCGGACGGAATAAACCAATCGCCCTTGAGCTTGGCGATTTGCTCGGCTTGCCATTCGGCCTGCTGCGCATCGGCCTCGGGCATTGGCGCTTCCAAGTAAGCTTTTTGATCGGCGACCTGCTGCTCCAACACCGTCAACTGCTGCGCTTGCTCCGGGTAAGGCGCGCGCAAAACCGGCGGCGGCGCGGCGATGTTTTCATCACTCGCTTTTTCGGCAATGTTGTTGAAGAACGCGAACAGTTGGTAGTACTCGTCCTGCGTGACCGGGTCGAACTTGTGGTCGTGACATTGCGCACAAGCAATGCTCATGCCCAAAAACACCGTGCCAAAAGTGTCGACGCGATCCATCGCGTACTTAGCCAGAAACTCCTCAGCAATCATGCCGCCCTCGGCCGAGGTCGCGTTGCAACGCACGAATCCGGTGGCCAGTTGCTGCTCCAACGTCGGGTTCGGCATCAAGTCGCCGGCCAACTGCTCGGTGACGAATTGGTCGTAAGGAAGGTTCTCCTCATATGCATGAATCAACCAATCGCGATAGCGGTACATGCTGCGATAGTTGTCCAAGTGCAAACCGTGCGTATCGCCGTAACGCGCCGCGTCCATCCACTGGCGCGCCATGTGCTCGGCGAAGGCGGTGGAGTTCAACAATCGATCCACCAAGCGGTAGTAAGCCGCCGGGCTGTCATCGGAAACAAAGGCTTCGACCTCTTCCGGCGTCGGCGGCAAGCCGGTTAGGTCCAACGACACGCGCCGAATCAATGTGCGCTTATCTGCGGTCGGCGCCGGCGCCAAGCCGGCTTGCTCGATGCGCGACTGCACGAAGGCGTCGATGCCGTTGTTGCGCTTCCACTTCGCCTCATCGGCCGACACTGCGGTTCGCGCCGGTGCCGAAATCGGCTTCGGCGGAACGAATGCCCAATGCTCGGTGTACTCGGCGCCGCCCTCAATCCAACGCCGCAGCAAATCCTTCTGTTCGGCGGTCAGCGTTTTGCCGGTCTTCGGCGGCGGCATGACCTCCTTCTTGCGGTCGGAATTAATCCGGTACCACAGTTCACTATCTTCAAGATCTCCGGGAACGACAGCCGAGTAACCACCTAGGTCGGCAGTGGCGCCGTCGAAAATGTCGAGCCGCAAATCCGCTTCGCGCGTGCTGTGGTCGAACCCGTGGCACAAGAAGCAGTTGTCGGAAAGAATCGGACGAATGTCGCGGTTGAAGTCAACCGGTTCGGCACTGCCCTGTTGCGCTGCCACACTCGACGCGAGGCCGAAGGCGGTTAGCAGCGCCGCAAGCAAAGGTTTGAGGGGGATTTGCATGCCATCTTTGGGGAACATTGATTCTAGCGGTTAACGCAACCGCTGGAGCCGGGTGATGCGGCCGAGGAAGTTCCAATCCTGCACGTAGATGTTGCCGTCGGAATCCCACGCGGCGAAGTGCGGCGACAGGAATTGACCTTCGGCCCACTTTTCGGCGGGGATGCCATTGCGCGCGCGCAACGCCGGATCCGGTTGATCACACAGTTGTTGCACGTAATCGTCCTTCTCATTGACGACGGTAACGCGACCGGCCAAGTCGGACACCAACAGCTCATCGCCGTGTCGCTGCACCGAGCATGGACGGCGGAAGTGACCGGTGATCAAGCGGTCAAAAGTGCCGTCGGCGTGGAAGAATTGCACGCGGCCGTTTTCGCGATCGGCCACGACGACGCGCTGCTGACCGTTGTAGTCATCCCACATCAAACCGTGCGGCGTGGTGAATTTGCCTTCTTCTTTACCGCCGCCACCGAAGCTGCTTTGGTACTTGCCGTCGGCGTTGTAGAAGTGGATGTACCCAAGACCGTAGCCGTCGGCGATGTAAAAGCAGCCGTCCGGGCGCACCGCAATGCCGGTTGGGTGGTAGCGATTCGGGTCGGGGTAGAGGTTCGACTCTTGCGGATAACCCAGCTCCCAAACCTTCTCGCCGGAGGTGGTGTACTTATAAACCTTGCGGTGCGAATGGTGCGGAAGGTAGAGGTACTCGTTACCGTCTTCCTCGGTCAAGCAAACCGAGTGCACGCCGCCGGCGATTTCTTCGCCCCAATGATCGACGACGGTGCCATCGGGTTCACAAACCAAGATCGCATGCTTGCTGTCGGTGCTGATGTAAATCTTGCCGTCGCCGCCTTCAGCAATGCCGCCATGCGTGTTGCCGATCGGCAAACCTTCGGGCATTTTCAACCAGCCGGTATCCCAAGCGTATTGTTGAATCTCATCACCGACGCGCAGACGCAAATCCGGCTCGGCATTCGGAGCGTGGCAACGTGCGAAAAGGAAGCCGACCGCAAGTGCAGCGGCTCCGGTTTGGAGCAGGGAGAGCTTGGATTTCATCGTGGCTGTGGCCCCACCATAACCCAGTGCCAGCGCCGCCGCGACGCGTGAAATAAGTTGGTGTTCCGTGATTTGCTGGTGAATTCAATTTTCTTTTTGCGAGCTTATTGGTAACAAGTTCTCACTGTCGCGGGTATAGCAGCAAACCTCACCGCCATGCTGAATTCCATCATCCTGTCTCTCTTGGTCGCATGGTCCGCGCAGGCCGGCAAAACGCCGATGACGTTGGAGGAGTTGTGCCAAAGCTCCGACCTCATCGCTGTCGTGCAAGCGGATCCAAGCTCCTGCTCCTCCATCGTTTGCAGCGATTCTGCCGACGCTGATGCCGAACCGTGCGACGAATCCGATGGCACCGACGTCGAGTCTTGCGGCGTGGTTCAATCAGCCGACGTCACGGTGGTTACCACGTTGAAAGGCTGTGCCGGTGCGCAAGAATTGCAACTGTGCGCGCCGCCGATGAGCACGCGCATCGGTGGTTTGGACTTGCACGCGGATCAGCCACGCCTGGTCTTCCTGCAGAAAACCGCTGACGGTCGTTTTGCCTGCTACAGCCACGTCGGTCATGTGCGCATGGACGGTTCCAAGTTGGACCCCTATCGCACCGCGGTAAGTGAGTACTTCCAGCTGCAAACCGCCGCCGTTGAGGTGCGCGAGCAGCGTTTGCATGAGTGGCGCGTGAACCTAGCGCTAGACCCGATCACCCGCGCCGAGGGTGTACGTGTGTTGCAGGCGCAATCCCTGGTGGCCAAAAACAATCCATCACCGCTGTCCAAAGCGCAGCGTGACAAGTTGATTGCCGCGTTGTGCAGCGCGCCTCATTTCGGTGCCGCCAATCAGCAGCTCTACCGCCTACTTGCCACCGACAGCGACCCACGCCTGGGCGATTATGCGCTGGCCATGGTGCGGTCCTGGAACGGCAAAATCCCGTGGAACGGTCGCTACTGGATCCAGCAAACCGTCACTCACCTCGGTGATGATTCGGCGCAGCAGTACTTCCAAACCCACTGGACCCAATTCGACAGTTACCTCGGTGGCAAGGATTGGAAGTTCACGTCTGATTCCATCGCCGAAAGCGAAGCGCTGAAGATTCTGCTCAGCCAGTTGGCTCCTGCAGCATAAGTTGCCAATAGCCGACGTCGACCCAGCGGTTGAATTTGCGGCCGATTTGACGAGCTTGGCCGACCTTTTGGAAGCCTAGAGACTCGTGCATTTTGATGCTGGCGGGATTGGGCAGGGCGATGCTGGCCATGGCGCAATGCAATTCTCGGCTGCGCAGTTCGTCGATCAGCGCTTGATAGAGCGGACCACCCATTCCGCGGCCGGTGGCGTCGGCGTGAAGGTAGATCGTGACTTCGACGGAATGGCGGTAGGCGGCGCGCGGTTTCCAGGCGTCGGCGTAGGCGTAGCCGAGGACCGAGTTGTCTAACTCGGCGACCAGCCAGGGCAGGGCGGGCATGGAGCCGGGTGAGGTCGGCGCTTCAGTGATGACGGATTCCCAGCGGGCCTGCATTTGCTCGGCGCTGAGCTCAACCTCTTCGAAGGTGTAGATCGAGCCGCGCACGTAATGGTTGTAGATCGCGGCCATCGCGTCGACGTCGGCGGCGGTTGCGGCGCGGATCCGGGGGCTGGGCATGGACCGATTTTAATGCCGTAGAATCGGATCATGGTCTCTGCCACCGACCTGAAGTCTTTTGGCGGTACCGTTGTGGCTTGCACGCTGGTCGCCGCGGTTGCTTTTTGGGGAACCAAGTGGTTTCTGGGCTCGGATCTCGGCCCGGGGCTGCAGGTGCCGGCGATGGAGTTTTCGGCTGCGGTGCATGACGAGCCGAATGATTTCAAAGCCGATTTTCAGGCGGCGATTGAGGTCATTGAGCAGCGCTACTCCTATTTGGAGCACCGCACCGCGCTCGGTGAATTGGATTTGGCTGCGTTGATCGGCGAAGCGCGCACCATGCTCGGAGCCGAACCGGACCAACGGAGTTTTTACAACGCGCTGCGCCATTTGGTCGCGGGTTTGCACGATGGTCATGCGTTCGTGATGACCAAAGACATGATGGACCCGGCGTTGCAACAGTGGCCGTTTCGTTTAACCGAGGTGCAAGAAGGCGTGGTGGTTGCCAGCTTGGCGGAGAATATCGGGGAGTTGCTGAGCGATTCGGATGGCGAAGGTGCGCAATCGCTGCAGCTTGGAGATGAATTGGTTGCGGTAGATGGTCGTGCGATCAACGAATGGATTCGCGATGCTGAAGCTAAGGTTTATGCATCGTCAGATGCGTCTAGGCGCCAGCAGGCCATCGAACACATCGTGCAATGGGATGAGGCTGCCGATCGCAGCTTTCTCTTCCGCAGTGCCGACGGCAGCGAACGCGAGCTGCGCTTCCCCCATCCGTACCTGCACGGCCGCGTACCGCAGGTCGAGCTGTACCCGACGGATCGCGAACATCGAATGTTGGACGACAACGTCGCCTACTTCCGCCCCGGTAACTTCAGTCCGCCGCGCGACAGTGGCTGGCCGGGTCCGCCGGAAGGGCGCGACGCGATTTTGGCCGACACCTATTCCGAGTTTGATCGGATCATTGGTGAGTTGATGTCCGCGCGAGCGTTAATTTTGGATTTGCGCGGCAACCCCGGCGGCACTGATTTACTCGGTCAGTTCCTGGTCGATCGGTTGGTCGACGAAGACTACATTTACTTTCAGTTATCCGCGCTGCGCAATAACGGTTGGGGTCGTTTCGGCAAACACGAGTCGTCGTCGCCTGATGGCAAACACTCCATGGCCGGCAAACCGCTGGCTGTGATCGTTGATCCCAATACTTTCAGCACTGCCGATAACGTCGCCGCTTGTTTGCGCGATGTCCATCCCGACGTTCGATTTTTCGGTCGACCGAATGGTGCTGGAAGTGGTGCGCCGCGTTCGTTTGAACTGCCGCGTACCGGCAGCTCAATCACCTTTTGCACTCAACGCGTGAAGTCGGCCAGTGGACGCATGACCGAGGGCGTAACCGTGAAGATCGATGTGCCGGTTATTTGGAAGCGCGCCGATGTTTTGAACGGTAACGATCCGGATTTGGAAGCAGCATTCGCTTGCTTGAAGCCCTAACCGCGCGGATCCCAGTACAGGTCAATTCGCGGCTTGAATGGTCTGCCGCCGGCGGAGGTAGATATCGGAATGAGCGTTTTGGTCGAGCACGCCGAGGTTGTCGGAGTAGCACTTGAAGGCGATGGCGGTGCCGTCGGCGTTGATGGAGGGGTACCAGCCTTCGCCGTTGCCTTGTTGACGGTGGTTGCCGATGCTGATGCGTTCCGAAATGCCGGTGTTGAGGTCGTGGCAGTAAATGTCGTAGATTCCGTTGGTGTCGCCGCGGGATAAGTTGGTTGCAGCAGAGCGGAAAACGACGAAGCGGCCATTTGCTGAAATTTCCGGGTCGAAGTTCATGCCGTTGGCGCCGACTCCGGTGTTGCCTGATCCACCCAAGCCTGCCCCAACCGCGGTACGCACGCTGACGCGACGGGTAATTGCGCGTTGCCGATCGCGAACGAAGATGTCGGCGAGTTGATTGACGTCACCGGGGACTAAGTTGTCGGCGGTGGATCGAAAAGCGATGCGTTGACCATCGGCGGAAAGAGTTGGGTAGTCACTGCGGTGATTGGCAATGCCTCCACTATCGGTCAGGCTGACGATTTCGGTTTCGCCAGTCACTAGATCGCGCCAAATGATGTCGTGCTGACCGTTGCTGTCTCCGCTTACCAAGTTGTTGGCTGCGGATCGGAACGCCAAATAGCGACCATCGAATGACAAAGTTGGCGTGTAGTTGGCGCCATTGGCCTGAAGTCCGCCTGCGCTGACACTGACCAGAGCTGTAATTCCGGTCAGCAAGTCGTGAACAAACACATCGGGCAATCCGTTTACATCAGCCGCCACCAAATTGTCGGCAACAGAGACAAAAGCGACCCATCGTCCATCGCCACTAATCGCCGGTGAAAAACTCGGGCCGTTTGCTTCACCACCCCCACTCGCCACACTGACGCGCACCGTTTGCTGCAACGCGCGATCGCGCACAAAGATGTCGGCCATTGCGTTGCCGTCGCCGGTCACCAAGTCGTCGGCATCGGAATAAAAAGCGACGCGGTTGCCGTCGGCCGACAGGTCCGGAAAATCACTGACGCCATTTGCCGCAGCACCACCGAGGCCAACCGAAATCAACTCGGTGGAGAAGTTACTCAAATCGCGCAGATAAACGTCATGCACGCCGTTGCCATCGACTGCGCCCAAGTTCGCCGCATTGGATTGAAACGCGACCTGAAGCCCATCCGCCGAAATCGAACTCTGCCAACTGTAATCAGTCGCTTCGCTGCCATCATCCGCCACACTAACGCGCTCGATCACCTGCGCAGCGGAACCACCCGCCGCCCCCAAACCGAATAACGGCGCTGGGAGCAGGCAAACTCCCAGCGCCCCGAGCAGGATGCGTGATGGTCTCAGCATGACCTTCAATTCTAGCCGACGAAACAAATGGGTCGGCCGAAGTCGTTAAGCCCTTTGTCGGTGCCACCCTGTGCATCGAAAAGGATGCCGTGAGTTATCCGTTATTCCTGTATCTCAAGTTTGGACTTCAGACTCGCGAACTCTTTATCCAACGCATCGCAACTGGATTTCTTCATCATCCATCCAAACAAAAACATCATAATCTTCACAAAGCCTTTGGCGTGAACAACAGATCGCTGACTAACTTTTGTTCGGCCGCCGAGGTCTTCAAATTGGTAAGCGACTTCTAAGTTGAACTGCTTGCCGCGCATCACGATCGAACTTGCAGTTGGCGGTCGGTGATAAGTCACCTCGCCTTCAAAGTCCATGCGTCGTCCGCGATCTTCGGTAACTATTCGAAAGGTCGAACCGACGACGTCCTCCGTTTCGTGAAGCATTTCATGTTCCACCATGATGTTGCTCCATTCAGTCGCATGGTTCATGGTGTAATCGAAGACTTCTTCGATGGGACGATTGATTTCAACGCTGCCGAAGGTTTCCATTTTGTCTGAGGGGACACGCCCATCGTAACAGCTTTATTTGAGAGACATGTCGCAGTTCGCTATATGTCGGCATGCCCAGCCTCTTGGTGCCGTTTTTGCAATCCACGCGCGAATGCGGCGCACGCCGAAGCGGCGACGAAGTGCTTTAATCCGTGGCCGCTAATCCAACCGCCTAATGCAAAGACTTGCTGATCCAACAGCTCCACAACCTTCGCCATTCCATAAAGCAAAATCGTTCCCCATACATATTTCAGGGGTAAAAACCGCGAACGCCGACGCCAAATCACCAACGGCAACGCCACCATCGGCACGAATTGAACCACTACATATAAGCGCAAGTCGCCGGCGCCGATGTGTTCGCTGTAGCCCCACCAAAGCACACTTGCAGCTCCAAGCAACTGAAGCGGCCACAGCAGTCTTTGACCAAGTTCGGCGTAATAACTTTCACCCAATAACGCCGACGTCAACGCCATAAATGCAATCGCCATCGGCAAGCGGTCGGCAATCAACGTGTAGTGATCCGGCCGCCAATGAAAGTATCCCGATCCAAATCCGGTCAGCACCACGCCGATGAAAAACAAACGGTAGCACCACCGCAGTTGCACATCCCCGCCTGGCTTATCGATATATAAACCGACCAGGCCGACCACCACAAAGGCCGCATTGCTGACTACATTCCAAAAGTTCGGTATTCCCCACCAAGTACGTTTGTCAGCGAAGTCGTAATAAGCCGGGTCCTGCGCAATCGCCGGCCCCCAAATCCAGTAGCCGACGAAGGCGACGAATACTGCCACCCAAAATCCTCTTCGGTCGAACCGAAGCAGCGCCATTTAATCCTCAATCGGAAGGTTGTCGACGATTCCCCGGCTCAGCTGAGGAGCCATTTGATAAAGCACAAATCCCACCAGGACGGGTGTTGCTGAAGCGAAGATGGCGGTGGAACTCACCCTGGTAGTCAAGTCACCGACATTAAAAGTGCTGACCACGGTGCCCATCCCTGCGACGCCAATCAGCGCCGTAAGGAATGCGTGCGCACCTTTAAACATCGCCAACACAGCGACGATCTGGAAAATAGCTTGGATGTTATTTTTAGACATGCGACCACTATAGCGCCAAAACTAGGCACCGGAAGCGAGCCGCAAGCAGTTCCGTAACTTACTTGCCGACGCCGTTAGCCGCCGCTGCAGCCTTCTCCAACTTGCGCGCCGCCAGCTCAGCTTTGACCGCCTCACGAGCTTTTTCAATCGCACGTTTCGGCACGCGCTTCAGGTCCGACGTCAGGCGTACCTTGGACAAGGTCCACACCCACCACTTGGTCGGGTCGTAGTGGAACCAGCGCACCCCATTGCGGTAGTCGTTGGCAAAGCGGTGGTGGAAGTTGTGGTAGCCCTCACCCATCGTCACCAACGCGGTGATGAACGAATCGCGCGCCGAGTTGGCCAGCGAGTACGGGCGCTTGCCGATGATGTGCGCGACCGAGTTGATCGAGAAGGTGCTGTGCCACTGAATGACCAAGCGCAGGAAACCGGAGATCAGCACCGCGCCGATCGGGTCGCCCCAAAGCAAGCCCAGGCAGAACGGGATCACCGCGATGGAAAGTACGACCAGCAACAAGTAGTTGCGGTGCTGCCACATCACCAGCGGGTCTTTTTTCAGGTCCGGCACGTTCGAGAAATCGGGCTCCGGCGCCTGGGTAACCACCCAACCGATATGAGCCCACCAAAATCCCTTCTTAATGTTGTAGGGATCTTCTTCCTTATCCACCTTGCCGTGGTGGGTGCGGTGGTCCGACGACCACTTCAACGCCGAGTTCTGCACCGACGCGGCACCGAAAAACAGGTACAAAAAGCGCAGGCTGGCGTGAGCTTTGTGGGTCGGGTGCGAGAACAGCCGGTGGTAGCCGGCGGTGATCGACATCGAGCAGAAGAAGCTGTAGGTCAGACCGAGGCCCAGCGACCACCAATTGAACTGGCCGAAGACCATGTAAAGCACGGCGGCGACGGCGGCTAGGTGGGCGGCAAGGATGAAGTAGAAGTTCACCTTGGCGAGCGGTGGGCGCTTAGACATTTGAGCGGGGTTCGGGGACCGAAGTTTGCCAGATCGTACCCGCTGGAGGCTACGCTGGGTAGCCATGACCCCTGCCCCCGCCGTAGGAAATTGCACTTCTGCCGCCGATGTCATCCGCGTCGGCGTCAGTCGCTGCCTGCTCGGCGATGAGGTGCGCTACGACGGCCAGCACAAGCGGTCGCAATATGCCGTCGACGTACTAGGCCAGCAGTTTGAATTCGTCGCAGTATGCCCGGAAGTTGAGGTGGGAATGCCGATCCCGCGCGAGCCGGTGCGGCTGGAAAGTGGGCAACGAACCCCGCGGGCGGCGGATTTGGGTGATGGCGCGGTAAAAATGGTCGCGCCCGGCAGCGGTAGGGATTGGACGGCAAAAATGAGCCGATTCGTCCGCAGCCGAGTTCGCGAGCTGGCGAAGCTGGAGTTGAGCGGCTTCATCCTGCAGCAGAAATCGCCGAGCTGCGGCATGGAGCGAGTCAAGGTGTTCGGCACCTCCGGCATGCCGCAACGCGTCGGTAGTGGGCTATTTGCCGCCGAGTTGATGAAGCAGCTGCCGGCGTTGCCGGTGGAAGAAGAGGGTCGATTGAACGACGCCGTATTGCGCGAGAATTTTCTGACGCGCGTGTTTGCCTACTCGCGTCTGCAGCAGCTTTATCGCCAGCGCTGGAACCGCGGTGCGATGGTTGGTTTTCATGCCGACCACAAGTATTTGCTGATGGCGCACAGCCCGCAGAAGTTGAAAGAACTGGGGAGGTTGGTCGCCGCAGTGAAGCAGCATTCGGCGGCGGATTTTCGTCGGCAATATGAACAGCAATTTATGTCGATTTTGAAAATGCAAGCTACGGTGCGTAAAAACGTCAACGTGTTGCAGCACTTGCTGGGCTATTTGAAAAAGAAGATTTCCGCCGATGAAAAACGCGGCTTGTTGGAAGCCATCGACGACTACCACCGCCGCTTGGTGCCGCTGATCGTGCCGGTGACTTTGTTACGCCACTACTTTAGGCTGCATCCGACAGACTATCTGGAGCGTCAGTTTTACCTGAACCCGCATCCGAAGGAGTGGATGCTAAGAAATCACGTTTGAGCATTTCGGCCAGCGCCTTTTTGCGCATCGGTTTAGCAAGGAAAGAATTCATGCCGACGTCGGCGCACTTCTGCTGATACTCCGGCAACGCGTGCGCGGTCAGCGCGACGATATGGACGTCGTTGCCTTCCGGCATGGTGCGGATGATGCGCGTGGCTTCGAAGCCGTCGATGCCCGGCATTTGAATGTCCATAAAGATGATGTCGAAGTCCTTTTGCTGGAATTGAGTCACCGCTGCTTCACCACTGTCGGCCAAGGTGACGTCGCAACCTAGCTTCCTCAAAAACGCGCGCGCAACTTTCAGGTTGACCTTGTTGTCGTCGACCACCAAAGCGCGAACCTCACTCAAATCCACGCTCCCAATCGAAGCCACCGGCGTCGATTCCACTCGAGTGACCTGAGCGCCTTCCGCCTCCGGAACCACAGACGGCGGCGGCGGCGCTTCGGTCGAGGCAATTGTCGTCGGCTGCGTGTTCGCCGCGGGCAATTGCAGAGTGAAGTGGAAAGTCGAGCCCACGCCAACGGTACTTTGCACGCCGACGTCACCGCCCATGCCACGCACCAGTCGGCTGACAATGGCTAAACCCAATCCAGTGCCGCCGTAATAGCGCGACGTCGTCGCTTCGGCTTGCACGAATTCGCCGAAGATGGCTTCGATTCGATCATCCGGAATGCCCACGCCTGAATCCACCACTCCAAGGCGGATGCAATCATCCTTGTCGGCTGCAATCGCCTTCACCACAATCGTGCCGTCTTTGGTGAACTTATTGGCATTGCTCAACAAGTTGGTCAGCACCTGTCCGATGCGCACGCTGTCGCCGCGCACCCATTGCGAAAGGCGCTGATCCCAATCCACTCGCAAGGTATTGCGTTGCTCAGCCGCTTTGTCCTCAAACAAGTGAACCACACGAGTGATGGTTTTGCGCAGTTCAAAGTCTTCGCTGACAAAATCAATCTGCCCCGATTCAATCTTCGACAGATCCAAAATGTCATTCAAAATCGCCAGCATGCTCGACGCCGAATCCAGCGCCGTGTGCACCCGATCGGATTGCTCGGTATCCAAATCCGATTCAGCCAAACATTCCAACATGCCAAACACACCATTCATTGGCGTGCGGATTTCATGGCTCATGCGCGCCAAGAATTCCGACTTCAAATGATTGAGCTCGACTTCGCGTTCAAGCCGTTCACGTCGATCCTTCTCTTTGCTGATCCAAATTTGGTGGGCAATCATCATCAGCAGAATCGCGATCCCGGCAATTAATCCAAAGATCGTCAGCGCTTTGCGCGTTGCCCAAATCGGCGAAAAGGCTTCGGCTTCCGACATCTCAACCAGCAATCCCATTTGGATGTCTTCGTTCCACTCCCACGCGCCAACCACCGGTTCGCCGCTGTAATTCAAATACGGCGCCATCGTCGAAAAGCGCGACGCCGGTCCGCTGCGTTTGGCGTTGACCAACGGTTGCAAAATTACATGTCGTTGAGCGGACGACAATCCAAGTGAAGCAAAAAAGCTGACGACCTTGCCGTCGGCGCGTTCGTGATAACTATTTAGGAAGCGACTATGGGAAGCGATTTCGCCCTTGCCGTTAAACAGCACCGTCTCCCCACTTTGGCCGGGGCGCGACCGTTCCAATAGCGGGAACAGAGTGTTGTAGGGATTGATGCGTACTAACAGCAGGGCAAAGATCTCGTCATTTTCATCGCGGATGCCGGTGCCGCAAAGCATCGTCGCGCGGCCTTCCACCATGCGGCCGCCTTGCATCTCAAGCTCCACGTCGGAGCGAATCGGAGAGCTACAGAATGCTTTGCCCTTCCACGCTTGCTCCAACATTCGACCGCGATCCGCCAACAGATTCTCAAGCCCTAAGTTTTCATCGCGCGACGAACCGAGGTTGGTATTGCCGGGGCCGACGACAAAGAAGCCTTCATAAAAATGGCCGCCGCTGACGTCGGTGTACCAGTCGCGGATGGCACTTAAACCAGCAGATTCGCCGACCGAAATTCCTGCCGCTTGATCAGCAAGCATTTGCTTCGCTGCAACTTGCACCTCAGGCGAAGTCGCCAAATATTCCAGCGCGTGCAATTCCTCGTCTTTCCATACCCGAATCGCCTCGCTGGTGGTGTTACGCAACGCTTTCAGGAATTCCTGCCCATTCTGGACCTGAACTTTTTCGACCCAGTCACTGGTTTGCCGGGTGGCCGTGGCGACAAGGAGTACGGCCAGTACGGATGCGGCAACCAGCAACAACCGCCTGGGGGGGTGGGATGCCTTCATTGCTAACCCACCCTTTTCGGCGGCTGTTACGAAAACTTAAGCCATTCGGCTAGTTGCGTTTGTTGCGCTCCATGCGATCGGAAAGCTCGACCATCTGCATGCGGATATCCACCAGCTCTTTGTGGGCGTCATCCTGCGAAATCACGCCTGCCTTCAACCGTGCTTCGATGTGCTTCGCCCGCTGCTCGAGCGTGGCCATGATGTCCTCATAATCACGCCGACGCTGCTCTTCGGCTTCGGCCGCCGCCTTGCGATCGGCTTCTTCCACTGCGCGCCGTTCCGCTTCAATCGCTTCCCGCTGGGCGCGTTGATCCGCGGCAATGTCTGCGCGGCGCTGCAAGTCGGCATCCATTTCAGCGTTCATGTCATTGTGCAGGACTTCCAACTTGACCTTGATCTGCTGAATTGCCTTCTGCCCCTCTTCGCGACTAATCTTGCCTGCCTTCATTGCCTCCTCAATGTGGCGCAACTTCTGCAAAAGCTCCGCGTTGACGTCATGGAATCGCTGCACACGCTCCGGATCAGCGCGCATTTGATCTTCATGCTGATCCAAAGCGTCGGCCAACTTTTTCGCCAAACGGAACACCAGTTCACTCTGCGGACGAGTCAATCCAAGTTCCGTCATCTTGACCGCCATTTCCTCGTAAACTCCCTCGCCGGCGTTTTTGCGAGTCGCGTAAATCGAATGCAGAAGAATTGCCATGGTCGGCTCAAGTACCTCCTTCTTGACGCCTTCCTCATGCAGCCTCTTCATCACCTTGGTGTAGGTCTCATGCGACACACCAGCTTGGTGATACTTATCCGACATTCCACCCTGAGCTTTGCGCGGATCCACCCGCGTATCCCTCATTGCAGTGCCTTTCATCTTATGCACCTTAGCTGCCGCAAGTTGCTCGGCAAATCGCGCTTCGGCCAGCGCGCCCATCATCGCTTTGGCCTGCGCTTCCGAAATTTCACCGGCATGTACTGCAGCGATCAAACGCTTGGCGACGGCTTGAGTATTCGGCTCTTGCGCATGAGCAACGCCCAGCGGCAACAGCACCAACGCGCTCAACAGCACGCCGATGTTGACCCAACGCGGGGTCAAGGACAGAGATCTTTTGCTGAGGATCATTTTGAGTCTTTTCTCCAGGGCGCCGCCACTGTTGATTTCACTAGCCATTGCCGGCGGGCGCTGCAATGGTTCGATCAGGAACTCCACCGCATTGAGCAGCGAAGTGGCGTAAGTTTTTGGATTGGGTTGCAAGCTGCGCAGCACCAACGCATCGGTGCAAATTTCTTCGTTGACGCGCAGATATTTGCGCGAAACCCAGGTCACCGGGTTCCACCAGAAGGCGATACACGCCAACCACTCCATCCACCGCACCCAATGATCGCGGCGACGGACATGGGCGACTTCGTGGGCGATCAACCAACGTAATTCGTCGGCTGGTAAGGATTGCACGAGTTGAGCGGGTAAGACGATTCGGGCGCGCTGGCCGACCCACCACACCATCGGCGGGATTTGGGCGGCGACTTGCATGACTTGGGGAGCGTGCGTTAAGCCGAGTCGTTGCGCTTGACGGTCTGCTATTCGCTGAAGTCTTCCGTTGCTCGGTTGCAAACCAGATTGCTTGCTCACAGACAGCGGTTGATCGGCCACGGCGGCCGATTTCAGAAGTTGATGGAATTGCCAAACGCGCCACAGCGACCACATCAAAATTGCGGCGGAGCCGAATAACCAAACCGAAACAGCAAGTTGCTTGACTAAGCCAAGCCAAGACGCGCCAGCTTCATCGGCTTCAGAAGCAGTCGGCAACATGCCGTCGACCAGGCTTGCATTCACCGGCACCATTCCGTTGGCGGCTTGCTCGGCGAGCGCATTACTAGCGATAGTCGCTTCCAATTCGGCAAGCACATCCGAGGGTTCACCAGGGACCTGCAGCAGTGGAATGGTGATGAAACTCGGAGTCAGCAACTTGACCAACACAAGCAACCACAGCAGATGTGCAAGCAACGGTTTATTGGTTTTCTTTTGCACCGTCCACGCCGCGACTGCCATCAGCGCCGACAAGCAAAGGTTGCTCAAACCAAAACCAAGGACGACGTCGATCATTGCGCTCCCCCGTCGTGATGTTCCAGCACTTCGCGCAAGCGTTTGATTTCGCTGCGTGAGATCTTTTGGTTGTCGATCAAGTGAGTGATCAACGGCGCCAACGAACCGCCGGTAAGTTTTTCGGTCAGCGATTCGAGTTGCAGACCTGCGTATTCTTCGCGGCTTAGCGCGGCGCGGAATAAATGCGGCATGCGCTCACGGTCGCGGCGGACGAAGCCTTTGTCTTCTAATCGCTGCAGCAGGCGTTGAACCGTGCCGTGCTGAGCTTTGTCGGAATCCGGGTAAAGCAGGTCGCGAAGTTGGCGGGCGGTGAGCTCGGGGTGAGCCCACAACAACTCCATGACGGCGAGTTCGGCGTTGGCGAGTGCTTTCAAAGGTTGGTTCTGAGGTTGGCGCGGCTACCGATCCAACGGCGGCGGCGACGGGCCTACGACATGTTGTCGTTACCCACCCCAGAAACGTTACGACAAAATGTCGTGGGCGTCAACCCCTACAACGCAAACATCAGCGTCAACAGCGCGAGAGCCAGTGCTACGATCGCCCAGGAAATACCAGATTCGTGTTCCATGGCTCCAGTTTAACCAGAATCTGGTCGAGGGTGGCCCAGCCACTGTGAATCAATTGTGAAGTCGAACCATCGACTTCGGTGACCAGTTCTAAGCCAATGCTGGGAAATGAATTAGCTCCAATGGACCGGCGCATTTCAAAGTCAGCCTCCAACTCCGACTGAGTGGTCTCCGCATTCAGTTCGGTGGCAAATTGAGCCGCATCCATGCCCAATCCGGCGGCCAGATCAACCAGCACATCGTCGTCGGAAGGGTTGCGTGCTTGTAGGTAGTAGGCGTGCTGAATTGCCTTGAGCATTTGCCACTCCAACCCCGCCCGGCGGGCGAGCACCACCGCCCGGTTGGCCGGATAAGTGGACCGCCGTGGCGCGCATTGGCTCCAGAAATCGAAGTTGAACTCCGCTCCCGACGCCGCCGAAACATCGCGCCATGCCTGCTGCACATAAGCCTGCATCTCGGCGGCCATCGGCTGATCGCTGTCCGGCGCCAAACCGCCGAGCACGGTGCGCACTGGAAAGCGTCGGCGTAGTTCGTGCATGGTTGCGGCAAAACCCCAGCACCACGAGCACATGGGGTCGGTGACGTACAGCAAAGTGGCGGATTCCGTCAAAGCCTTGTTATCGTAAATCGTGATGGCCAAGTCCGAGAACAAAATCAAACCCACCGACGCCGACGTCACCGCTTTTTTGGAATCCGTCGAACCGGCCAAGCGTCGCGAGGACGGCCTGGCCATGTTGGAGATCATGCGCGAACTGACCGGTGAACCCGGCGAGTTGTGGGGACACGGCATGGTTGGCTTCGGCCGTTATCACTACCGCTATGAATCCGGCCGCGAAGGCGATTGGTACGTGACCGGGTTCGCGCCGCGCAAAGGCAATTTGACCGTCTACATCATGGACGGCTTCCCGCGCCACGCCGAGCTGATGAAGAAGTTGGGTAAGTACAAAACCGGTAAATCGTGCTTGTACATCAACAAGCTGGAAGACGTCGACCTGGATGTACTCAAGGATTTAATTCAGGAATCGGCGGCCTATGTGAAGGAGATCCACGCGGAGTAATTCCTCCGCCCTACTCTCCCATGCTTGGCACTTTGCTCCGCCGCCTGATCCAAGGCGCCCCACCCATGCTGCAACCCGGCGAATTATGTCCCAGCTTTGAAGTGCTGGATTCCGACGGCAACACCGTCACCGATGCTGACTTCCGCGGCAAGCGCGTGGTGCTGTGGTTTTACCCGATGGCCAGCACGCCTGGATGAACGGCTCAAGGCAAAGGATTCCGTGATCGAATCCAAGAATATGAAAAGGCAGGGACTGCAATCTACGGTGCGTCTGTGAATGGCGTCAAAGCCAACGCTAAGTTCCGCGAGAAGCAGGGCTTCCCGTTCCCGCTGCTTTGCGACACGAAGCGCGAGTTGAGTTTGGCTTTCGGCTGCGTAAATAGCGCCAAGGACCGGGCGGCAAGTCGTTACACCTTCGTCATTGGCACCGACGGCGTGATCGAGCGATCGATCCAAACCAAGTCACCCGCCAACCAGGCCGAAGAGCTACTGGACCAACATGGATAAAGAATGCCGCGCTCCTGGTTACGGGAACGCGGCAAGCAATGGTCTTCCGGTTAGTTGTTGACCTCTAACTCAATTCTGCGAGTGAACGCACCGGAGAAGATCGTGGGTTGGATATCAGTTACCACGACGGCTTGTGCCTCCAAGTCGCCTTCGATCATTTGCGGTAAATACACCGGCTGAGTCAGCGTGGCAACTCCCGACCCCGGGATTACGCCAGAGGTAAAGGCCGGAATCAAGGGCAACAGCTGCATGTTGCCCAGCGCGTTGATGCCCAAATCATTGGTCTGACCAAACGTGCCCTGAATCCAAACAAAGTAAAGCGCGCCGGCCGGACCTTTGACGTCGATGGATAGCGAGTTCAATCCCGCCATCGGGTCCCAGTAACGAATCTGTGGGTACGGTTTGCCGCTAGGTGAGTAGTTCGGATAGGCGGTTGAGCGGAAGTCCAAATCGACTACGGTGTATTCATATGCACCGCGGTCGGGGAACACCGCCGCTTGATCGTCACTGATGTCGCCATCCAACACGCGCGGATTCCAATCGTTATCGAACGGCGTTGCCAAAACATGAGTGGGCATCATGATGCTGAGGTCGGCAGCATCGATAGCCGGCGAATCCGACTGCAAACGAAGGTTGTAGTTCGCAACGTCGACGAACTTGGGATCCAACGCGCCAGAGTAATCTTGAACTGTGGTGAAATTGTCTACGGTGATTAGCGACGGATCATTGATGTCAACACCTTGATGCCAGCTGCCGGGGCCACCCCAATCGTCGGGTCCGAGCCAATCAGGGATCCAAACGATCGAGTTGTAGACGTCGGCAGTGCCGCCATTTTCTGCAAATACGCCCCAAAGCTTGATTTCGGAGTCGGTAGAAAAGGTGCGGCCGTGGGCAACGGTGAGGTGAATGAAATCGGAATGAGCACCAGGACCTTGGGTGTAAGTCCCCCATTCGCAGTATTGGATGGCGTCGTTTTCGTGACGTGTGGAGGCGGTCCCACCCATGTCGTTGACGGCGATGCCGATCTCCATCTTCTCGATTTGGTTGCAGCGAGTCGTCGCGTTGATCACGCCGCCCCACGCCCAAAATTCAATTCCAAACAGAATGGGTTCGGTTTCGTCGAGAGTGCTTGTGATGTGGTTGAAGCGAATTTCCGGTTCGCTAATTCCCTGGTGGCAGTGAACCACCACTCCTTGGATGCAATCTACGAAGACGTTGTCTTGAATGACTGGTGACACGTTATGGGCTTGACGGCCGGAGGCGTCGTCGTGGATCAACACGCCGATGGCAGACATGTCGCCTTGGAACTCGAAGCCGGTTACGACCAATCCCGAGCCTAGGTCGCCGTTCGTGCCGTCGATGTGGACACAAGCATCGGGGTACAGCGGATCGCTGGTGTACTGAATCGTGGCTTGAGGCAGTGCCTCCAAGCGAATTTCCTTATCGATCCAGACATGCTCCTGGTACACCCCCTCCATCACGTTGATGGTGTCGCCGGGCTGAGCGGCGGCGATGGCGGCGTTGATGGTGAGGTAAGGCTGGAAGTAGTCGCCCGGATTGGCGTTATTGCCGGTTGGTGAGACGTAAAGCGTGCTCTGTGCCGAAAGCAGCGACGCCGCAGCCAGAATGGCGCTGGGCAGAGCGAGTAGGGTGGATTTTTTCATCGGATTGAGGTTTTTGGAGTTTGTGGTTTGGTTGCAGCCGAACTCATTCCGTTTCACCCGACGCTCTGCACCATTTTTGGAAGTTTTCTAAAAAAACTGCGCTTCCCTGGTTCGAAAGGCATGCGAGAATCTTGCATGGACCCTAAGCGTGAAGTGCCGCAAAGTGCTGATCACCTGACCGCCCACTTGCTGCAACAAGCACTTGAGGGACGCACGCACTCCGCCAAAGCCTGGATCGAGATTTTGCAACGTTGCGAATCGCGACTGCGCGTTTTGGCTTATTGCCGCCTCAACGATCGCACCCGCGGAACCGTGGATATTGATGACCTCCTGCAAGAAGTCTGGGTGGCGGCCGCCCATAAAATTCACGAGTTTGAAGACCGCGGCCCAGGCAGTTTGCAACGTTGGCTGGCTGCAATCTTGAATTTTAAACTGCTGCACGCCGACCGCAAAGCCAAGCGCGTACCATTCCCCGAGTCCGCCATGCGTGCAATGGACGATGATGCCGTTGGATTGTTCGCGGGGTTGTCGCGCACTCAACCTGGGGTGTCGCAGAATTTGCGCAACCGCGAGCTTGAGCAAAAAGTCCAAGCCGCGGTTGCCAAGCTTCCCGATGAACTGCGCGAAGCGGTTTTACTGAAGGTCTATGAAGGATTGACCGGACGCGAGGCGGCGGAAAAGCTGGGTTTATCGGAAACCGGATTCTCCAAACGGTTCCGCACCGCGCTCGACCGCATTCGATTGACCCTTAAACAGGATTAGCGGTGGAACTTAATCCTGAGCAAGAAGACATTTTGCGCATCATCGGCTTCGACGAAGCGGATGTTGAATCCGGGCGCCCGCAAATTGGTCAAAAATTCGGTGACTTTTTGATTCAACGCGAAATTGGCAGCGGCGGTGGTGGCGTAGTTTATGAGGCGCTACAGATCAGCTTGGATCGACGCATTGCGCTCAAGGTCATTCCTTTAAGTTCGCAAGAACTGCGCGGCGCGCAAAGCGACCGGGTGCAACGCGAGGCGTTGATGTTGGCCAGGCTGAAGCACGCGAACATCGTCGATATTTTTGACACCGGCGTTGAACCGGGCTTTCGCTGGGTGGCGATGGATTTCATCGACGGGCACTCGCTTGAAGAAATCATCCAGGGCAAAGCGCAAGGCTTGCCGAAACCGAATGCGGAGGGTTGGCAAGCATTCATCGTTCCTCTGCTTCAGCAAACTGCGCAAGGTTTAGCCGCCGCCCATGCCGCCGGCATGATTCACCGCGACATTAAACCCGCCAACGTTCTGGTCGACGCCACCGGCACTCCATTTCTGGTGGACTTCGGCTTGGCACGACCGGAGTCGGGCAGCGAGCTGACTCAAACCCAGGGCTTTTGCGGCACACCCCGCTATACCTCACCCGAGCAAGCAAGGCTGCAGGCACCGACCTTCGCCAGCGACGTTTTTTCCTTTGGCTCCATGGCTTTTGAAGCTCTAAACGGTCGCCTGGCATTCCCAGGAAACACCACCAAGGAAATTCTGCAAGCAGTTCAATACGCGGATCAAAAGTGGGACGAAACCGCCAACACTCCTCGCGACTTGATGGCGGTGATCGATAAATGCTTAGAAAAAGATGCGCGCGATTCTTATACCGACGCCGGTGAGGTAGCCGCCGATCTGCAACGCTTTCTTCAACTCGAACCCGTACACGCTATCCCGCGCGGCGCCGTTTCTCGCGCCTGGCAGCGCACGCTTCGCCGGCCGCGGTTGGCCTTGGTCCGGCTTTGCCTTGCGACTTTTTTTATTACGGCAGTGGTATTTGCAACCCTCGCCGTACTCAACGACGATTCCGCCAAACGCGCAAAAGCCCACGGCGACTACCTGACCGCCGCCCAAGATTTTCACGTTCTACCGAGCAGTGAATTTGAAGCGAAGCTCAAGGCATTGCTGAGTGCCGAAAACATTGACCCGGCACTTTATTCTTTGGCCGCCGATGCTTATCTACTGGATCAGCTATACGTCGAATCAGCGGCCATGTATTTACAAGCTATCGATCACAAGCAGGACGCGGCGTTTGATCGTTATGGATTGGCGATTGCTCAAGCTTTGCGCGATGGTGATTCGGTGGATTTGGATTTCCCAGGTTCTCCTACCTCTAAATCCGATTCAAATATTCAACTCGACAATGACCCGCCGGCCCGAGCCAGTTTGCTCCAAGGAATGTATGCATACGCGGCAAAGGATTACGTCGGCGCTCAAGGTGCATTGGCGGAAGCCGCTCAGCTGGATCCGATGTGCTACCCGTACTTATTAACCCATGCAAAGATGCAGCGCTTATCTGGCATGCGTCGGGAGGCCGTTGAGACTTTAGGCTTGGCGCTGTCCATTGTTCCTTACGAGCTCGAGCCCAATCGCGCTTTGTTGTCTGAGTTGAGGCAATTGCGTCGCCATCAGGAGGCCGAGGTATTGGCGGAACGAATCCTCCAGCTTCACCCGAATTCGCCGCTGGCGGTGACGGAGCACGCCTTCTCTCATTTGATTCGGAGGGACATCCCAAAGGCAGAATCTTTGCTGGGCGAAGCGCTCGCTCTGGCCGGCGACGAACCGCCGCCCTTTGTTAGTGCCATTTGGGCGGACCTCTTGGAAACTGATGGCAAAGCCGAAGAGGCGAAATTGGTGCTGGAAGAAGCGCTCGCGATACACCCTCGCGATCCGTTACTCAATTTCCGTCGTGCTTGGATGGAGCTGCGGGAAGGCAAAGAGCAACCGGCGTTAGAGCGAGCAAAACTTTTGCAACAAGAAGAGATGCTCGATTGGCGAAATGAAGGCTTGTTTATTGAAGCAAGTATTCACCAATCCCACGGCCGCCTGCGCGAGGCATTGGAACTCTTTAGGAAAATCGCTCTGCAAGATCCGCAGCTAGCCAGTTGGGCATATGACGCCGGAAAATTAATTCTCAACTTAGAAGGTGAAGAAGCCGCACTGGACTGGATCAATCGCTCACTACAGTACGCCAAAGACGATGTCTTCCTGTTGCTACTGCGCTGCCAAGTTCTTCACGCTTTGGATCAACCTCAAAAAGCCTTAGATGACGCTTTGCGCATCATGGTATTGGAGCCGGATGGATTTGTAGTCGCGCCTTACCGCGCCGCAATGTGCTGGCTAAAAATGGACAATCCTGAGGCTGCTTTGGTCTACGCCAAAAAATGCGTGGAACAAGATCCGCGCTGGGTGCACGGTTGGCTGGCTTTGGCCGAAACTCATAAAGAATTAGGGCATACTCCAGACGCGATTCAAGCGCTGGAGCATGCCCTATCGATTCAGGAAATTCCTGCCGCTCGAGCTTTGTTGGAACAGCTCAGAGATTAAGGCATGACTTCGATGTTGACCGGGTTGGTTGCGTAATTGGCAATCGAGCCCGGCGAAGTTGCGGCGGCGAAGGAAACCATCGTGCCGACCAAGCTGCCCGGAGTGATTCCAGGAGCGACTTGCACGGTCACGGTGGCGTTGCCGGCGGCGTCTAGGTTGCCGCGGTTGTTCTGGAACACACCGCCGTTGGTTTCGGCGATCACCAGGTTGTAGAACCAGTCCGCATTCAGCGGCAGGTTGACGCCACCCGGCAGATCGGTTCCCGGCACGTTGCCCGATGCCGAACCCAACATCCAGTAGTTATGTCCTGCACGTGCAGCGGTACCTTCGATGGTGAAAGTCACCGTTGCGCCTGCTGCCGCACCCACTTGGTATTGGTTTGCGCGCAAAGGTGCATAAGTACGCACCAAAGTCTCGAGGTTGATGCGACCAGCACCAAAGTCGTTATCCATTCCCGGCGCTCCCAAATCGACGGCGGTTGCCATCAGCGCAGCTTTGCATTCGGCAACACTCATATCCGGGCGCAGCGAACGCAAAATTGCCGCGGCACCGGCCACGTGAGGAGTTGCCATCGACGTGCCGGAAGAAGTGTAGTAACCACTGCATGGCAGGCACGACAAAGTGTTGGAACCAGGAGCGGAGACGTCTGGTTTGGTTAGTCCCGGCGGGTGCGGGTGATCGTTGTACGGCGCGACGTCGGCCCATTGCACCGGACCGCGCGAGCTAAACGACGCAATGTTGTCGTTGCAATCCGTCGCACCAACGCCGGTGATATCGGGCACGTCGCCCGGAGTGCGCACCGATTGAATGCCGTACCAATTGCTTTCATTGCCGGCGGCGATGACCATCATGCAGCCGGAAGCTTGGGTGTTGTCGCAGTTGGCGCGCCACATCGAGCGGTCGGGGAACCAGCCGTACCACCAACCCAGGCTCATCGAAATGATGTCGGCGTTCATCATCACCGCGTATTCCATACCTTGCCAAACTTCGATTTCGTGAGTGATCAAAGTGGAGGTGCGAATCGGCATAACTTTGCAGCCAGGAGCGGTGCCGACGTTGGTGCCGCTGGTGCCGTCGCCGGCTACGGTTCCTGCCACGTGAGTGCCGTGGGTTTGGTGATCCATCGGGTTGTTCGGTGTACCTGTGGTGTGGTCAAAAGCCCAACCAATCAGGTCGTCGGCGTAACCGTTGCCGTCGTCGTCGATGCCGTTCATATCGTCGACATCCCAAACCACTCCGTCGCCATCGAGGTCTTCACCGGGATTGACCCAGATGTTGTTAATCAGGTCCGGGTGGGTGTAGCAAGTGCCGGTATCAATAACGGCAACCACCGATCCTTGGCCAATGGCATTCATATGATCCCAAGCCCACGGCGAGCTGATTGTATTTTGGTCGCATGTAGGGTTGTGCGCTCTGCTGCTGGTGCTCAAAACCACCCCCTCGCGCGGCGGGTCGTGATGGATATAGCTGACCTCTTCCAGCGCCGCCAATTCCATGATGACTTCCGGCGTAGTCGTCACGCCGACGATATTGGTCAGCCACAACTGCGCAATTTGATCGGCATCGCCCTCGGCATAATGATCGCTGATGATGTTCATCGCCCGCTGCTGCTCCGGCTGGCAAATCTCCAGCGAACGCTGACGTAACGCCATCGGCAATTCGTTTTCCGGCAGTTCGCCAAGTTCGGCTTTCAGCTTTGCGAAGTCAGGTTGGGCTTTAAACACCAAGTCGACGTGAATCATCTTGTCGGCCGGGCCGTCGGCAACAAGAGCTTGCAGCTCGAGCTCACGAAGTTTGGCGAAGTGTGGAGAGGTGCGGTGGTTCGGCTCTTGCAAAGCAAGCAAAACCGGTGCCGCGAGGATGGCGGTTGTAATCAACATTTATGACCTACTGGGGAAAGATGGAATTCGGAAACTCCAAAACGATCCCCTAGCCTAGCAGACGGTTGCACCGCCTCCGCCGATTCCGCTCTAGCGGCAGTTTTTCAGCCAGTCCACCACCACGGCGGCCATTCTGCCGGCCGCGTCGCCACTGAAGACGTGATCGCAACCAGGCAAAGTCTTCAGCGTTGTGTTTGCCGGCGCCTTCGCGCTGATCTGCTCGCTTTCGATGTGCGGCACGACCAGATCTTCGCTTCCATGCACCAGCAACCACGGCACCGAAACTTGGGCGCCGAGCTCAAGCACGGTATCCACGCTGCGCATGTCGTCGAGGAAGGTTTGCGAAAGCGGGCACTCCGGCTTCTCCCACATGCAGTCGCGTCCGGGCGTCAGCTCGCCGAATTTTCGTTCGGCAAAATCGGCGGTGTGCACCATGCCGGCCAACGAAATCAACCGCGTGATGCGCGCGTCTTTGGAAGCCACCAACACTCCGACCGCACCGCCCATCGAGTGACCGGCAAAACTCACATGCCAATCCTCGCTGGCGTCGAGCACGGCGATTAGATCAGTGACCTCTTTGCTTGGACATGAATTTTCGAATCGCCCTTCCGATTCGCCGTTGCCGGAAAACGAAATGCGCAAGCTCGCATAACCCGCCGCATTCAACGCCGATGCCAACGTCACCGCCCACTCACGATCCTTGTTGCCGGTGACACCGTGGCCAATGACGATCAATTCCTTCTTGCCGTCCACCTCACGAACCGGACTACCGGCATCAGCGGGTGCGAAGGCTACATCAAGGCGTTCTTGTTGCGGATTGCGGATCTGCTCAAACATCGCCTACTTTAAAACTGAATGACCGAGCGAATGCCGTCTTGTTCTTCCATCAGGTCGAAGCCTTTGTTGACCTCATCCAACGAAATTCGGTGCGAGACAAAGCCGTCCAAATCGAGTTTGCCTTGCATATAAAGATCGACCAACTCCGGCACATGCGTGCGTCCGCGCGCGCCGCCGAAGCTACCGCCCTGCACGCGGCGACCGGTGATCAGCCATCGCGGAATGATCGACATGGTTTCGCCTTTGCCGGCCACGCCGAGCATTGTGGCCATGCCCCATCCCATGCGCGCGGCTTCCACCGCTTGATCCATCACCGAAGTTATGCCGGTTGCTTCAAAGGTGTAATCCGCACCGAAGCCGTCGGTTTGATCGAGGATTTCCTGTACCGCACTTTCGCCGCCAACCACGGTATGGGTTGCGCCAAATTGCTTCGACAACTCCAGCCGCTGCTCGCTGAGGTCGACCACAATGATCTTTTCGGCACCTTTCAATTGGGCGCCGGCAACCGCACCTAATCCAACCATTCCGGCCCCAAACACGGCGACGGTACTGCCGGCTTCGACATCGGCCTTCCACAATGCGGCGGCAATACCAGTGGTCGCGCCGCATGCGAGCAAACAGATCGCGTCGAAATCGGCTTCGGGGTTGGCTTTGGCCAACGCAATCTCGGGCATCACCGTGTACTCGGCGAAGGTGCTGGTGCCCATGAAGTGGCGCAACGGCCCCCTCTGGCGCGACAGCCGCGAAGTGCCATCGGGAAGGTAGCCTTGCCCCTGCTGCTCGCGAATCTTCAGGCAAATGTTGGTCTTGCCGCTGCGGCAATGCAGGCACTCGCCGCACTCCGGCGAGAACAAAGTAATGACGTGATCGCCGGGCTTCACGCTGGTCACGCCCTCGCCGATTTCTTCGACGATCCCCGCCCCTTCATGACCGAGCACGCAGTCGCAATATCCACTCGGATCGGCGCCGCTGGCGGTGTAAAGGTCGGTGTGGCAAACGCCACAGGCTTTGAGTTTGACCAGCACCTCCCCTGCTTTCGGGGGGTCTAGGTTGACATCTTGCACGACCAGGGGCTGGCCGAATTCTTCAAGTACGGCGGCGCGAATTTTCATGGGGCTCTGAGGGTGGTGGGGCCGTCCAGCATAACTTTGCGCAAATTGCGCGTATTTCCTTGTTCTTGATTGACGCCACAGCTTCCGCCGGTATCTTGTTGCGCCCTGACGTGTGCTTTGGGGGCCTTAAGTATGTTTAACCTTCAAAGCAACCCGCAGTTCAGCCTCCGCGCCGACCTGCTCTCGGGCTTGACTGTGGCCCTCGCGCTGGTGCCCGAGGCGGTGGCATTTGCCTTCGTCGCCGGCGTGGATCCGTTGATCGGACTGCATGCCGCCTTCATGGTCGGCATCATCACCGCGCTGTTCGGCGGCCGGCCGGGAATGATTTCGGGAGCTACCGGGGCTATTGCTGTGGTGCTGGTGGCGTTGGTTTTGGACCACGGCGTCGAGTACATGTACGCCGCGGTGGCGTTAATGGGTGTGCTGCAGGTCCTGGCCGGGGTGTTTCACCTAGGAAAGTTCATCCGCATGGTGCCGCACCCGGTGATGCTGGGTTTTGTCAACGGCTTGGCCATCGTCATTTTTCTGGCGCAGCTGGGGCAGTTCAAAGTCAAAGACGCCGCCGACGAGTTGCAGTGGATGGAAGGTCCGCAGCTGTACATGATGCTGGGATTGGTCGCGCTGACTATGGCGGTGATTCACTTCTTGCCGAAGCTGACCAAAGCGGTGCCGGCGTCGCTGGTCGCAATCGTCGGCGTGAGTGCGCTGGCGGTTGGACTGAGTTTGGATACGCCGACCATCGTCGACTACCTGCGCTCGATGAGCGGCAACCCCGAGGCTTCGTTGGCCGGCAGCATGCCGTCGTTTTCGATTCCTATGGTGCCGTTTACGCTGGAAACGCTGTGGATCATCCTGCCTTACGCGGTCATTCTTGCCGCCGTCGGCCTAATCGAATCGCTGCTGACGCTAACCCTGGTTGACGAACTCACCGGCACCCGTGGCCGCGGTAATAAGGAGTGCGTTGCCCAAGGTGCGGCCAACCTGACCTGCGGATTCTTCGGCGGCATGGGCGGCTGCGCGATGATTGGTCAAAGCATGATCAACATCAACTCCGGCGGCCGCGGACGCACGTCCGGCGTGACTGCGGCGTTGGTGTTGCTCGCGTTTGTTTTGGTGGCGTCGCCGCTGATCGAAATGGTGCCGGTTGCCGCGCTGGTCGGCGTGATGTTCATGGTCGTGCTCGGCACCTTTGAATGGTCGAGCATTCGCGTGCTCAACAAAGTACCGATATCCGACGCCATCGTCATCGTGTTGGTGTCGGCGGTCACCGTGGCCACCGATTTGGCTGTGGCGGTGTTCGTCGGCGTGATCGTTTCGGCGCTGGTGTTTGCGTGGAAGCACGCCAAGTTGATCCACGCACAAATCAGCACCGACGAAAACGGCTCCAAAATTTACGCCATCAACGGCCCGTTGTTCTTCGGCAGCAGCACCAACTTCCTCGAGTTGTTCGACGCTCAAAACGATCCGGACGACGTCATCGTTGAGTTTGCCAACGCGCGCGTCGCCGACCACTCGGCGATTGAAGCGATCGAGGTCTTGGCCGAGCGCTATTTGAAGCGCGGCAAGTCGCTGCACCTGCGCCACCTCAGCGCGGATTGCCACAAGTTGTTGAATAAAGCCGGCAGCTTAGTGGAGATCAACGTGCTCGAAGACCCCCACTACTTCGTTGCCGACGACGCGCTGGCTTAAGGCAGGATTTCCACCTCGATTCCAACCGAGCTATAGCCCGGTAGGTTGCCTGGTGCGTTCGCAATTGCAGCGATGTAAATCGAGTTGCCGGCCATGCTGCCAATCGTGTTATTAGGCACGCCAACCCAAGCCACCGCCTGCGAGAAGGAGTTGAGCTGACCTTGCATTCCCGAAAGGGTGAGTGCACTCGGGTAGATGCCAAAGAAAGTGTCGGTCACCAAGGTGTCCATAGACAGTGGCACATCTACGCCCAAGTGAATGGGGCCCATTCCTGTCGCCGACATCAAGATTTTGTAATCCCAGTCCCTGGCAGAATTAGGAAAATCCAACTCCAAGCCTATTAAGCCGCCGTTGGATGCCGAAACGGAATCATTGGTAATCGTCATGTATGGATTCACACCCCACACTTGGGCGAAGCCAACATTGGTAGTCGTGCTTTGGTCAAAGGTAGGGCCCCCAATCAGAACTTCGGCATATCCATCATCATTCAAGTCACCGATTCCGGCCACGGAGACTCCAACACCGCCATCCTCATAAGTACCTGTAAACTGATAAATTCGCGCGCCGGTCACGCTGGAGTAAATGCCAGCCGCCCCAGGATCCCAGCGACCAGGAAGGGTTAAGCCAGGTGCTCCAATTATGATATCTGGGATTCCGTCACCATCGAAATCATCTACGCTGTCCAAACTGTATCCAAACGAAGCGTTGCTCTGTGGGCCATCGATGCGATGAATTGGCAGCCCAGTCAAACCAGACTGAATGGACACACTTCCAGATCGGACTCCAGACCAATTACTGCGGGAGTCTCCAATGGCGAAATCGTCGAAACCATCGTGGTCGACGTCTCCGATCCCAGAAATGCCACGGCCGAAGCCGCCGTTGTCAACCTGACCGGTGTAAACGAATCGAATGGCGCCAGTTGCGCCAGAAATTAACCACACACGGCCAAAATCATGATTGAAGTAGGGAGAGCCAATAAGGATATCGGGAATGCCGTCCCCGTCCGTGTCTCCTGCTGAGTCCAATACAGAGCCCAACTGGTCGTTTGCTGCTGAACCGTCTATTTGATAGAGAACGGAGCCATTAGCCCCAGAGTAGACAAACATCGAACCCGAATTGGTGCCGCCGTAGTCAGCGAGTGGATAGCCAACGGCGACATCATCGAAGCCGTCCGAATTTAGGTCTCCGACCCCAGCTACCGCATTGCCACAAAAATCATATGGGGCGACTCCATGAAAGTGGAGAAGCACGGAACCGGTACTGCCGGAGATTACATATGCGGCCCCGGCGTTGGACAGGGAGCCGGAGTTTTCGAATGGGGCTCCAACAATGACATCGGCAAAACCATCGCCATTGACGTCGCCAGCACCTGCGACGGACAGTCCAAAACTGCTGTACTGGGAGAATCCATTGATTTCATGAATCGTGGAGCCATTGGCACCCGAGATTATTCTGGCCATCCCGACTCCAATTGAGGTTCCGACTGAAGTACCTGGAGCGCCAACAATGAAATCCTCTACGCCATCTCGATTGACATCGCCGGCGTTGGCAACGGAGTGGCCAAGTTGTTGGCCAGTCTCCGTACCTAAGGGCGTATGGCTGGGATCAAAGCCGCCGCCTACAACTTGGGCGGCGGCTATAAGGGAGAGTTCTACAAACATGGTTTTATTCTGAGAAGAGTGTTGGGTTGAGAAGAGTCGGACTAGGAGGTTTTTGGTTCTACAAGACGATTTCAACAGGAATTGCAACCGAGCTGAACTCCGGTAGCAGACCAGGCTTGTTTGCGATGGCCGCTAAGCGGAAGGTTCGGCCGACGTAATGGCCAATGGAGCCGGGTAAGATTCCGATGCTGCACGAACCATCGCCGTTGGCATTGAGGTTGCCTTGCATGGCGGTGGAGAAATCAAAGGGGTAATTGCCGTAGAAGGTTTCGATTACCCAGCCATCCAATGCAAGCGGGATTTCTACGCCGAAGTTGAATGAACCCGATGTCGATCCGGACAACAGGATTTTGTATTCATCGTTGGCGGCACTGTCCGGGAAGTCCAATTCCAAGCCGAGCAGAGCTCCGCTGGAGGCTGAAACGGTTGCAGAAGAGGCCGCAAGGAATGGGTTGAGGCCGAGGATATGGGTGGATCCGGAATTGAGCAGGCCTTGGCCGTCTTCGAAATATGCACCCGTTAATATTTCTGCATAGCCATCGCCGTTGACGTCGCCAAGGGCGGAAACGGCTGCACCAAACCAGCCGCCTGGTTCTTCACCATCGAATTGATGAATGAGGTCGCCCGTGCTTGAGAACACAATAACAGCACCGGAATTTCCCAAGCCACCTGTGTCAACGTGTGGAGATCCAATCGCAAAATCGGCGTTGCCGTCACCATCAAGATCGCCAGCTAAAGAAGCGCTTTTGCCCAAGTAGCCGTGATCGGCGCGACCCTTGAAAGTCTGCATGCGCAATCCGGTAGCTCCGGAATAAAGATAGACCTCGCCAGCAACTGGGAGGCCGTCGGAATGCATGCCGGGGGCGCCGATGAGGATGTCGTCGAAGCCGTCGGCGTTGACGTCACCGGCAGCGGCTAAGGACCAACCCAACCAGGACTGGTATGCGGTTCCTTCAAAGGTGTAAAGGATTGCACCGGTTGCACCTGAGTAAACCTCGGCCATTCCTGCATCGGTAAGGCCGTTTCCATCCACGAATTTTGAGCCGATTAGGATGTCTGGAAAACCATCGCCGTTTACATCGCCTGCGTTCGCGGCCGACCCACCCCACTGGCCAAATAGGTCGGTGCCGTCAAATTGATACAACACCGTGCCATCGGCGCCGGAATAAACGCGGGCGGCCCCGGTAAAAGTATTCAGCCCCGGTGAGCAGATCGTGAAATCATCAAAACCGTCATGATTGACGTCGCCGGCACCGCAAACCACGGCACCTAAATTCTCATCACCTTGAGTTCCCTCAATGTGGTGCAGCACGCCGCCATTGACTCCGGAAAAAACATATGCGGCGCCGACGGTAGAAAGACCGAGAGCGAATGAATCGACTCGTGGTGCCCCAATAATGATGTCTTCCGTTCCATCGCCGTTGACGTCACCGGCGGCGGCGACTGAGAAGCCGAAATGGTCCCAGTGGCGGTTTCCGTCGAACTGAAACAGTAGCGCATGAGTCGCACCGGAATAAACATAAGCCGACCCGACCGTGGAAGAACTGATTGTTTTGGCGTATGGCGCGCCGATGATGTATTCCGGAATTTGATCACCATCCAAGTCTGGAATGTTGGCGACTGAATAGCCGAACCAATCATCGGCCTCCGCCCCAGAATGGCGCACTTTGGTTTGGTATTCGCCTCCAATTTGCGCGGGTAATTGTGCGGTCAACAGGAGTGCACAAAATGCAGAAAGTTGCCGCGAACGACGGCAGCCGGCCAATTGCCGTATGGGGAGTAAGGTCATGATTTATTGAGACTAACGGTAATTGGAGGAATCAATAGACTAGACGACCTCAGGCATAGAATCAGAAAAAACCTGGCTTTGCGCCAAACTTAGAACCAATCGGCGAAAGTCTGACGGCGAAAAAATCCCTTTCCAATCGTCTATCTATAGTTGAACAAGTCGGCTAGCTCATAGTTGCCTTTGGTCGCAGCATTCACCGCATTGCGAATTTTTAGCTGCACATTTTTCGTCAGCCGACGTCCTTTGCACGCCCGCACCACCATCTTGTGCGTGATCTGCTCGGTCGACGCGGCCACCAAGTCATGTGATCGCAGCTCGTGCTTGGCCAGCAGTTCAACCAGTGGTTGCGGTCCCAGGTTGCGATCGATGGAGTTAGGGGGTTCGGCGGACACGCAAGAAATATACTCGGTTGACGACGCCGACGTCGTTGCTTGGGACCGAGGAATTCACCAATGAATCGATTGTTGCCAATGGTTTTGCTTGCCGCAGTGGTTGCGGTGGTGTGGTGGCTGATGCGGAACCCCGTTCCCCCGGACCCGAACCAAAGCTCAACCAGCGATTCCCCCACTGCCGTGGTTGCTGAGCAACAAGGTGGTGCGCCTGGCGAAGCCGCGGGACCGCACCAAGCCACATCCAACGACGACGTCGACCGTGCCCGCGTGTTGGACCCCGCTAAGGAAACTTCCGATTCTGCCGACCTCGCAGCTCAAACTGGATCGCTGTCGGGGGTCATCTTGCTGGCCAGCCATCAACCGGTGGATACTTTTGAGTGGGCGATTCGATTGGAAGGGCCCGGAATGAGCTGGCCGATGAATCGGTTGGACCTCAAACGCAGCGGTCGTTTCGTCCACGAGGGCTTGCAGCCGGGTGTTTACCGGGCGGTGGCCGAGCACCAAAGCATGCCGATTGCGCAGATTGAAAAAATCGAAATCGTTGCCGGGGAAATCAATCAAGATTCACGGCTCAACCCTTGGCGGGTCGAGCAAGACTGCCGCGAAATGCGCATCGAAATCGCCGGCGCGCCGGGCAATTCCGGCAAAACCAAAGTATGTGCGGTGGATGGCAACAACAAGGTGCTGGGTTATGCGGGTTGGGAAGGCAAGCATCGCGTTTTGCGTTGCAGCCTCGGCACCGCGCCCGACGTCGTTATCGCCGCCGATGGTTATGCGCCACTGCGCATTCCCTGGCAGGACGGCGTCGAGCAGGTGAAGTTGGTGGCGGGCATCGACATCGAACTGAAGGCGATGGCGCCGGTTCAACTAGATAGTGGAATCCGTCGCGGTTGGTTTGTGCTGCGACCGGAAAGCCCGCTGCTCAACGTGCCCGGCTTACAGTTCGACGTCGGTTTTTATGCTCAGGATTTGATCGACGGCAAGGTCGTCAATCTGCGAGTTCCTGCGGCCGGCAGTTATGAGTTGCGATTCGACGGCGATACCCAGGATGGACCCGGATTTATCCCGATGTATTTGCACGTGGTGCAAAGCGGTTTAATCGTTACCCAGCAAAGCGGCGTGCAGCGGTTATTGGTCTCGCTGCCCGACCCGCTGACCGTCAGCAAAGTTTTTTCAAAATAACGATGGGGCTGCCGCGTTTGGCGGCATCAGTATTTCAAGCAACGCAATGGAAGTCACTGCTTCCCTCTTGCGGGGTGGTTTGAGATACCAATGGCGGAATGGAGAACCGTCGGTTTTCTAATCAACAAGATTTCTAGACAGCGACATTTCCAATGGATCTGCTTCCTTTTTGATCCAAAGACAGAGCCGGGCACTCATCCGAGTGCCCGGCTTTTTCTTCGCGCCCTGATACCATATTATGGTATATTCTTTCTAATGGCAAAAAACACGTCGTTTATCCTCGGCGATCATTTTGATTCCTTTGTTTCCGAGCAGGTGCAATCCGGTCGTTACGCCAACGCTGCCGACGTCATCCGGTCAGGTTTACGCTTACTTGAAGAGCATGAAGAGAGGTTGCAAGCACTCCGATCTGCTTTGAAGGATGGCGAAGAGAGTGGCGTCGCAGGTCCACTCGACCTTGGGAAAATCAAGGCCCGTGCACGAAAGGAAGGCGGCGGCAAATAGCGTGAAATCGGAAATAAAAATCAGCCACCTGGCTGAAGCGGATCTGGTGCAAGAAGGATTCAACCGCTGCCTAAGGAATCCACGGTTAAGTAAGTGCCGAGCGGTGATTCGACCTGGATACCGATCGATCCAGTTTCAGCAACACATTGCTTATTACACGATCATCGAAAACGGGATCCTGATCCAACGTGTACTCCATAAGAGCATGGATCCCGATGTTCATTTCGAATGATGCCGACCCACTTTTTGGTCAGCTGAAACTCATCAACGCGCGACGCGTGAAGACCGGCACCATCGCGTGGCGGTAGTCGTGGTCGCCGGGGACGTTGGGCATGGGTCGGCACTGCTTGGCGGCGACAGCGGCGACGTCTTCGACTGCGGTTTGATAGTCGCTGCTGCCGAGGGTTTTGCCGACCAGGAGTGCGGTGGCTTTTTTCAGCGGCCACGGGCGGGCTTGCAGCGCGACGGCGCATATTGCGGCGTCGGTGATGGTGTTGGAGTCGTCTAGATTCAAACGCACGGCGATGCCGAACAGCGGGAAGTCGATGGATCCACGGTCGCGCAGTTTTAGGTAGGTGCTGCGGTGATTGGCGGACGGCGCCGGAATGTGGATCGCAACCAGCAACTCGGTCGGCGCGATGTTTTTGTTCCAGATGCCGTCGGCCTTGTACAAGTCGGCGATCGGCATGCGACGGCGCTTGACCGGCGGACAGCCGCTTTCAGCTGCACCACCGCTGAGCAAGCCCGATGCAATCGACGCAAATTCCAACTCGGCATTCAGCGCAATCAACATCGGCGCGGTGTCGTTCGACGCGGCGGCTACGCACTTGGAACCGCCCTCGACCACGTGACAAATTTCGCCATCCTTCTTCATGCAGAAGCCCAAGGACTTGCGCCAGAAGTAAGTCTGGTTGTACCACTGACAACGTGTGTCCAGCATCACGTTGCCGCCGATCGTGCCCATGTTGCGCAGCTGCGGACCACTGACCAATCCGGCCGCTTCAGCCAAACCCGGATAACAGCCGCCGACGTCACCCGAATCGGCAACTTCGGTCAGGGTGGTCATCGCGCCAATGTGCATGCTGCCGTCATCGCCGATGCTGATGCCGCGCAGTTCGGCAATACCGCTCAAATCCACAACCATGTCCGGCTCAAACAACCGGTGTTTCATGTTCGGATTCAAATCGGTGCCGCCGGCGATGTAGCGCGCTTCGCCATCGAAGGAGTGCACGAACTCAACCGCTTCATCGACGGTGACGGCGTTCAGTACTTCGAACTTAGGTAGACGTAGCATTAGGCTCCCTCCTTCACGTTGGCGGCGACCGCTTGGCTTTCACCAACTGCCTCGCGCTGTTGCTTTTCCTTCAACGCAGCCAACACCTTGGCCGGGGTAAACGGCAACTCGCGCAATCGAATTCCAACCGCGTCGTAAATCGCGTTGGCAATCGCAGGGATGGTCGAGTGCAGCGGACCTTCACCGGCTTCTTTTGCACCATACGGACCCTCGGGATCGATGCTTTCGACGATCAGCGCTTCAATTTCCGGCGTATCCATCGTCGTTGGAATGCGGTAATCCAACAGCGACGGCCCGGCGTGCAAACCATAACGATTGAGATGGTGCGACTCGAGCACCACTTCAGCAGCGCCCATATACGTCGAACCCTCCATCTGTCCGCGCACGATGGTCGGGTTCAGCGCGCGACCGCAGTCATGCGCACACCAAACCTTATGCACGTTAATTTCACCGGTCTCGGTGTCGACGCTGACGTCGGCGACATGCGCGGTGAACGAATAAGCCGGCGATGCGCCGATGGTTCCGCCGCGGTAATCGCCGCCCAAAGTCGGCGTGTTGTACGAACCGGTTTCACCCAGCGTGTCGAACTTCTCTTCAGTCAAGTGGAAGGCTTCGACGTGCGTCATCGAGCGTTCTTCACCGCTTAGGTCGTAAACGGTGCTATCCATTAGGCGCACATCTTTTTTATCTACTTCCCAGTGCGACGCCACCGCGTCGACGATCTTATTGCGCATCTTGCGCGCGCCATCAATCGCCGCGTTGCCGACCATGAAGGTCACGCGACTGGAGTACGCGCCCAAATCCACCGGGCACAAATCGGTGTCGGCGGCGAGCACGGTGATGTGTTCCGGACGCAAGCCAAGTTCTTCGGCCACGCAATAAGCCACCATCGAGTTCGAACCCTGACCGATGTCGTTGCCGCCGGTGAACACTGTCACCAAACCGCTGCGATCCAGCTTCAACTGCACGCCGGCTTGCGGCATTTTGTTCGGGTAAACCGGGTAGTTGGTGCCGGAGATGTACATCGATCCGGCAACACCAAGTCCGCGCTTGGCGAACTCATCCGCCCCACCCGATTCGCGCGCCGCAGCTTTAGACGCCATCCGCGCCTTCCAATCACTGGCGCGCTCGACCTCGTCCAAACACATCAAAAATCCGTTCGACGTCACCCGTTGACCGTTCACCGTAGTGGTGTGATCGCCGAGGAAGTTCTTACGTCGGATTTCAATCGGATCGATGCCCAACTTTGCGGCGACTTCGTCCAACTGAACTTCAAAAGCAAAGCGCGGCTGCACCGAACCATGACCGCGCTTGGGTCCGCACGGCGGTTTGTTGGTGAACACGCGCGTGCTGTCGAAGCGGTAGTTCGGGAAGTCGTACGGCCCGGTCAGCAGCTGGCCGCTGTAGTAAGTCGTGACCAAACCAAAGCTGGAGTAACTACCGCCGTCGATCAAAATCTTCGCGTCGACACCGGTAATGGTGCCGTCGGCTTTGGCGGTGGTGCGGTAATGCATTTGCATCGCATGGCGACCGCGGTGGGCGTAGAAGATTTCTTCGCGCGTCCACAGCATTTTGACCGGACGTCCGGTTTTGCGTGCCAACGCCGCAACGACGAATTCCAGCGCGAACGGATCCGACTTGCCGCCGAAGCCGCCGCCGAGACACGGTTGGATCACGCGCAGTTTGACCGGATCCATTTCCAGAACCGATGCCAATGCGCGGTGCACATAGTGCGTAATTTGGGTGGCCGACCACAGCGTCAGGCGGCCGTTGGCGTTCGGCTGCGCAACTGCGCAATGCGGTTCAATCGCCGCGTGCGTGGTGCTGTGGAAGTTGTAATCGTTTTCAATAACGACATCGGCATCGTCAACTTGCGCATCGACGTCGCCGAACTCCAACTCCACATGCTTCGAGATGTTGTCGCGGCGCTTGCGGTCGTCATGAATCGGCGGTTCTGGAGTCACCAGCGCTTGCTGCGGATCCAAAATCGCATCGAGGATTTCGTATTCAACCTCGATCAGCTCCAAGGCTTCATTGGCGGTGTCTTCATCCACCGCGGCCACCGCCGCGACTTCATCGCCAATAAAGCGCACCTTGTCGACAGCCAAGGCGGTTTCATCGGGCGTCCAAGGAATCACGCCGTACTTGATCGGCAACTCCGCCCCCACCAAAACGCCGACGACTCCGGGCAGCGCTTCGGCCTTCGACGTATCCACACTCTTAATGCGCGCGTGTGCATGCGGACTGCGCAAAGTCTTGGCATGCAGCATGCCGGGCAGCTGAATGTCGTCGGTGTAAACCGCTTCACCGGTGGCTTTGGCGATGCCGTCCACCTTGCGGTTTTCATGGCCGACGACGCGGAAGCCCTGATCGTGCGGTGCGTCGGGTCCGTGTTGGTCGCGAGCAGCCATTATTCGCCACCTCCTTCCGCGCCGACGCCATCCGCACCGGCGCCAACGGCTTCTTGATTCATTTCTGCGGCCGCCGCGTTGATCACGCCCTCAAAGATCTGCGTGTAGCCGGTACAGCGGCACAAATTACCGGCCAAAGCCTCTTTGATGTCATCCTGACTGGGCTGCGAATTCTTATTCAGCAGCGCGCGCGCCGACAAGATCATGCCGGGCTGGCAAAAGCCGCATTGCAAGGCCCCAGCCTTGTCAAAAGCATCCTGCACCGGGTCGGGTCCGTCGCCACCCGCGGCTAAGTGCGCAGGCATAAGTCCTTCAATCGTAAGGATTTCCTTCCCTTCGATGGTCGCCGCCAAAGCCAAGCACGAAACCACCGGGGTGCCATCGACCAACACGGTGCACGCACCGCAATCGCCCTTATCGCAACCCTGCTTGGCCCCAGTCAGCCCCAGCTTGTAGCGCAGCACCTCCAACAGAGTCCAATGAGCCGGCGCCGCCACCTGCACACTGTCTCCGTTCACCCGCAATTCGAACACACGCATTGCCGCAGATTGTACCGGTGCGGGCAAACCCTCGGGCCCAGGCCAAAATCTGTACAAATTCGGAATTGGATTCCGATTTTGTCCAAATTTGACCAATACCTAACGAGATGTAACCGCTGAAACCATCCACCAAACGGGTGCCCTGGCCACAAAAGAATCCCTTCAAGTCGCAACCCGGAGAGGCCGCCAAACTCACTGAACATCAACCGCAAGAACGTCGCTGATATCGACGACTTCGCCCGAACCGTTGAAGCTCAACGCGGCGAGGTAAACCGTTTGCCCGGACATTCCGGCAGGTACGGTGACGGGCGAGGTAGTGGCTTTTCCATTGCCGGCGATGGTTCCGCTCAGCGGCGGCATGTTGCGGGTGGTGCGCAGGATCAAATCGTAAGCCAAGCCTAAATCGCGGCCATCGGGCAGACGCAGAGTGGCAGTTCCACTTGAGGCCACTACCTGGAAAGTACGTCCGGATTCAAAACCGAGCAAAGCGAAGGTCGCCGATGCGCCGGCGGTCACCACACCCGACTGCACTTGGTGTGCGCGGAATCCGCCTACGAAAGCCTGACCGTTCCCGCTGTCATCGGCCAGCCACAGCATGCCGAAGTTGTCGTACCAATCGTTCCACGACAAACGCGCGTTGCTGACGTCGCCGATGTTGTCGGAAACGATAAACGGCGTCGACCATGACCAGTTGCGCATGTAACGCGCTTTCAACACGCGACCCGGTTCTTCGGTCCACGCCACCGCCAAGGGTTCGCCGTTGAATTCGCCGGCGAGTTGCGGCGGGCCGGTGCCGGTCGGGCTGCTGGAGCAAACGATATCGGAAACAAAGATGCCGGTGAGGATGTCGGCATGAGCGACGTACACCTGATCCACACCGCTGCGGTTGTCTTGCCACGCAACGGCAACATGTCCGTCTTCCACCAGCAAGGTGCCGTTATCAGCGTCGTGATTGGAAAGCACGTTGTCGTATTGACCAACTTGTTGATCTCCGCTCCAGGTCAGTCCCAAATCCGCGGACAAATTAACGCGAAGCTGTTCAGCGGTGCCGCCCAAGTTATCGGCGTGATAAAGAATGGCGAGGAAGTTTTCATCGACGGCCACACCAACCCCATCATCGGCGTCACCACCGGCGACGATTAGGTTCGGACTGACATTGACATCTTGCGCAGTGAAAACCTCGTTGGTGATGTCGAAGATCGACATCCAAACGCTGTCATCCGTGCCGTTCAAATAGTTGTCGCGCCAAACGATGTAGGCAAAATCATTCGAGCAGGCCAGCGCGATATCGTCGACGTCGGCGAGACCGTTGTGAGTGGTCGCGGCGATTGCGTTTTTCCAACTGGCGCCGCTGTCTTTGGACCAGGTTAGGTACAAACCATGATCGACGTCTTGAGTGCGAATCAGCGCGACCACATCATTGCCGCTGGAGCTTAGGCGGAATTCGTCGGCGTCGCGCGCGCCCTTGCTGTAGCCGTCGTCCAAGCGCAAGTCCGAGGGTAGCCAGGTGGCGCCACCATCAATCGACGATTGGAAGTAGATGTCGGCGTTTGCACCGTTCCGATTATCAAACCAAGCGGCAAAAATGCTGTCTTGATCGACGTGCAGCGAGTGTTTGGATGAGCGCTTGGCAGCTCCGCTGGAGTCGTCGTCGAGTTGGATCGGTGCCGACCAATTCACGCCTTTGCCGTCGGACACTCGCGCCCAAATCGCATCGTCGGCAGTGTCGCGAAACATCATCGCCGAAGTGTCGCCGTTTTCAGAAGCCAGCGAAATTCCGGCAACCGATGCGGTCGGGCTGGCTGCAGCGAGTTCGGGCGTGCGTGCCTGCTGCGCTCCTAAGTCACTGACAAGAGCAGTAGATAGACCGATAGCGGTGTAAATCGTGAGGGGTTTTAGCAATGGAGATCTCGGGTTGGGCCTGTCTCTATTAAACCTGATAATTCGGCGGCGCGGCGGCCAATTCTTTATGCCTATACTCCGATATGCGCGCCCTCCTTCTCACTGCCGCAATCGCTTTGCTCGGATCCTCGGCCACCGAATCCGCCGCAGCTGCAGCCCCCCTCGCACCCGTTGCCGCAGCCGCCGCCGGCAGCCCCGCCGCCCAAGTTCACTACTACGAAAACGGCGGCCCTTGGAAACAACGCGCCCGCTCCGGCCCCGACGCCGAGGTGCCCGGCTGGTTCTACAACTTGGGCACGACCGGAATTCGTGTCGAGTTGATCAAGGATCGCCCGGAAGCGTTGATGGTGCGATATGTGTTCGCCGACTCACCCGCGGACGGAAAAGTTAAGGTTGGCGATTGGATTATTGGTTCCGGCACCAAGAAGTGGGATGTGCCTCACAAAAACGGTTACGGCATGGACAAGTTCGGGCCGGATGGTCCGATTGCCGCATTCGCTGCGGCGTTGGAACGAGCGCATTCCAAAAAGGGCAAGGGTGTGTTGGAGTTGCAGGTTGAACGTGAAGGGAAGACGTCGGCGGTTAAGTTGAGGTTGGATAAAAAGATCGGCGTGTTTGGTGAAGGATTTCCCGGCGAGTGTGAAAAGAGTGACCGAGTCTTGGCGGAGTTGCTCGATTACTTGGTGGAGCAACAGCGTGAAGATGGTTCATGGGGAAGTCCGCCGCGCGATACTTTTGCACCATTAGCGTTGATGTCGAGCAATAAAAAAGCCCACCAAGCGGCGGTACTGAAAAACGTGAAGTGGCACGCGAAGACGACAAAGTCGGCGGACAAATCGTCGCTGATCAACTGGCGTTACATGGCGGCCGGCATCGTGCTCAGCGAGTTCTACTTGGCTACTGAAGAAAAGTGGGTGCTGGAAGAGTTGCAGCAGATCTATGACTTTTTGATTTCTAGCCAGTACATGAACATGGATCAGATCAATCCGAAGGCAAAGGAATCGCATCCGCACACTTACCCGAAAACGAAAATGGATTCCCACGGTGGTTGGGGCCACAATCCGGGATTTGAGGGCTATGGACCGATCTCAATGATCACCGCGCAAGGGGCGCTGACCTTCGCGCTGATGAAAAAATGCGGCATCGACGTCGACGCCGATCGACTGGATGCCGCCTACGCCTTCCTCGATCGCTCGGCCGGAAAGAACCACTACGTTTGGTACAAAGACAATTCCGCCGGCGATCAAAATTGGGCCGACATGGGCCGCACCGGCGCGGCTGCAATCGCGCACGCGATGGCCGACGGAAGCAAGCACCAGCGACGCGCCAAGGAACACGCCAGTGTCATGGGATTGCATCCCGATAGCTTCCCCGATACGCACGGATCACCGGTAATGGGCATGGCCTATGGCGCATTGGGTGCGTCGGTCGATGCCAAATCGTTCCGCAGCGTGATGGAAGCCAACCGTTGGTGGTTCACGTTGGCCGAATGCACCGACGGCACCTTCTACTACCAACCCAACCGCGACAACGCCGGTTACGGTGGTGATTCGCGAATCAAACCAAGCGCGGCAGTCGCGTTTATCTTGTCGATTCCGAAAAAAGCGTTGGTAATGACCGGACGTTAGTCTGCCGAGTCGATGGCTTGCTCCATCATCTCGAGCAGTTCTTCTTTGCTGAACTTGAATTCCTGTTGCGAGTTCAGCTGCACGATGCGGTTCATCGTCGTGCGAATGGTCATGTCGGCTTCGCCGCGGTTTGGTACGACCAAATAGCGCCGCTGCGGATCGTCGGAGGCCATCGCATGGAAGAAGGCTTCGGCGACGGCTTCGGGGCTCTTGTATTGCTCGCGCGATAAGTTGCTCGCCATGATCATGTCGAGCATTTGCTTATAGCGCGAACCTTCGGTGGTGTAGCCGCGCTTCTCCATGCGCGCTTTCATGCTGGTAGTGATCTTCGACTTGTAGTTCCCAGGCTGCACCACGCTGACCTCCACGCCGAACTGCATCATCTCGGCGGCCAGCGCGTCGGTGTACGCCTCGACTGCGTGCTTAGTCATGCAATAAGGTCCGCCCATGCCCCAAACCACGTAACCGGACAGTGAACCGGTGGTGCTAATACGGCCTTTGCTTTCAATAATCAACGGCGCAAACGCTTTGGTGACGCGATACGGACCCATCACGTTGACGTCCATAATGAAATCCAAATCCGCTTCGGGTATTTCAATCAACGGTGCCAATTCGACGATGCCGGCATTGTTAATCAAACCATCCAACCCACGACCGGATGCCTCGACGTGCTTCACCGCCGCAGCGATTTCATCGGCCTTGGTCACGTCCAGCCGAATGCCTTCGATGTTGTCCATCGCACTCAGCTCTTTCAAATCCTTCTCCTTGCGCGCGCCGGCATAAACGTACCAACCCTGCTCGGCAAAGTGCTCGGCAGTCATGCGCCCAATGCCGGAACTGGCACCCGTGATCAGCACAACCTTCTGCGATTCCGGCTCTTGATCGGGGGCGGCAATTCCACCGGCAAGAGGAATCATTGCGGCAATGGCGAGGATGAGTTGCTTCATCCCCCCAGCCTATCACTCGCTTTCCACTTTTAATTCCGATCCACAGACTCGACAGAACTCAGCATTTGCAGCATGACCGCGCTCATCACACGCCGGGCAAATGCGCTGATCGCGTTGCACCGCCACCGTCATCTCGGCGGTCACAATGCCGGTTGGAACCGCAATGATTCCGTAACCCATGACCATGACCACAGTCGCGACGAACTGACCTAGCGGGGTTTCCGGTGCCATGTCGCCGTAACCGACGGTCGTCAGCGTGACCACGGCCCAGTAAACGCCGCGCGGGATGCTATCGAAGCCGTGTTCCTCGCCTTCGATTAGGTACATGATCGAGCCGAGCACCACGGTCAGCGTGAACACCGCGAACATGAACACGGTGATTTTTCGGCGGCTGGCGATCAGCGAATGGATCAGCAAATTCGCCTCGCGCACGTGGTGGGCAAGCTTGAGCACACGAAACGCGCGCAGGATGCGCAGCACGCGCACCACCATGAAGTAATGCGCCGCCGGGAAGAGCAGGACCAAGTACGTCGGCAGAATCGCTAGCAGGTCGACGATGCCGAAAAAGCTGCGTGCGTATTGGAAGGGCCGCCGCGTGCAGATCAGGCGGGCGATGTATTCCAGCGTGAACAGGCTGGTGAAGACCAATTCCGCCATCCACAGCTCCTGCCCCCACTCTTCGCGCACCGACGGAACGCTTTCGAGCATGACGACGAAAACGCTGGTTAAAATTAAACCAATCAACCAGACGTCGAAAATGCGACCCAATCGCGTATCCGTGCGAAAAATAATCTGCCACAGCTTTTCGCGCCAAGGCGAAAGTTTGGAGTCCGGTTTGGTCATGGCCTATGGTGTGGTGAGCGGCGGGAGCGCCAGCTTAACTTAGAGACCCATGAGTGACCACAATCGCGATTACAACCGAGCCGTTTGGTTCGACATCCCCGTTGCTGACCTCGATCGTTCGATCGCTTTTTACCAAGCGGTGCTCGGTTGCGGCGTGACCACCGAGTCCATGGAAGGCTTCAGTTTTGGAGTTTTCGAGCATGATCAGGGCAACGGCGGCTGCTTGGTGCCGATGGCCGACCAAATCTCGCGCGACGGCGGCATTTTGCTTTACATGAACGTGCACGGCCGGATCCGCGACGCGGTCGAGCAGGCCAAAGCTCACGGCGGTGAAATCATCGACGACGTTCACCCAATCGGTCCGCATGGTTTCCGATCGATCCTCCGCGATAGCGAAGGCAACCGCATCGCGCTTCACTCGGAAGTGGATGCTTAAACCGGCGGCGATAGCGCTAGCCGGTTTTTCGCTGTTTGCCGCGCCGGCTTGCAGCGGCCCGCACATTCAAACCGAGGTTTTGGCGGCGAATGAAGTAGTACTGCCGATGCGCACCTGCGGCGATTACTTCATCGCAGACACCATGATCAATGGTGAGGGTCCATTTGCGATGCTGCTTGATACCGGCGCCGGCACCACGGTGATTGCGCCGGATGTGGCGCAGCGGATCGAGTCGGCACGGTGGATGCGACAGGTGCAGATCGACCGATTTTCTGCCAAAGGCAAACTCCCCTGCCGCGTGCAGGAGATCGATCACCTCAGCCGCGCGCTTGGCATGAAGATCGACGGCATTTTGGCCTATGGCGTTTTTAAAGGCGTGCTGCTCACCTATGACTATCCGCGCCAGCAAATACGCGTGAAGCAGGGAGAGTTCGACGCGGCGACTTTGGCGTCTGGTGAGGTCGTGCCGACGAGCACTGGGGATCGACCCTACATTCGTGCGTCGGCGGATGGCGTCGACTTTACGGTTTTGGTCGATACTGGGTCGAGCCGCGGCTTGACGATCAAAAAACTGGATCGCTTTAAATTCCGCGAAGCGCCGCGACCAACTGGGGCGCGCATGCGGATTAATGGATTGTTTATTGTCGAAAGCGGTCGACTCGAAGGTGATATGAAACTTGGGCCGTTAACCCTGGGCCAGCCAATTGTGAACAGCTCGGTGAGCACAAACTTAGTGGGTCAGGTCGTCCTGCGCGATTTTGTCGTCACTTTTGATCAGATCAATCACCGCGCGCGCTTTCAAGCCAATGATACTTCGATTGATATTCCGATTGAGTTTCCGCCGCTTTATGGAACCGGCATTGTGACCGCACCGCGTGAGGATCGACTCATCGTGCGAAGGGTGTTCGCCGGCAGCGCCGCCGACAGTGCCGGCATTCGGATTGATGATGAAATTATCGCCATCAACGGAACCAAGTTGGAAGACCGCGGCTGCCGTCATCTCGAGCACGATCCCATCGGCGGACCGAAGCAGACCGTGATGTTGATTCAACGCGGCAGTGAGCAAATTGAGATTCAATTCGACACCGAGGTTTTAGTACCCTAGCCTTCGATCGCCATGAGCAAATCCGTCCAAGTCGGCATCGCTGCCATCGTTGTTCTTTATCTCGCGCTGGGTTTTGTGCGCTATAGCAAAGAAGCGGCCGAGCAATCCGAGATTGCCTACAACGAATTAGAGCGACTCTTCAACGGCGGGGAGTTGATCCTGGGAAACGCCGAAGAAGATGATCTCTTTCGCACCCTACTGACTTACGACAAGCATTGGGACTATCTGGAAAAGTTGGACGCTGACCATGACCAAATCGCGTTCCGGCCCGACCGCAGCCAGGTCTACTTTTTGCATCAGCGTCGGTACACGAATGCAGCACCGGAAAAGGTGTGCTTGAGTGTGGTCACCGTCGAAAGTGGCGGCTGGGAAAACCATGTTTCGCATGCCGGCTACCCGCACTTCCTGCAACTGGACACGCTGGACCTGCACAAAGATACTTTGCGCATCTTTGGCAATATTCGTGAGGACTTTGATTGGGAACCGGATCTCAACGGCTCCACTGTACGCGCCGGGGAGAAGGTCAGATTTGACCTAGACGTAAGCGAATTTCGTAGTATGGCCATCGGGCTCGAACAACTCGGGCCGCCCATGGATTGGTAATGAGAGCTGTACTTCTCTATCTCTTAGTTTTTGGAGCCCTTATTTACATCGGCTATCAAGCCGTCGATCGAGCAGAGGTGTCGGCTTCCCAACCAGTGACTGAACGCTATTACAGGGACCTAAACCAAATCCTTAAAGGAACATACTCCGGTCCTTATATCCCATCCAAGGACTACTTATTCGGCAAACTCCTCGACCGGGAAGACGGAGCCAGCTACCTTGAAAAATTAGATCAAGACTATGCAAAGATTTTGTACCGCAAAGAGCGCAGTCAGGTCTACTTTTTGAATAGGCGAAACGAGTCCGAGCACTACCCCGAATTTCATTTTCTCGAAGTCTATACCCATGAATCAGGAGGTTGGGAAACGCATTCCTCACGGGCCAAGTACCCCCACTTCCTAATATTGGAATCCCTATCCCTAAAGGAAGGACAGCTGTCGATTACCGGGCGCATCCGCGATCCACTGGAGCGAGAAACTTCGATCAACGGCGTAGCCGTCGAAGCCGGCCAACGAGTGAAGTTTCACGTCGACGCCAGTACGTTCCGACCGATGCCAATTCGGTTGACGCAGCTCGGCGCCCCGATGATTCTTTAAGGTCCTCTGCCTTTCACCAAGGCGCTGAGAGGTGACGGCGCGATTTTCACCAAGATTCGAGCTTGGGTTAAGTTTGGATTCTGCGCCATGAAACACCGCCACCTCCCCGTCCTCTTGTGCTTGCTCGCAGCTTGCTCCGGCCCCCGCCATAGCGATGCTGGCGAAAACAGCCTGAACCCGACCGCGAACGAGCCCACTGTAGTCAACCCCGAACCAACCGCAGTCAACCCCGAGCCGTCCGCAAGCGAACCAAAGAGCGAATATGCGCTGCAGTTGGAAAAGAACCACAACACTTGGTTAGAAATCGGTGAGGGATTGCGCCAGACGCAGCGCGGCAAATGGGTACTTCTAGCCGGCGGCCAGCTCCACGGGACTTGGTTTGATTTCGACAGTGCGTGGCGCGTTGCCAACGGATTACCCGACGAACAACTGCACGCCTATCTTTATCGCGCCGGCATCGACGACGTCGAATGCACCTTTTATCTTTCGCCATTCACCAACAACAACCCTCGCTGGAATCAGCTCGGAATTCGTATTCGTCGGCCGTGGAAATTAACCATTGCCGCAGTCGCCGACACTTGGTATCGGGGCGACAAAAAAGTGAGTTGGGGTGACTCCGGCGCCCGCGTTCAACTCTCTGCCACACCGGCAGCATTGAGTGAGGACAGCGTCGACCACAGCGTGCGCGCCGTCGCCAGCAACATGTTCGAGTATGACCTGACCTTGCGCCAAGCCGACGTGGACCAAATGGGTCTAGGTCGATTCACCGCGCCAACGCCGGCTTACTACTTAGACAAGAAACATCCTTGTGCCAAAGTCATCGTGCGCGTTTGCATACCGGAACTCGAGATCGAAGCTCCGGCAGTTGCATTCGTCCTGCCGGAGTCCGAAACCGAAAAGCTGGTTTTACAGCCTCCCCTGCCCGCGAAGTATGGGTTCCAAACCGGCAACTAGTTGATCCAGTTCTTCCACGCGCAGCGCCTGCTCCTTATCGCACAAAGCCTCATCGGGTCGCGGATGGCATTCGACGATCAAACCATCGGTGCCGGCAGCAACTGCAGCAAGTGCCATCGGCACGACTAAATCGCGACGCCCAGCTGCGTGGGATGGATCGACCACGATCGGCAAGTCAGTCATATCGCGCAGCGCCGGCACCGCGCTGATGTCGAGGGTATTGCGAGTTGCAGTTTCAAAGGTGCGAATGCCGCGCTCGCACAGCACCACCCGTTGATTGCCGCCGGCGCGAATGTAATCCGCAGCCTGCAACAACTCCTTCAACGTCGCGCTCATCCCCCGCTTCAGCAAAATTGGCCGACGCGTTTTGCCCAGCACCTTCAGCAGCGCAAAGTTTTGCATGTTGCGCGCACCGACTTGCAACATATCCGCCTTAGCGGCGATGCCGTCGACGTCTTCGGGCTTCAAAACTTCGGTGACCACCGGCATGTCGAACTCGCGGCCGACGTCGGTCAGTAGATCCAAGCCTTCGAAACCCAACCCCTGGAACGAGTGCGGCGACGAGCGCGGCTTGAACGCACCGCCGCGCAGGATGTGGGCGCCGTGATCCTTCACCATCTTCGCCGCATCGCGAATTTGCTGCGGGTTTTCCACCGCGCAAGGCCCAAGAATCAGAGTGAAGTTGCCCGCTCCGATAGTCACCCCGCCGACCGAAACACCGCTGGGTTGCTTGCTGGTTTTCACGACAACCTTGGTGCCATTTGCTTTCGTTGAACCACCATTCGTGTCGACCTTCGCAGCGCGCGCCTGCATGACTTCGGCCAAGCCGGAAGGCATCGGAGTAGTTTCGGGTCGCGTATCCACTGCGCGGTGCGGGTAAGTCCCCAACACCTGCACATGATTCGCCAGCCCGCGCAAGTCGGCCAACGCGTTTTTGACCTTTTCATCCTCCTGGTGCCCGCACAGGTCCGCCAAGAACATGTATTCCCACGGCGTATCCGGCTGCAGCCGACTTTCCAATCGCAATAAATTCACCTCATGATTGGCGAACGCGGTCAAGCACTCAGCCAACGCGCCACAGCGATCATCGGCGGCGAAGTGAATCGTCGTTTTCGACGGAAGCCCTCGACTGGCCGGTTCCGCCTGCTTGGCCAGCAACAAGAAGCGCGTTTGGTTGTGCGGATGATCGGCCACATCGCGGCGCAGCACCTGCAATCCAAAACGCTCGGCGGCTTCGCTGGAACAAATCACACCGATTTGCGGATCGCGCGCATCGCGCACCGATTGAGCGGCGCCGGCGGTGTCGAAGTAGTGTTCGGATTTGGCTTGCGGCAGGGTGCCGAGTACGCGTTGGCACTGCTGCAACGCAACGGCATGACTGCGAATCACGCGCAGATCCTCGGATTTCGCTTCCGGAAGCGCAGCCAAACAATGCTCCACCTCCCAAACCTCTTCATCGACCACGGCAACATCCCGCGTCGCCAGCAAGTGATTGACTTCGCTAATACTGCCGATCAACGTGTTCTCCACCGGCAGCAACGCGTAATCAATATCGCCACGCTCCAGCGCGGCGATCACGTCGGCAAAACTCGAGTAGCCGACGCTTTCCCGCACCGACTGATCGCGGTGAGAGAACAATTTGTCGATGGACAGATCGCTGTAACAAGTGGCTACACCCTGATAGCCGACGCGGCAGCTTTGGTGCAGCGTTTGGCCGTTGGCTTTTTGCGCATGACTGCGCCGCGAGTAGTCCTGCACCTCGCGCAGGATGCGGTCGGCAAATTGATCCGACAACCCCATGCGTTGCCGCAATAGGTTGGCGAGGTCCGGCGCGCAGGCGAGATTGGACACGTCGGCGAGAGCGTCCGCGCGACCATTTTGTACGTGAGGGTCACCGTCGGCAGCCGAGTTGGCGCCGTTGGCTGGTGGGATTTGTGGTTCCATTGGAGGTGTGGTGGTAGGGCAACAAAAAAAGCCCACCCGCATGTGCGCGGATGGGCTTTTGAAGGTCGGACAACTTGATCGTCGTTATCCAGGCAAGCGTCCCTCCGCGCGATATCTGCTAAACAGATATCGACCGGCAAAATCGCCAAAATACATGGCGACGCCGTTGGTCTTCGCGCTGGAAGGGGTTTGCTTCACAGTTTCCATCTTCATCCATGTCGGTCAAAAAGCAATTCCTTTTCAGCGAATCCGGGAAAACGGTGCATAAAGGCGGAAAAACGGCGGTTCAGCCGTCAATTCGGTGGAACAAGCAGTCCCCTGCCCTACAGGCAAGACGGATAGAATGTGCGGCCAGCCGAGGGCGGCTGCGGCCGTGAAGAACGGCGGAATAGATGGCAACCACACCCCAAGAGATCCCACTGCAGCACGTTGACGAAGTCGTGATCCGCTTTGCCGGCGACTCGGGCGACGGCATGCAGTTGACGGGCACCCAGTTCACCGACACGTCGGCGCAGCTGGGCAACGATTTGGCGACCTTCCCGGACTACCCGGCTGAAATCCGCGCTCCCGTGGGAACGCTGTTCGGCGTGTCGGGCTTCCAGGTGCGCTTTGCGGCCAAGGACATCCATACGCCGGGCGACCAGCCTGACGTGTTGGTGGCGATGAATCCGGCGGCGTTGAAGGTCAATTTGCCCGATCTCAAGGAAGGAGGCTTGTTGATTGTCAACACCGGCAACTTCGGCAAGCGCGATCTGGTCAAGGCCAAATACGACGAGAACCCGCTGGATGATCCTCATTTGGACGAGGATTACCAGCTGATCGCCATCGATTTGAATGCTGCGACGCTGAAGGCGGTGGAAAGCACCGGCCTGTCGAACAAGGATGCGCTGCGCTGCAAGAACTTGCTGGCGCTGGGCATGCTTTATCACGCCTACTCGCGGCCGCTGGAGCACACCGAAAAATGGCTCGAGCAGAAGTTTGGCAAGAAGCCGCAAATCCTTGAGGCGAATATACTTGCGCTGCGCGCCGGGGCGAACATCGCCGATAACTCGGAGCTGTTTAAGTCGGTTTATAAGGTAGGCGCGGCGCCTTTGCCAAGTGGCACTTACCGCAACATTGGCGGCAACACGGCGACGGCAATGGGATTGGTTGCCGGTGCCAAGCTGGCCAACTTGCCGCTGTTTTACGGGTCATACCCGATCACTCCGGCATCCGACGTTCTACACGCACTGTCGCGCTACAAGAACTTCAACGTCACCACCTTCCAGGCCGAGGACGAAATCGCCGGCATCTGCACTGCCATCGGTGCCAGTTATGCCGGGTCGCTGGGTGTGACCGGTACATCTGGTCCGGGATTGGCGCTGAAGACCGAAGCGCTGGGTTTGGCTGTGATGATTGAGCTGCCGCTGGTGGTCGTCAACGTACAACGCGCCGGTCCCTCGACCGGACTGCCGACCAAAACCGAGCAAGCCGATTTGCTGCAAGCGGTGTTCGGTCGCAACTCCGAAGCACCGATGCCGGTGGTCGCTGCGTCCACTCCGGCCGACTGCTTCGAGGCGGCGGTGGAAGCGGTGAAGATTGCGACCACTTACATGACTCCGGTGATTTTCCTTAGTGATGGCTACATCGGTAATGGAGCCGAACCGTTCCGGATTCCGTCGGTGGATTCGTTGAAACCGTTCCCGGTGAAGTTCACCACGGCGGATGACGTCAGCAGTGATGGTGACACGCCGAACGCCGATGCCGACGGCAACTTCCACCCCTATTCGCGCAACGCTGAAACGCTGGCGCGTCCGTGGGTCAAGCCTGGCACGGCTGGGCTGGAACACCGCATTGGCGGTTTGGAAAAGGCCGACCTCACCGGCAACGTTTCGTACGACGCCGAGAACCACGAGCGCATGGTGAAATTGCGCGAGCAAAAGGTCATGGGCGTTGCCGAATGCTACAAGCCACTGGAAGTCTTCGGTGAATCCGAAGGCGACTTGCTGGTACTGGGTTGGGGCTCGACCTTCGGCGCGATTCGCGGTGCGGTGACTCGCTGCCAAGAGCAAGGCAAGTCGGTTTCGCAAGTGCATCTGCGCAACGTGTGGCCGCTGCCGAATGATCTCGGCGACATCTTGAAGGGCTTTAAGAAAGTTCTGATTCCCGAACTCAACCGCGGCCAACTGTGCCGCCTGATTCGTTCCGAATACTTGATCGACGCGCAGTCGCTGCCGAAGGTGCAGGGCAAGCCGTTTACGTCGACCGAGTTGGCATCCCACATCGAGCAGCTGTTGAGCTAGGAGCACGACGATGAGCGAGACCGTCACTTACAAGAAAAAGGACTTCGCTTCCGATCAGGAAGTTCGTTGGTGCCCAGGTTGCGGTGATTACGCAATCTTGAACGGCGTGCAGCAAGCCTTTGCCGGCTTTGGCGTGCCGAAGGAAAAGTTTGTTGTGGTATCGGGCATTGGATGCTCCAGCCGCTTCCCTTACTACATGGATACCTTTGGTTTCCACAGCATTCACGGCCGCGCGCCGGCGATTGCTAGTGGCATTAAGGTTGCGAATCCGGACTTGCACGTTTGGGTGATCACCGGCGACGGCGACGCGATGTCGATCGGCGGTAATCACTTGATCCATGCGATGCGGCGTAACTTGAACATCAAGGTGTTGTTGTTCAACAACCGCATTTATGGATTGACCAAGGGTCAGTATTCGCCGACTACGGTGCCGGGTAAAAAGACTCCGTCTTCACCGTATGGTGCTTTGGATGCGCCGTTCAATCCGATGGCCTTGGCATTGGGTTCGGGCGCGAGCTTTGTGGCGCGCTCGGTAGATACTCAGGTCAAGCACTTGAAGGCAATCATGCAAGCTGCGCATGAACATCAAGGTTTTGCTTTTGTAGAGATTTTGCAGAACTGCGTGATCTTTAACGATAATGCCTTTGGCCATATCACTGATCGCGAAGTGCGCGATGACCGCCAGGTGGACTTACAACCCGGTAAACCTTTAGTGTTCGGCAAAGACGGCGAGCAAGGCTTGCGCTTTACGCCGGACTCGATTGAGGTTTGCGATCCCGCCGACGCAACCATGTGGCGCGCCGATGGCGGAACCGGTGCCAATGCATTCCGCATCTGCCAAGGCGCCGAAGCCGGAAAAATTCCAGTGCCGATTGGCATCTTCCGCCAGGTCGAGCGCCCGTTGTTGGATCAAGCCATTCATCAACAAGTAGAAGACGTCACCCATGACTTGGGTGAAGGCACGCTGGAGTCGCTTCTGCGAAGTGGCGACACTTGGACGGTTTAAGCGTCCAGGGTTGGCATACCCACGCCCGGCATTAAGCCGTTTTTCGCCGACGCCGACGAGTTGGGCGTCGGCGATAGCGTTTCAGCGCAGAGCGAACCAGGAGTTCGGTGAAACCTGCGTGGCCGGCTTTATCGTTCATCAAAATTAAGTCGGCGCTGCCGGCATCGGCCTCAGGGTAATAGAGACCGCAATTGGGATTGATTTCGAGCATGTGCGGGACGCCGTCGGCATCAACCCGAATATCGCAACGCCCGAAGCTGACGCCTTTTAGCTCGGCAAAAAAGCGCGCCGATTCGTCGCACATTCGCTTGGCCAGTTTTTCATCTCGAACTGGCTCGGCAGACAAGCCACTGTAGTCTTCCCACTTCAAATCAGAGTGCTTAAAGGTATCGCCTTCGGGGAAGTTGTACTGAATAGGTGTGTAAGTGATCGGCTTTCGGGGGTTGTCGGGGTTTTCGGCAACCAGAACGGTGCATTCGATTCCTTCTACAAATTCTTCAATCAAAGCAGCGCCATGCTTAGAAATGATTTTGCGCGCCTGGCGACGCAAGCCAGCAGGTGTTACTGCTTTGGAGTGACGACTTAAATCGATGCTGGAATAGCTACTGTAGTGCTTGACGAACACCGGGAAGTTGAGTCGCTCGGCAGCGCGTTCGATTTGTACCTCGGTGCGAGCAATCACCCACCGTGGCGTTGCGATGCCTAGCTTCTTACACGCAGCCTTTTGCTCTTTGCGTGTAGGCTCAAAAAACTCG